>JAZOOV010000112.1:0-16162 GCA_045655215.1 Christensenellaceae bacterium | reverse complement strand
ATTCCAATATAAGCAATGGCAAGTCCCACCGTAGAAAGAAGGTCAAACGGAATACCAACGTACGAAATTATAGTATAAATTAAACCTACTACTCTAACGTTTGAATAGGGATAAATTATTCCGTCCACGAAAAATTGTCCGTCGAAATAATATTGTTGTAGATACGCTGGAACTCCACCACTCTCTATTACTCCGTATTCGCAGTAATATACTTGACCACCTTGCAAATAGTAGCCAATTAGTGGAAAATATGCTAAAAATTGGGAAGTTAGATATAAAACTTCACTCATAACGAAAATTGCGGTTAAGATAATGGCAAAATTTTTGATAACCTTTCCACCGAGCGAAACCTTGCCCATAACTTTACCTGCAACGTACACCCAAGCGAGCGGAATCCAAGCGAGAAAAGAATTTTTTACCTTTTCCTTTTTCCCTAGTTTATATAAACCGATTGAACGCAACACGTAAAAAGTTAACGGCAACAAAAGTGATAAGCCTACACCTAAAAACACTTGCCAAGGTTGAAGTTCAAAAGATTGGAACCCTTCTCCAATCATCAAAATAACGTTTTTCATTAAAACCATCCTTTTTGACTAAAAACGATAATAGTATGCGCAGAATTTATAACTACGACCATAAATAATACTAATATTATTAAAATACATACTAATACTATTTTATTAAAACACGGCGAGAGAGAATATGTCAAGTTTTTTATAATATTTTACCTAAAAAGACTTGAAAAAGGCTTGAAAATACTTCTCGTTTGCTATATAATATAACAAGAGAAAATATAGGGCAAACTTGTTTCTACGCCCTTTTTGGAGGATTATATGGATAATATTAAACAAACTACCGTAAACGCAATTCGCGTGCTTTCGGCAGAAGCAATCCAAAAGGCTAATTCCGGTCACCCCGGCATGCCACTTGGCGCTGCTCCGATAGGCTACTCAATTTTTACCAATATGGTATTTAATCCAAAAGACACTGCTTTTGACAATAGAGATAGATTCGTTCTCTCTGCAGGACACGCTTCTATGCTAGACTACTCTCTCTATTATCTATTCGGCTTTGGCTTAACTAAGGAAGATATTATGAACTTCCGTCAATTAGGCAGTCGCACGGCAGGTCACCCAGAATACGGCGTATGCCCTGGCGTTGAAACTTCTACCGGTCCACTCGGTCAAGGTATTGCAAACGCAGTTGGTATGGCTATTGCTGAAGATTATCTAGCAAACAAATTCAATAGAGAAGGCTTCCCTATCGTTGACCACTACACCTACGCTCTCTGTGGCGACGGATGTATGCAAGAAGGTATTGAAAACGAAGCGGCATCACTTGCAGGCGCTCTAAAACTCGGCAAACTTATCGTGTTCTACGACGATAACGATATAACTATCGAAGGTTCAACCGATATTACCTTCACCGAAGACGTTGGCAAACGCCACGAGGCTCTCGGCTGGCAAGTTATTAAGGTTAAGGACGCTAATGATTTAGGTGCAATTAACCGTGCAATCAAAAAGGCTAAGGCAGAAAAGGAAAAACCATCACTAATTATTTGCAAGTCTGAAATTGGTTTCGGCTCACACTTACAAGGAAAAGCAGGTTGTCACGGCGCTCCTTTAGGCGAAGAAGGCGTTGCAACCTTAAGAAAGAATCTCGGTTGGGATTACCCTGCTTTTGAAGTTCCAGAAGAAGTATTCAAGCATTGCAAGAAGTTTGCTAACAAGGGCAGAAAAGCTCAAAGATTATGGAAATCACTCTTCAAAGATTACGCTGAAAAATATCCTGAACTTGCTAAAGAATATATCGATTGGAAGAAGAAAAAACTTCCAGACCTAAAATCTATCGAAGAACTATGGACTTATGAAAAGGACGACGCTTCGAGAGGCTACGGCAACACCGTATTAAATAAACTTGCTAAATACGTTCCAAACCTAATAGGTGGAAGTGCAGACTTAGCACCTGCAAATAAAACTAACATTAAGGCTCGTGGTGGATATTCTGCAGTTGACAAGAGTGGCTCAAATATGGCTTTCGGTATTCGTGAACACGCCATGGCTGCAATTGCAAACGGCATGTATTTACACGGTGGCTTAATTCCATACTGCGCAACCTTTGCAGTTTTTTCTGACTATATGAAAAACGCTATGCGTATGTCTGCTATTATGGAAATTCCTGTTATCTACGTTCTAACCCACGATTCAATCGGCGTTGGTGAAGACGGACCTACCCACCAACCTATCGAACACCTTGCAGGACTTCGTGCAATGCCAAATCTTAGAGTTTATAGACCTGCTGACGGCAGAGAAACTACTGCCGCTTGGATTAGCGCTATTACCGGCAAAAATCCATCTTGCTTATTCTTGTCAAGACAAACTCTTCCACAACTTGAAGGTTCTGGCGAAAAGGCGTTTAAGGGTGGATATATCCTTGCTGATTCAACAAAGAAAGTTCCAGACGCTATCATTATGGCAACCGGCAGTGAAGTAGTTCTCGCTATGGACGCTAAGAAAGCGTTAATGGAAGAAGGAATTGACGTTAGAGTAGTTTCAATGCCTTGCGTTGAAGACTTTGAGGCTCAAAGCGAAAAATATAAGGAGAGCGTTCTTCCATCTAAAGTACGCGCAAGAGTTGCCGTTGAGGCAGGCGCAACTATGAGTTGGTATAAATACGTTGGTCTTGACGGAAAGATTGTTGGTATTGACACTTTCGGCGCTTCAGCACCTGCTAAGAAGTTGTTTGAAAAATTCGGCTTCACCACTCAAGCAGTAGTAGACGCAGTTAAAGAAACTCTTTAATTAGCCAAAACTAAATTTAAAAATATTAAAAGCCCTACTAACTTAGTAGGGCTTTTTGTTATGTTTTTTTACTTTTTAATTGCGTCTACAGGGTTTAATCTAGTAATTCTAAATAGTGGGATAAACGCTAGTAGTGGCATAACTATAAAGGTCATAATAACCATAAACGAATATGACACGGGCGTTAGAACGAAGAAAGTCATTCCCACCATTCCACCAACTGAGTTGACCATAATGGACGTATTAGCAAATCCCACGAACCAAGTTGCAACGCCGAATCCAAGTAGGAAGGCTATAAACGCAAGCACTAAGGTTTCTAATATAAAGGTCTTTTTAAGTTGGCTACTGCTAGTTCCAAGCGCTTTTAGAATACCGATTTCCTTAGTTCTAGCAGAAACACCGAAAGAAATAAGGTTAATTAAAAGAAGTACCGACGTTGCAAGTGCAACCACTAGTAGCACCAAGAATATGCTTGCTAGTTGCTTAGCCATAGATTCAAACATATATAGAGTAGAACCTAGTTCGCCACTAATACCCGTTGAATAGTTTTGTCTAAGTTCGGCGATAACGTCTTTCATTTTTGCTTGGTTAACGACGTTTATCAAGATATTTTCGTTGTTAAATACTAACTTATAGTCTTCATCTTTAGGAAGATTTTGCGAATCTCTTAAGTAAAGGAATTGATTTAGGCTATAATCGTTTGGATAGTAAACGCCTTTAAGAATTAGTTTGTCGCCTACGTAAAAGTTTTTATCAATGGTGTCTTTTGTAAAGCGCAAATCCAACTCTTCGCCAAAGTGAGTAGGCGTGCCTAACTGTTCCTCCTTTATACCCAACTGCTCCATATCTTCTGCCGAGTATTCTGGAAGTTTATTGTCTGGGAACAACTCGTTGTATGCGTAAACGGATAATAAAACTTCCGTACCCATAAGACTTGGCACGTTTTGTCTTAATCCTTCTTCCGTAAACACTCTAATACCATATCCTAAGTGAGTGCAAAAACCATCGGTCAATTTCTTCTCTATGTCGCCAACCTTTACGCTATAACCAAATCCCCTATTTCCATTGTTCGTGCTTATTTCTCCGGAAATAACGTTATAAGTAGATCTTGTCATAAACAATGCACCTGCTATATTTTTAGCAGTCATCTTTTGCTTTAGATCTGGTCTTGTGTTAAAGTATAGTTGATAGTCAAACTCTCCGTCGGTGACTAAATCTATTAACCCCGACTTAATTATTCCGTTAATTAAGAAAGCCTTTCCACCTTTATATAAAATTTTACCCGAAAGATTAGCAAAATTACTCTCATCCCCCGTCCAAGGCGTAGGCAATATTTCGCCCTCTTCTTGATAGTAGATATCAGCGCCCGTCTTTCTAAATATTTTATAACAAACGTCGGATAGGTAAACGCCGTTTTCATTAAACTCGCTATTTTCATAGAGTTCTAAGCCAAGGTCTATAACGTCTTGCTCGGTTTTAATAATATATCCGTTAATCGTCACTTCGTAGTGAGTGCCCATGTCTTCGGGATTAGTTTTGTCCTTATAGTAAATAGACGCCGAATTAAAATTCTTAATAGAGTGTCCAGACGCGTACTTTACTGCCGAATTATTCTCTAGATAATCGTACACCTTAAAATTGTCGATAGAACCCATCATCATGAAGCCACCGGTGTACTGCGAAGCCCCCAACGTTTCGAGAGTAAATTGCGAAATGTTGTTGTCTTTTGCCGTGTAATAAATATCTCTTTCACTATTAAAGTCAAAGAACACGTGCATTCCACAAGTAAACATAAGCATTATAACGGTGGAAATAATGGTGATTATAGTCTTAAACTTTTTCTGCGTTAAGTTGCGAAGAGCAAGTCTAATTGAATAACTAAACGGCATTTTCGCTTGTTTATTAAACTCTAACTTCTCTTCCTTTTCCTTTCCTTTTTGGAATTCACAATCGCAAACCACCTTTCCATCGGCAATTTCAACTATTCCTTCGCCGAATCTATGTGCGTTCTCTTGGTCGTGAGAAACTACTACAACTAATTTTTCCTTAGAAATTTCTTTTAAGAGATTAAAAACCTCTTCACCCGTTTCAGAGTCAAGGTTGCCGGTCGGCTCGTCTGCAAGAATAAACGAAGAGTTTTTAACGATTGCTCTAGCGATAGCGATACGTTGCTTTTGACCACCCGAAAGTTCGTTAACCTTTCTCTTTCCGTAGCCCTCAAGCCCTACCGTTTTAAGTGCATTTTCAACTAGTTCAGCGTTGCCTTCCTTATCCTTTTCACCTTGAAGTCTTAGCGCAATTTCTACGTTAGTTGCAACGTCGAAATCTTCTATTAGGTTATAGTCTTGGAAGATAAAACCTATCTCTTGGTTTCTATAGTTTTCAAAGTCGCGCTCGGTAAAATCGTCAAACGTCTTGCCTTTATATGAAATCGTGCCACTATCAGCCTTATCAAGCCCACCAAGCACGTTAAGTAGCGTACTTTTACCACTTCCACTCTTTCCTAAAATAAAAAACAAGCCCTTGCTTGGAAAAGATAAACTAACGCCTTTTAGCGCCGTGCAATCCGTTCCTTTTTTGGACCTGTAAGTCTTAAAAACGTCTCTTAAAACTATCATAAATTTTTCCTCGTTAATTCAATAATATAATAATATCATCTACACGCCCTTTTGTCAATCGTAATATAAGTATAAAAAAAGCAACTAATATAAGTTGCTTTTTTAATGTTTTACATTTCTATAGATTTAGTTGCCACGTCGCTTAGATTTTTAAGTTCAAAGAATTTGCCTTTTTTCGCCATCAATTCTTCAAAAGTGCCCGTTTCCACTATTTTACCTTCTTCTAGAACGACTATTCTATCGGCATCTCTAATTGTTGAAAGCCTATGCGCCACTATAAATGTAGTTCTTCCTACAATACTTGAGGCAATAGCCTTTTGAACGTGAAATTCCGAGATATTATCGAGCGCCGAAGTCGCCTCGTCTAAAATTAGTATTTTTGGATTTCTTATAAGCGCCCTAGCAATAGTTATTCTCTGCCGTTGCCCACCCGAAAGTTTTCCACCATGTTCACCTATATTGGTGTCTAGTCCGTTTGGCATTTCTTCGATAACGTCATGTAAGTTTGCCATTTTTATAACTCTATCTAAATCTTCTTCAGTATAGTGAGATAATCCGTAGGTTATATTTTCTCTAATAGTGCCCGAAAACAATATGCTATTTTGTGGAACTACTGAAACGTGGTGTCTATACTCTTGCAAGTTTATATCTTTTATAGATTTTCCGTCTATCTTTAAATCCCCAGAAGTTGGCATCATAAAGCCGATAATCATATTCATTAGGGTACTCTTGCCACTTCCTGAACTTCCAACGACTGCTATGCACTCGCCCTTTTTAACCGAAAGGTTAAAGCCATCTAGAACGTCTATCTCGGTATTTGGATAACGATAAGAAAGGTTAGTAAACTCAATATTTCCCTCAATATCGGGAACTTTAACTTTGTTAAACGCAATCTCTACGTCTTTAGCCGTCATAATCTCGGAAATTGAAGAAATTGCCTCCGTTCCCCTAGAGATTTGTGGAAGGGCGTTTACTAGAGAAAGGGTATAACCACTAATCGAGCCGAAAAGTGATTGATATAAAAGTATATCGCCAATTTCGATTATTCCCTTAAGGGCTAAAAATGAAGAGAAGAATAGGCAACACGAAGATAAAAGGGCTGAAACAACGTACATCCATGCTCCGAAATTTGCAGTAGTTTTATCCACTTCAATACCGGAAATAGCCACCTTTTTTATGCTTTTATTAACAATGTTAATCTCGGTATCCTCTAACCCGTGAGATTTGGTGACGGGAATCATTTCAATCATAGTAGACAGTTTAGAACTCATTGCCTCAGTACTAACTCTATAATCGTGATTACTCTTTCTTATTTTCTTTCTAAACGCCATAGTTAAAATAACGTTTATAGGGACTACTACCAAGAAAAACAGAGAGATTGTTCCATTTTTCACAATCGATATAACTATGTAAACGATTAAAGAAATAATGGTCGGTATAAGACTATGCATTAGTAGGGATAAAAACATGTCGACTTCTTCGGTGTCTTTAATGAATTTAGACTGAACTTTTCCAGACTCTATATCCTTATGATAGACCATAGAGAGTTTTTGCATTTTTCTAACTACCGAACTCTTTATGCCTGCGCTAGTTTTTCTTAGCATACGGCTAACTATTCTCCAACGAAGCCTAGTAGTCGGCACGTTTTGAATTAAGCAAACTACTATAATGCCCGCATAGATTATCATTCTATGTAAACCTTCGGTGGCAAGCGAACCGACCTTTAGAGCGTTTGTCACGATATTTATAATTTCAGCCGTTAAAATTGGCGTGACAAAGGTTGGCAACGCTTGAATTAAGTAAACAAAAAGAGAAAGAATAATCGGCACACAATTTATCTTGAAAATCATTTTCAAGAACCCCGATTTTCCCTTTCTCTCTCTATTAGAAGTAAAATATTTCTCGTAATCTGGAAGATTGTTATCTGCTAAAAACGGTCGACCTTTTTCTTTGCTTGCTCGCATAATCTTACCCCGAAAGGCTTAAGTGTTATTTTGTGAATAAGCCTATTCTTAGGGCTAGTATATATTAACCGCCTTGCGTTGTCAATAGTTTTTTTAAATTTTTGAAAAAAATTTTAGTAAGCCTTCAAGCCCCTTATCAATATCTTCTTTTACCTTGTCAAAACCACCGTAATAATAAGGGTCTGCAACGTCGCCCCCATAGGCAAAATCAAGGAGTTTATACACCTTTTTTTCCTTATCTTCTGTAAAGATTCTCATTAGATTTCTTAAGTTTAAACTATCCATACAAATAAAGTAATCAAAGTCGTCGTACTGCCCCTTTTCTATGGTTTGCGCCCTTTTTTTACTGCAGTCGATATTTAGCCTTGCTAGAATACTTCTAACGGGTGGATAGACTGGGTTATTATGCTCTTCATAACTAGTGCCGAAACTTTCCACGTAGAATTTATCTTGAAGATTTTTCTCTTTTAATTTTTTAATAAATAAAAACTCTGCCAAAGGGCTTCTACAAATATTGCCGTGGCAAATAAACGCTACTCTTATCATAATTCTCCTTTTTTATATATTACTACTAAGGGAAAGTTTTTTCAAGCCTTTTAATTAAAAATCCCTTTAGGAAATCCTAAAGGGAAAATTTTATTTTCTTCCGTAATCTACGTTATCAACCTTTCTATCTCTAAGCGAAGTGATTGGGTTTGGCTTATCTTCATATCTATAGTCCTTGCCACACTTTTCTATATGCTTTTCAATAACCTTATGCGAAGCGATAAACTCGGTTGGCTTAGTTGCCGTTTGATTATACTTAAAAAACGGTGCTTTTTCATTTAATTTGTCCACTCTAACGTAGTCTTCCTTATCGGCTGTGTAGTTGCCGGTTTCTTTAAGAACCTTTCTAACATATTCTTTGTTTTCGCCGAACTTAAGAAGTTCTGGAAACTCTGCCCCAGTAGGGAAAAGTTCCATATAGTCTTTATTTTCGTACTTTTCTAAAAGTTTACTTGCCTTTTGAAGATGCGCGCACTCTTCTAAATAGAACTCGTACCATAGTTTTTTAATATTCTCATTAGACTCGTCTTCAAAACAACTATAATACAAATAGCACTCGGTATACTCGTGCATAACTAAGCACTCTAGCCACGAGCAGTTAGTGTCGATTAAACTTCCGTATTGAGAAACGTGCTCTTCTTCTATCATAGCAATTTCGCTATAAAGGTTTCGCCCTAACTCGCTTGGATAGAAGTTTGCTTGATTCATATAAAAGTTCATAGTTTGTTGCTCGGCAGCAGTTATAATATTGACGGTCAACTTGGTAAATAGGTCTGCCTTTTTAGAGTTAATATAGTTTTTAATCTCGTCCGCAGGGTAGCGATGCTCGGAAATGGTAGGTCTACCCGGCATAACTTCGGTGTAATAGCCTAAAAGATTTTCCGCCTTTATCCCTTCGTCCATCTCCAAAAGATTAGCATATCTAAAAACGTGGTCGAAGTCTTCTAAAAGAGCAAAGTTAAGCGCATTTTTAACCTTAGGATCAGTTGCTCTTTGCGCTAGAATTGCCGTAAGTTCTACGGCTAGTTGTTCGTAGCCAATGGTGTGCTGCAGGATGGTTTCGTCTATCGGCTTTAAAGACGCTATCTTTTTTTGTTGCTGTTGTTCTCTTCTTCTAATAAGCGCGATTTCTCTTCTTAGATCGTTATCAGGGCAATGCCTTGAAAATTGGTGCGAAAACCAGTTTGCCTCAAACTCCGTGCCGTTCATTAGAATAATTCTAACCTTAGTAAACGGACTCGTGCTTTTACTATCGTATGGTTTTAAGGCAAGTTTTTTAAAACTCTCATAACTTTTTTCTATTGGTTTGGTTTTTTCGTTAAACGGATTAATTTTTTGCATAATTTCCCCCTTTTTTTAGTTATTATACCCAAAGGGAAAAATTATAAACAAAAAATAAAAACTCTTGCGTGAATTTCACGAAGAGTTTTTTTGCTTTACTTTAATATTTTCTTTATTATCCACAGTTGAAAGCATTTTGGCAAAATATTTAGTAGCAATAAAAGTGGATTTCTATTTATTTTGTAGGCAAATTTTGGGCGCTTCTTCTCTAAAATTTTATAAGTCTTTTTTGCAAGTTTTTGTGGAGAAATTTTTCTAGCCTCCACCCTATCTACAATTTTTTTAAACCTTTTAGCGTTGCAAGAATAGGTTTTCGTGTTCTCGCAAAATCTGTCTAGCGCCGTTGTAGAAACACCAAGCATATTAGTATCCACAGCCCCCGCTCTTAAAACGGAAACGGAAATTCCTAAAAGTTGTAGTTCCATACGCAAAGAATATGCGTACTTGTCTAGTGCCCCCTTACTAACTCCATAAAGCCCTGTAAACGGCAATGGGTAAAGCGGGGCAAGTTCACTAGTTATCATTATAATTTTGCTAGATTTATCTAGTAGTGGAAAGAACGCCTTATTAACGAAAAATGCACTAAAAAGGTTGCATTTTATAACTTTTTCAAAGTTTTCACTAGGAATTTCCACCAAAGAATCAAGCGAGTAAATGCCCGCAAAGTGAACTATCGCGTAGAGATTATCGGTAATTTCCCTTACCTTATTAAACGCATTTTTTACGCTCGAAAAATCGGTTAAATCGGCTTTAACTAAACAGAGGTTTTCCTTTTCTTCTCCCTCTACTATATCTAACCCGATAACCGAGTATCCCTTTTCTAGTAGCAAGCAGGTGAAGGCTTTTCCCATTCCACCGTTTGCGCCCGTAATGAGCACGAATTTTTTTTCTTCACTCATATATAATCAAAGCCCTTTTAATCTTTTTTTATAGGATAGCATAAATATATGAAAAAATCAACAAGCAAAGTCTTGCCAACTAGTAGTTCTCACCTTTTTTTATTTCTTTTCATAAAATACACGGAAAGCAAAAAAGGGGGAATTTATGAATCCGTTTAATGAAAAACCTATTAATCTACTAAGTAGTTTTCAAAATTGGAAACAACTTTATCCAAGAGCCTACGATAAACACGAAGTAGACCCTTACACAAAAACGAGAATAATACTTATGAACGGCACAGAATTTGAAGCAAACTGGTTTTCGCACAATATGGCGCGTCACGTCACCGATAACGATTTGCGAAGAGAACTAGCCGTCACCCGTTCGATTGAAAAGCAACAACAAATAAAAATATCTTTATTAAAACCTTGTGACGAAAGCGCCCTAGAACACACAATAGGCTACGAGCAACTAGCCGTTGACTTAACTGCAGAACTAGCCAAAAGAGAAAGCGATTGCTACGTAAAAAAAGCGCTGGACTTTGCACTATTAGAAGATTTTGACCACTTATATCGCTACGCTAACCTTTTAGAGATGGACGAGGGAATTAAGGCCGAAAGATTAGTTGGAAGATACACCGAGATTATGCCGGGCAGACCTACTATTGCCCACCATCGCTTTAATAAAGATAACGTAAAGCGTGGAATAAATTCAAAGACGGCAGATAAGCAAACGGTGTTAAACACTATGATAATAACCGCCGCCGAACAACAAACGATGAATTACTATATGAATATAACCAATCTTGCAACCAACGATTTAGCGCGCAAGGTTTATATGGAAATTGCTCAAGTAGAGGAAGAGCACGTCACCCAATACGAGTCACTTATGGACTCAAGCGCTTCATGGCTTGAAATGCTATTGTGGCACGAATATTGCGAATGCTATCTCTACTGGTCGTGTATGGTCACTGAAACTGACGCCTACGTAAAATCATTGTGGGAAGAAAACCTTGAAATAGAGATTTCTCATCTCAAGAAAGCCTGCGAACTCTTAGAAAAATACGAGGGCAAAACTTGGCAAGAAGTAATTCCAGACGGCGAGTTTCCCGCTCCTATTTCTTTGCACGAGAATATTCAATACGTTCGCGATATTTTGGATACTACCGTGCAATTTACCGGACTTTTAGACGACTACGTAAAACTTAGCGAACTACCGAGTGACGCAAACTTTTTCCAATATCAAAACATCATAAACCCAACTATTGAAATCGTTCCAAGCCACCTAGTTATAGATAAACATATTCGTGGCTATGGCAAAGACTATCGCTTTGAAACGGCTCCTAATCCTGTCAAAGAACTACGCAACAGAACGGTGGATAATACCCAAGTAGGAAGAGTTCCCTATACGGCATCTAGCACGGACTTTTTCTGCAACTTCAATAAAGATAAATAATCTTAAGAATAAAATAAGGCAGGAATAACCTGCCTTATTTTATTCTTTTACTTTAATTTTTAAGCCGTAGGTTTTGGCTTTTTCAATATCTAAAAATATTGGCTTGCCGTTTTTAATTCCGTTAAAACCTGCAACGCATCTTAAAATTATAGGGCAAGCAACCGAAGCAAACCCGTGATTGCAACTTGCTTTCGGGCTATCGTGTTCCCACAAAGTTCCAGTTTTATCTACCATTTCTCTAAAATAAGAAGTCATCTCTTCTAGCACTCTTTCGGTTTCATTTTTCTCTAGTAGATAGAAAAATCTCAAGTAGTTGCCGATAAATATATTACTTTTTGCAACTTCTAAATAAACGCCGTCTTTTCTTTTTGGACCAAACTTAGTAATCATTTTTTCTTCAAACTCGGCGCTCGGTCTAATATTAAAAAATAGCGCGTAATATTGGCAAGTTTCAGACAAATGGTCTTTTATGGGCTTAAGTTTTCCATCTTCTCTAACGGCGTTTTCTATAAAAAACTCACCGTTAAAGGATTGTTTTATTATGTTTTCTTTTATAATTCTTGCCTTGTTATCTAACTCTTTGTCATCATAGAGCGACGCAACAGCCGAAAGACAAGCATAGTATAGCATATTTGAGGGATAATTTACGCCCTTAGTATACTCGGGGTTATTGCAAACGCTCCACTCTACGAAAACCCAACCTTGTAAGTCTTCTAAAAGGTTAAATTCGTTTTCATACTCCAAAAAGAAATCAAGTAGCCCATAAACTCTATCTTTAGCAAGGTCAACTAAACTTCTATCGCCCGTTCTATCATAGTAGTCTTTTAACTCCATAATAAACCACAACGCCCAGTTTGGAATATATTGGTTTTCTCTGTTTTCAGATGGGAAACTCTTTGGTAGCATTCTACTATCGATTTCAGGGGTTTTACTTAAAATTATATTTTCTAAAAAGGCGCGTTCTATTAAATTACTGCCCATAAGAACTTGCTCTGCTTTTGCCGTAAAATAACTATCGCAAAGCCAACCTGCCCTTTCTCTTCCCGGGCAATCGGTAAATAGGTCTACGGCGTTTTGCTTAAATGTGTTTTGCGCTGCAAAGTAAACTCTTGCAATATCGTTATCCCCTTCTAGCGTGATAAAGTTTGCTAGGTCGTTTTCGTAGGTGATTAGACTAGGTGTAATTTCCACCTTTCCATTATATATAATTTTTAAGTGCTTAAACGCGTACGGCTCGAAAGTTTGAACTTCCCACTCGCCTTTTGGCACTTTTATAACCACCAACTCGTTGCACCCTGAACGACGGAAATGCCACTTTCCATCTATAAGGTACTCTTCCATAACGGCAAAAAACTCCACTTGCTCTTCTGCCTTTATATTAAACTTAATAAATCCCGTGCGCTCGTTTTCTAGCGAAAAGTTTATCTCGCTATATCCCTTTTCCGTTTTATCTAAAAAATCTTTTTTAACAAAAAATCCGTCTTTTGAAGCAAGATTTAGAGGGTTTAGTTCACAAAAAGCGTCCGAAACGTCGTCAAAACCCTTAAACTCGCCTTGGCTAACTAAACTAAATTCTACCTTTTCATATCTTGCCGTGTCCCCTACTCCATCTAATATAGTAGGCGCTTCTACCGAATAAACTTCTAGTGGAATTTCCTTTACGCAAGTTAAATCTATATATTCTAACCCCGTTCTTTGTCCACTAAATCTAGGCACGTCGGTATATCTATCCGTTCTTTGATAACAAGTAAAGGAAAAGGTATCGTAAACTACGCCCTTATCACTATATACTTCTGCAGCAAAAAACGGTGGTTGCTTATCACAAGCGTAGCAAAGGTGATTGTAGCCTGCAACTTCTATCTCGATTTCCCTTTTTCCCTTTAGGTTAATCTCACGTTTTCTAGAAAACCCTTCGCCCGTACGCTCTGGGCCAAAACAATTAAACTCACCATCCAAATACACGCGATAAAAATCTACTGCGCAAATCACTAGCTTTTGACACGCCTCTTCTAACGACAACTTAAAAATTCTTTTTGAATATTGCTCTTCTCTGTTTCCTGCCCAAACGAATTTCATTAGATTATTTCCTTTATTTTTTATCAGTTAAATTTTAGCATTTATTATTTTAAAAGTCAATACGAAAATCGAAAGAATAAAGGCTTAAAATCTAAGGTTTTTAAGCATAAAGTTTTTATACTTGTTGATTTTTTTCTAATTTATTGTATAATGTAATTATGTCAAACTACAAAACTCTTTCAAAAGATATTGAAAACTTAATAATTAAAGATAGAAAGGAAAATACTCTTCCTAAATTTTATTGTGAAGAAGAAAAGGCAATTAGAAGAAAGAATAACGAGCACGACTATCCTTCCGTTTGGCGTTCTGCGTTCATTAGGGACGTTGATAAAATCTTAAACTGCCCTTTTTACAATCGCTATGCAGATAAAACGCAAGTTTTTTCTCTATATAAAAACGACGATATTTCTAGGCGCGCCCTACACGTTCAGTTGGTTTCTAGAACGGCTAGAACTATCGGCAAAACCCTAAACCTTAACCTTGATTTAATCGAGGCAATATCAATTGGGCACGATATCGGGCACACTCCTTTCGGGCATACGGGCGAAAGATTTTTAAGCCAAATTTTCTTAAATAAAGCAGGTAGAATTTTTAACCACAATATCCACTCGGTTAGAGTTTTGGATAAGATTTTTCCACTTAATTTAACTCTTCAAACGCTAGACGGAATAGCCTCGCATAACGGCGAACTAGAATTAGAAAAATATTCTCCCTCTTCGCCTTGCACGTTTAGTGAGTTTGATAAAAAAATAGAAAGTTGCTATGTTGACGCTAAAATTTCTACTTCTCTTATCCCCTTTACTTTAGAAGGGGCAGTTATGAGAATTGCCGATATTATCGCCTATCTAGGAAAAGATAGGCACGACGCTGAAAAGGGAAAACTTCTATCCACTCTTCCCTTTAGCGATGAGGGAATTGGCGTAATCAACGCTGAAATCGTTAACAACTTGATAGTTAACATAATCGAAAACAGTTATAATAAGCCGTATATTAAAATGGATAAAGAGTGTTTCAACGCGTTAAATAAGGCAAAAAAGGCTAACTACGAGCGTATTTACCTAGATAAATCGCAAACTGAAAGCGATTTAGTTATTCTAAAAATGATGGAAGAAATATTTAATAAACTGCTTACAGACCTTAAAAACGGCAACGCGTCTTCCACGATTTTCACCCACCATATAAACTACGTAGAAAAGCCTTATTATAAGAGAACTTCCCCCTATCAAGAAGAAGATAAAAACCAAATAGTAGTCGACTATATTGCATCTATGACCGACGACTATTTTATAGAACTATATAAGCATCTCTTTCCATCGAGCAACTTAGAACTAAAATACAAAGGCTATTTTGATTAAAACATTAAAAGCACCGAAAATTTCGGTGCTAATTGTTTTTTATTGACTTAATAATTTATTAAGTTTATAATATTTTGGAATAGGAATAAGGATATGAAGACAAAAAAATTTAGTAAAAGTAGTTTTTTATTAATAACCTGTTGGCTTGTTTACAGTATGTCCTACCTGGGCAAGGTTAATTTTAGCGCTAGCAAACTTCCATTAATGGAACACTTTGGGGTATTAGAAGACCAAGTGGGTATGGTTGGCACTTTCTTTTTTTTCGCCTACGGAATAGGCATGGTGCTAAACGGAATCTTCTGCAAAAAATATAACCTTAAGTGGACGGTTTTTATAAGTCTAATCCTATCGTCTACGATAAACGCACTTATTCCATTAGTTCCAGTTTCATTATTTTTTATAATTAAATATTTATGGCTAATAAACGGCTTTATGTTATCTCTACTTTGGCCTTGCCTAATAAGGCTAATAAGCGAAACCTTGCCTAGAGAAAAAATGCCGTCGGCAAGTAAGATTATGGGAACGACGGTTGCGACGGGCACTCTTATAATTTACGGATTATGTGCAATTTTTACCGAACTCAAAGTATTTAGCCTTTCTTTCTTCGTCCCAGCAATTATTAATCCTATCGTGGCAATTTTTTGGCTTTGTTCTTTTAATAAGTTTACGGCTAAGGAAGATGTTTTAGAGAAAATCTCTATAGAAAAAGAAAAGAACGAGCCTATTAAGAAAGGCAAAGCGTCTGCTCAAATTATGCTAATAATTTCCTGTCTTGCAATATTTGCAGTTGTCACTAACCTTGTTAAAGACGGGCTTATCGGGTGGGTTCCAAAAATTTTGAAAGATAGTTTTGCTCTACCCGATTCAGTTTCTATTTTACTAACAGTACTACTTCCAACAATGGGACTAATTGCAAGTTTTCTAACCGTTTGGCTATCGAATAAAATTAAGAGCGTTATATTAATTGAATGCCTTTTCTTTATCCTTGCAAGTTTACTTGTATTTGCAATAACCCTTTTACTTTCCAAAAACTCGGTTGTAATTACATTTATTTTGCTAATATTAACTGCGTTAATAGCGTCTAGTTCAAACAATATTATTACTAGTATCTTCCCCCTTTATATGAA
>JAZOOV010000111.1:0-3095 GCA_045655215.1 Christensenellaceae bacterium | reverse complement strand
AATAAATATATTTTAACAAATATGCTAAATTTAATCAATTATTTTACCTGATATTTTATATCTTTTTTCTAAAAAATATCATATCTTTTTCGTTAAAGTATTGAAGTAATTCACTCTTTAACCCCTCGCACCATCTAATCGACAAATGCGTATTAAATTTTTTATTGCCAATAGCCAAAATTACGGCTATATCGCCAGGATAGTCGGCAAGCAAGTCTAAAATTTCATCAACCTTATCTTCTATTACTTTATCAACTATAAGCCCTAGACACTCTTGATCCACGGCAACAGGATTTTCTTCAACCTCGATTTTTTCTAGATTGTCTGCAATTATTTGAACTACGTTATCTTTTATTTGAATTTTTCCCGAAACTTTAACAATTTCTTCTTTATTTATAACTGTTCTCGCCTTATCGTAAACTTTTGGAAAAACAATAACTTCAATTTGCCCATAAAGGTCCTCAACCTTTGCAAACGTCATAGTTGAGCCACCCCTGGTCGAAAGGTTTTTATACTCGGTAATTATTCCACCCATAGTCACAAAATCGCCGTCTTTAACTTCGGTAAAAGTTTTAGTTCCGTCTTCATCTTCAACGTAGTAATCTAAAACGCCCGTATTAAACGAGAATTTATCGAATTTATCTTTATAGTCGGACAAAGGGTGTCCCGAAAGATAAATTCCCACAACGGTTTTTTCCATTATAAGTTTTTCTTTAGAAGAAAACTCAGGAAGGCTCGGTATCTCTAGTTCTAGCCCCTCGTCTTCTTTTAATATCGTGCCGAATAAACTTATTTGAAAATCGTTTTTCTTTTTATTGGCTTCTGAAATTCTATCCATATAGTCGGCGTAAACTTCGTTTAATGAACTTCTTGTTATATTAAACGAATCAAATGCGCCAGCAAGAATCAAACTTTCGACAAGACGCTTATTTATTCCAAATGCAATAGTACGGTTAATAAAGTCGGCAAAAGAAGAGTAATCGCCGTGCTTTTCTCTCTCTTCAACAATTTGATTTACTACGCCCAATCCCACGTTTTTAAGCCCTACAAGACCAAATCTTATACCACCGTTTTCACACTTAAAAAATGCTACGCTCTTATTTATATCCGGTGGATATACAGTTATATTTTTGCTCTTTAAATAGGTTAAATATTTAGAAGTTTCTTCAATTTTATCAAATCTATTGTTTAGAATTGACGTGAAAAATTCTATTGGATAATAACGTTTTAGATAAGCCGTTTGATAAGATAAAACTGCGTATGCAGCGGCATGAGATTTATTAAACGCATACTTAGCAAAACCCGCCATTTCGTCAAACACTTCGGTAGCAATATTTTCAGGAACACCATTAGCAACTGCACCTACTATTTCCGTACCCTTTTCACTTATACCACCATTAATGAAAATTTGTTTTTGCCTATTCATTTCGTCAACGTTTTTCTTACCCATCGCCCTACGCACTATATCCGATTGACCAAGTGAGAAACCACCTAGTTTTTGGCAAATTTGCATAACTTGTTCTTGATAAATCAAAACGCCATACGTGTTTTTTAATATTGGCTCTAAAAGTGGGTGTTTATAAGTAATAGTTTCGGGGTTATGCTTAAATTTAACGTAAGTTGGAATTGAATCCATTGGTCCTGGTCTATACATTGAAATTCCAGCAATAATATCTTCAAAAGTAGACGGCTTTAAGTCTTTCATAAACCTTTTCATCCCAGGGCTTTCAAGTTGGAATACTGCGTCCGTTTCCCCGTCGCCAATTAGTTTATATACGTTTTCGTCTTCATAACCTAATTTATGGAAGTCAAGTTCTACTCCAAAATCTTCCTTAATATACTGCTTAGCCTTAGAAATATCGGTTAGAGTTCTAAGTCCTAAAAAATCCATTTTGAGCATACCAAGTTGTTCAACTTGCTTCATATTAAATTGAGTGGTCACGTCGTCCCCACTTCGTTGCAAAGGAACGTTGTCTGCTATAGGCTTAGCGCAAATAACGACGCCCGCAGCGTGCATACCTGTTTGTCTTGGCATATCTTCAACACGAATTGCCATATCAACGATTTTTCTAACCGTTTCGTCGGTAGAATACATATCCTTTAATTCTTTAACGGAAACGTCTTCTCCGTCTTTGTTTTTCTTAAAACCAAAAGTCTCGCTTATAGACGCTTTTCCGTCCATAAGTTTAGTTATCTTATCAGCTTCGGCATATGGAACTCTATATACTCTTCCAACGTCTTTTATAGCAGCACGTCCGGCAAGCGTACCAAACGTGACGATTTGCGCAACTCTATCTGCGCCGTATTTATTTCTAACGTATTCAACAACTTCTTCTCGTCTATCGTCTTGAAAGTCAATATCAAAGTCAGGCATACTTACACGTTCAATATTTAAAAATCTCTCAAATACTAGGTCGTATTTTAATGGATCAACGTCGGTAATACCAACTGAGTATGCAATAATACTCGAAACACCACTACCACGACCTGCGCCAACTGAAATTCCTATACTTTTAGCATAGTTAATAAAATCCCAAACGATAAGATAATACTCTACGTAGCCCATACTATGAATAGTGTTTAACTCGTAGTCGAATCTATCCTGAATTTCCTTAGTAATCACGGGATAACGTTCTCTAAGTCCTTTCTCAGCAAGGTCTTTTAAAAACTCGTACGGAGTTTGTCCATTATCTGGAACGTAGCCTGGAATAAGCGAATTGTCTCTAATCGGTTCACATTTAGCATTTAAGTCAAAAACAGGCTCTTCGCTGCATTTTTTTGCAATTTCAACGGTATTTGAAAGAGCCTCTGGAATATAGGAAAATAAAGCCTCCATCTCTTCTGGGGTTTTTAGGTAGGCTTGGTCGGTTTCCATCTTAAATCTAGTAGGATCGTCAATAGTAGACTTAGTGCTAATACAAGCAACTACGTCTTGAACTTCAGAATCCTCTTTTTCGATATAGTGCACGTCGTTGGTTGCAACGAGCTGAATATCCAGCTCTCTTGCAAGCTTGATAAGGTCGGGCAAAATTTGCTTTTGCTCGGCGATACCGTGGTCTTGAAGCTCGATATAGAAATCCTCGCCGAACACCCCT
>JAZOOV010000110.1:0-10702 GCA_045655215.1 Christensenellaceae bacterium | reverse complement strand
GGTTAATTCATTGTCAGTATAGACGCAAACGGAAATTGGACGGCGTAAAAATTCGCCGTCTATCTTAATATTAACGAACTGACCAGACGCCGTGATTGCGCTAGTATCGCCTACTAGTTTCATTTCAAAAACGTCTGCAGTTAGCCCTTTATTAGATTTTATTTCAAAAAATCTTTGTTCCATTTATGCTCCTAACCCCTATTATTTTACGCATCTATAGTTGAAACGCCTAGGGTGGTTTCTTCTAATACGTCGAGTAATACCTTAACGGTATCGAAAGACGTAAACATGGTTATATTGTTTTCGGTTGCAAGACTTCTTATCATCACTCCGTCGTGACTTTGTCCAAAGTTTGCAACGTCGCTAGTATTTATTACGTACGCTATATGTCCTTGACGGATTGCGTTGGAAATTTCTTCTGCTCCTTCGCTTATCTTCTTAAGTTCTCTCGTTCTTATTCCGTTAGACTTTAAGAATTTTGCCGTTCCCGCCGTCGCTTCAATATTAAAGCCGAGATTATAAAATCTTCTAATTAACGGCAATACTTCGGGCTTATCCCTATCACATACGGTCACGAATACCGTTCCGTAATTTTGAATCTTCATACCCGACGCTTGAAGGGCTTTATATAGTGCTCTATAAAGTTTATCGTCGTAGCCAATTGCTTCGCCCGTAGACTTCATTTCCGGCGACAAGTAAGCGTCTAATCCCCTTATTTTATTAAACGAGAACACGGGAACTTTTACGTACCAACGTTTCTTTTCGTCTGGATACATAGTGAATATTCCTTGCTCTTTTAAGCTTCTACCGAGAATTACTTCGGTTGCTATATCTGCTAGGCTATATCCCGTTGATTTTGAAAGGAAAGGCACGGTTCTAGAAGAACGTGGGTTTACTTCTATGATAAACACGTTATCTTCTTTATCTACGATAAATTGAATATTATAGAGGCCTACGATTCCTATGCCAAGTCCTAACTTTTTAGCATATCTAAGTATCGTGCCTTTTACTTGGTTAGAAATACTGAACGATGGATAAACGCTTATAGAGTCGCCCGAGTGAACACCCGTTCTTTCAACGAGTTCCATAATACCTGGAATAAACACGTCCTTTCCGTCGCAAATAGCGTCTACTTCCACTTCTTTACCGATAATGTATTTATCTACTAATACAGGCTTATCTTCGTCTACTTCAACGGCAGTTTTTAGGTAGTGGCGAAGTTGCGTTTCGTTTGCAACGATCTGCATTGCTCTTCCACCTAAAACGAAACTTGGACGAACAAGTACGGGATAACCGATTTCTTCTGCTGCCCTAACGCCGTCTTCAATCTTGGTGACTGCCTCGCCTCTTGGTTGTGGAATATCAAGGTCTTCTAGTAATTTTTCAAATTGCTTTCTATCTTCTGCCCTGTCGATTGCATCACAATCCGTGCCGATAATTTTAACTCCCCTTTCCATAAGTGGCTTAGCAAGGTTGATTGCAGTTTGTCCACCGAGTGACGCTATAACTCCCTCAGGCTTTTCAAAGTGAATAATATTCATTACGTCTTCTGGAGTTAACGGCTCGAAATAGAGTTTATCTGCCGTAGTATAGTCGGTTGAAACGGTTTCGGGGTTATTGTTTATAATAATTGCCTCGTAGCCGGCTTTCTTAATGGTTTGAACGGCGTGAACGGTAGAATAGTCGAACTCAACGCCTTGACCTATACGAATAGGACCTGCGCCTAGCACCACGATTTTCTTTTTATTTTCAAGTTTTGCTTGAGTTTTTCCGTAATATGAAGAGTAAAAATACGGAATATAAGCGTTAGTATGGCAAGTGTCTACCATTAAATAACTTGGGAACACTTTGTTGTTTACTCTCATATTGTAAACTTCAAGTTCGCTTACGTCCCAAAGTTTTGCAATAAACTTATCCGAGAATCCTAACTTTTTAGCACACTCTAAAGTCTTTAAGTCTTTCTTTTCCTTTAGGATTTCTTCCATTTCGGTAATTCTCTTGAAACTTTCTAAGAAAAGTTTGGTTATCTTAGTTGCCTTATAGAGTTTATCGATTGATTCGCCACGACGAATAAGTTCAGTCACGGCAAACAAGCCGTCGTCTCTAAAGTCTTTAATGTATTCGTAAATTTCTTCGGTAGAAAGTTTACTAAACTTTGGCATATACAAGTGGCACACGCCTATTTCTAGCGATCTAACCGACTTTAAGATACACTCTTCTAGAGTGCTACCAATACCCATTACTTCGCCCGTCGCTTTCATTTGCGTTCCTAAAACGTTTGATGCGTTGGTGAATTTATCAAATGGGAATCTTGGGAATTTTGCAACAACGTAATCAAGTCTTGGTGCAAAATTTGCAGTAGTGTTTGCTATTTGAATTTCATCTAAGGTCATACCAACTGCAATTTTAGCAGTCACCTTTGCGATTGGATAGCCACTCGCTTTACTTGCAAGAGCAGAAGACCTTGAAACTCTTGGGTTTACTTCTATTAAATAATACTCAGAACTATCTGGAGAAAGGGCGAACTGAACGTTGCAACCACCTTCAATTTCAAGCGCTTTTATAAGTTTAACGGCGCTATCGTTTAACATTTTATAGTCTTTTTCATTAAGACTTAAAATTGGGGCTACAACTGCAGAGTCACCCGTATGAACGCCTACGGGATCGATATTTTCCATACCACAAATGGTGATGACGTTATCACTTCCGTCACGCATCATTTCAAATTCGATTTCTTTAAATCCCCTAACGCTCTTTTCAATTAAAACTTGGTGAACGGGAGAAAGTTTAAATGCGTTAATGCCGATTTCTTCAAGTTGCTTTTCGTCGTACGCAAAGCCACCACCCGTGCCACCTAAAGTGAACGCAGGGCGCAATACTACGGGATAGCCAATTCTCTTTGCAGCCTCTTTTGCTTGCTCCAAATCGTAAGTGATTTCCGATGGAATCGTAGGCTCGCCTATTCTAGTGCAGAGATTTTTGAATAGTTCTCTATCTTCTGCCTCTTCAATAGACTTCTTGCTAGTTCCTAGAAGTTCTACTTGGCACTCTTTTAATATTCCCTTTTGTTCTAGTTGCATCGCTAAATTTAGCCCTGTTTGTCCACCAATTCCTGGAATTATTGCGTTTGGTCTTTCATAGCGAAGTATTCTCGCAACGTATTCTAGGGTTAGTGGCTCCATATAAACCTTGTCTGCAATAGAAGTGTCGGTCATTATGGTTGCAGGGTTAGAGTTTACTAAAATTACTTCGTATCCCTCTTCCTTAAGCGACAAGCAGGCTTGTGTTCCCGCATAGTCGAATTCTGCTGCTTGACCAATTACTATTGGGCCTGAGCCGATTATCATTATTCTCTTTAAGTCTGTTCTCTTAGGCATTGTCTATCTCCTCGTCTTTATATG
The DNA here is from genome assembly GCA_045655215.1 of Christensenellaceae bacterium. GTDB lineage: Bacteria > Bacillota > Clostridia > Christensenellales > Borkfalkiaceae > UBA1259. The sequence continues at coordinate 7,301 of JAZOOV010000110.1, read as the reverse complement.
CTATCTCTCCCCTTCTAACCGTAAGAACGCATTTTACACTAACTTTCGTTTTCTCAAACGGAGTGTTTTTGCCCTTTGATAAAAATTCTTGCGATAAGATTTGGTAATTTCCTTTTTTAAATATCGTATAATCTAATTTATCTAACTTAAACCCGAAACGGTTTCTCGGATTTATACTCATTTTCTCTATTACGTTTTCTAAACTCGTTAACTTCTTTTCCACTAAGTAAGTGTATAAAAGTGGAAAACAAGTTTCTATTCCCACAATTCCAAAAGCACTCTTTTCTAAGCCTTTACTTTTTTCTTCTTGGCTATGTGGCGCGTGGTCTGTGGCTATCATATCTATAGTGCCGTCGTTTAATCCTTCAATTAGTGCTAGTTTATCTTGCTCGCTCCTAAGTGGTGGATTCATCTTGAAGTTTCCGTCTTCTCTTAAGTCTGCGTCCGTCAAAATCAAATAGTGTGGGCCGGTTTCACAAGTGACGTTTACCCCATCTTTTTTTGCTTTTCTTATGACTTCCACGCTCTCTTTAGTAGATATATGGCAAACGTGATATTTGCAACCTACTTTTTTTGCTAGTTCTAAATCTCTTTCAATTTGCTTATATTCGCTCTCCGAACATATCCCCCTATGTCCGTGCGCTTTAGCATATTCTCCCTTATGAATATACCCACCGAAAAGTAGCGAATTATCTTCACAATGGGCAACTATCATCTTATCTAATGATTTTGCTTTTTCCATTGCGCTTACCATCATATTCTCAGTTTGAACGCCCCTTCCGTCGTCCGAAAAAGCACAAACTAAATCTTTTAATTCATCCATCTTTGAGAGTTCTTCGCCCTTTTGCCCCTTGGTTATAGACGCGTATGGATAAACGTCTATTACAGCGTCTTTTTCAATTATGTCTAATTGAAGTTTAAGGTTTTCCACGCTGTCTGGCACGGGATTTAGGTTTGGCATGGTGCAAACGGCAGTATATCCACCCTTTGCCGACGCTCTACTCCCCGAATAGATAGTTTCTTTATATGAAAAACCGGGCTCTCTAAAATGAACGTGCACGTCGCAAAAAGAAGGCATAATTATATAGCCATCACGCTCTAAATATAGCGCGTTTCCATTTTTATACTCTTCTATTAGCGTTTTTAATTTTTTTTCTAAGCCCCTTTCCATGTTTTTCTCTCTATTTTTTAATTATCTCCCGAAAAAATCGGGAGATAATAAATTATTTCGTACCAAATATTCTATCGCCTGCGTCTCCAAGACCAGGTAAAATATAGCCGTTTTCATTTAAGCATCTATCTAGAGTAGAAACGTAAATCTCTACGTCTGGATGAGTTTCTGCAACCTTTTGTACTCCTTCTGGAGCAGCGATGATTGACATAAGTTTAATTTGAGTGCAACCCCTTTTCTTAAGCATTTTAATAGCGTCGCAAGCGCTTCCGCCCGTTGCGAGCATTGGGTCTACTACCATTACAACCTTTTCATCAATTCCTACGGGAAGTTTGCAGTAATATTCTTGTGGCTCTAAGGTTTCTTCGTTTCTATATAAACCAATATGACCTACTTTTGCCGCTGGAAAAAGTGATAAAATTCCGTCTACCATGCCTAAGCCTGCTCTCAAAATTGGAACGATTGCAATAGAGTTTTCTTTTACTACTATTTGCTTGGTCACTTCAAGTGGGGTTTCTACTTCTATTTCTTGGGTAGGAACGTCCTTGAAACTTTCGTAAGCAATAAGAGTAGCAATTTCGCTAATAATTTCTCTAAATTGCTTGGTATTGGTGTTTTTATCTCTTATTATTGCGAGCTTATGACGAATAAGTGGATGGTCTAAAATATGAACGTTTGGATAATTTTTCATTTTATTTCTTCCCTTTTTTATAGTTAAAGAGCGAATTCTTCATTCGCCCTTCAACTTAATTATTAAATTTATTTATCTTCTTCTTGGTTTTTCTTGCACTTGATTGAACCTAAAAGGTTTGCTAGGATACCTAAAATCAATGCACAAGCAACAGCCGTTAAGGTCACTTTACCAATATTTAGAACTAAGCCACCAACACCTGCGATTAAGATAACTGATACGGTGAATAAGTTCTTGTTGTCGTTAAGGTCAACCTTTTGAATCATCTTTAAGCCTGATACAGCGATAAATCCGTAAAGCGTGAAGCATACGCCACCCATTACGCAAGATGGGATTGAAGCAAGTAATGTCACGAACGGAGCAACAAACGCTGCCAAGATACAAATGATTGCTGCAGTTAAAATGGTCACTACAGATGCGTTTCCAGAGATTGCAACGCAACCAACTGATTCGCCGTAAGTGGTGTTAGGACAACCACCGAAGAAGGCGCCTACCATTGAGGCAACGCCGTCGCCAAGTAAAGTTCTGTGTAAACCTGGATGACGAGTTAAGTCGGTGCCAATGATTGAAGAAATGTTCTTGTGGTCTGCTAAGTGCTCAGCAAATACTACGAACGCTACAGGAACGTAAGCAACTGCTATAGTTGCAAGATATGCGCCGAATCCACCAAGACTACTAAAGCCTTCGAAAGCCTTGATAAAGGTAAATTCTGGAACCCAAGCCATATTGTTAAATAAACTGAAGTTAATTACCATAAGTTCTGGAATTTCTGCTAAAGTACCGATTAGAGTAAAGATTGCAGCAACAGCATAACCTGCTAAGATACCGATAATGAAAGGTATAATCTTAAGCATTTTCTTGCCGTATACTGAACATACGATAACGGTTGCTAAGGTCACTAAACCACAAAGTAATGCGACAAATGGATTAGCAGTTGGAACTAAGGTTGGAACGTTTTGAATAACGCCTTCAACGATAGTAGGAACGTCAACACTAGTCATAACAGAACCCTTGGTTAAATCGCCAACTGCGTTGCCTGCTAGTGATAAACCGATAACTGCAACGGTTGGTCCAATAACTGATGCTGGCATAATTTTGTCAATCCAGTTAACGCCTGCAAACTTAACTACCAACGCGATAATCACGTAAACCAAGCCTGCCATAACTGCACCGATTATTAAGCCTAAATAACCAACTGCCATGCTTGCTGCACTTGCAAAAGCCGTGCACATTGAACCGATAAATGCAAAAGAACTGCCTAAGAAAACAGGGCTTTTGAATTTAGTGAACAATAAGTACACGATAGTACCTACACCTGCACCAAATAATGCTGCAGATTGGCTCATGTCTGAACCGGTAGCGCCGTTAATGATAACAGGAACTACGATTGTTGCCGCTAAAATAGCGAGCACTTGTTGTAAAGCAAACACGATAGTTTTCCATAAACCCGGTTTGTCCTTTACGCCGTAAACTAAATTACTCATTTGTTTCTCTCCTTAAAACTTTTTTTCTTTTGTTATAAAAAAAGAGACCAAAAAATAGGTCTCCTAACAAAACGATTTTTTTAAACACTTAGACTTTAAAAGATAGTGACGGCTAGATATATCTACGCTTGATTTAGTTGCAAATAAAATGCCACTTGCCATTTCTTTTTCTCCTAAAATCTTATCTTGCTTATTATATCATAAGCCCACTACTTTTGGCAAATGATTTATAAAATATTTTTTAAAAGCGTGCTAATTTTTTCAGACGGAAGCCCTACGATATTATCAAAACTTCCCCTATATTCTTTTACCAAATCAAACCCGTCTTGAATACCATAACTGCCCGCTTTATCTAGTGGTTTTGCTAAATCTACGTATTTTTCTATATATTCTTCGGTCAAATCGTTAAATATTACCTCGCTTTTTTCACTTCCACTAATCTCGAAGTTCTCATTAATTATAGCGTATCCCGTTATCACTTCGTGAGTTTTACCGGATAATCTTTTTAGCATTTTAACTGCGTCTTCTCTATCCTTTGGTTTTCCTAAAACTTCGCCTTCAAAATAAACTATGGTGTCTGAGCCTAAAACCACTACGCCGTCCTTATTTTCTAGCCTATTAAAAACTTCTCTTGCTTTATTTAATGCAAAAAATTCTGCCACTTTACTATTTTTTTCTTTTGTTTTGCTCTCGTCGAAAAGAGATGGGATAACCGTAAACTCATACCCCATTTTAGTTAATATTTCCTTTCTTCTCGGCGAATTACTCGCTAATATCAATTTCATCTTACGCCTTTTCTATACCGTAAATATCGGTAAAACTTATTTTCTTTTTTACAACGCTTAAGGATTTTAAGGTTAAATCTATTTGCGTTATTGCACCCGTAGTCTCTATATATCCACCGTCTTCATAATATAGTATCTTATAGACGTCGCCCTTTTTTATCTCTACTACTTTTTTAGAGAGTTCTATTGCCTCTTCTTCTAGAAGTTCACGTCTTTCTTTATATATTTTCTCCTTTTTGCGAACTTCTCCGTAATACCCTCTAAGCGCGGCAAAGGGCATAAATTGTTTGGCTCTATCACTACTACTCATCTTCTCCACCTGCGTGCCCTCCTACCATTTTATTCCTATCTTTACCCGTGGCTTTTTCAGTATAACTCGTGCCCTTAAGTAGCGCGTTCTTTCCATACCTTTTCTTTATTCCAACCACCGTCTTAAGTAGTTCTTTTTCCTTTTCTTGCTTTTCGGTAGTAGAAAACAAGTCGAAAGTAGAATACTCTTCGTGCACGACGTTATTTAGCCCTACGCTAATTTTTCTAATAGGCTCTGCTCTATCTACAATCTTAAAATAGTAGTCTTCAAAGCACTTCATTATCCTATTAAAAGAATTGGTGTATCCACCTATGCTAGTACTTCCCCCAGCCGTTGAACGCTCTCTATTGCCGTAGCCTATGCCTAGGGAAATTCCGTCTGCCACTAAATCTTTTTCCACCATTTCTAAAACAAGGTTTTCCACCATCTCTTTTAGAATAGTAAAAGCGTCCATATAACTATAATCTTCAAACAAAATTTGACTGTTTGATAACGACCTATGTTTAGTCCTATAACCTTGAATATCTTTTATCGTGCAAGTTTCTATTCCTTTAGAGTGGTCGATTAAAAGTTCGGCGTTTACGCCGAATAATCTATATAGCATCTTTTCGTTGGCGTGAGCCACTCCGTAAAGGTCGGTTATTCCGTACTCTGCAAGTTTTCTAGCCGTGCCTACGCCTATATTCCATATATCCGTTATGGGTTTATGATGCCAAATAGTGCGCTTAAATTGTTCTTCGTCTAAATATCCCATAAAGTCTAACGAACTTTTTGCCGTTATATCTAGGGCAATCTTTGCTAAAAACAAGTTTGTGCCTATTCCCACCGTTGCGCAAAGTCCCATTTTTTCGTACACTCTATCAATAAGCATTTTGGCTACTTGGTGCGCCGTCTTTCCGTATATTTTTACGTAGTCGGTTAGGTCGATAAACACTTCGTCTATCGAGTAAACGTGTATATCTTCCTTTGCAACATACTGCAAATATATTGAATATATCTCGGCAGACTTTTTCATATACAATTTCATACGTGGCTTTGCCGTTATATATTCTATATTCTTAGGAATTTCAAAAACTCGGCAACGATTTTTAATGCCGAGTTCTTTCATTGCTGGAGTTATCGCTAAACATACCGATTTATCAGTTCTCGTTGGATCTGCCACGACCAAATTTGTGGTAAACGGATCTAAACCCCTTTCCACACACTCAACCGATGCAAAAAAACTCTTTAAATCGATACAGCAATAAATTCTCTCTTTCATATAAGGTTTTATTCCCACTACACCTTAATTTTAATCTTAAAACTTTTCTTAAAGTAGAGCCATCCCTGTTCTAATTGCCCCCCTTTCCGAAGGCTTCTCTTCAAAAACTCTATCCTTTTCTTCTATGGTCTTAAACGCCTCGTAATATCTAACGCCTAATTCTCTAAGCGATTTTGCGTTAAAATGAAGATTATCTCCATTATCGGTTAATCCTTTTGACGATGCAAACGCCATCTTTTCGGTAGTAGACGCAACCTTATACATCTTTTCGTTCACTTCCCTAAAGCATTCCATTTGTTCGGGAATAGCATAATCTTTTAGATATTCACCAAGTTCCCCAACCACGAAAGGAAGGTCTTTTAGCACGGGCTCACTTCTAAAGCCAGCAATAATTTCTCTTAATTTTTCTTCGTATAACTTTGCCTTTTCTTTGGTGCTATCACTTTCTCCTTGATGCCATAATATACCTACGATATTAGAAGTTCTACTCGCCAATCTCGCTTGGTAAATTGCATTGTCGAAAAGCAATCCCCCAACTCTCCAACAATCTAAGTCCGAGCCTCCGTCCGCACAAGGAATAAGACCAACCGTCACCCCTTCGTGCTCTTTAGCGTAAAGGTCTGCAAAACTTTCGGCAAGAGTCACCCCAGAGAACGCTCTATCGGGGTTAACGGGAACGTATGAGTTTATCCACCATCCGTTTCTAAGTATCTTTACGTTGGGGTTTTTTATAGGTTCAACGTCTTCCTTAAAGCCCCTACCTGCCATATTCGATTGTCCTACCATTAAAAACGAGTGAATCATTTTAGTTCTCCTTTTTTTCATTATCCACCAACTAATTTTAGCATACTTTTTTTATTTTTTCAAGGCTCTTGCTTTTTATTTATTATTGAATTATAATATTTTTATGAATAAAAAATTTATCGAGCCCGTTGCCGTAATAAAAACAGGATTTAAGGAAAAATTCGGTATTCCTAGACAGAGTAGAAGAGCGCCGTCTACTATGGGTGAAATCTCTTTTTTAGGAATATATAATAACCCAGATGCAGTTAAAGAGATAGAAAACTTTTCTCACCTTTGGCTAATTTTCGGCTTTTCACTAAGCCCCGAAACACAAACGCTTTCGGTTAGACCGCCAAGACTAGGTGGAAATAAAAAGGTCGGCGTTTTTGCAACTCGCTCCCCATTTCGTCCTAACGGATTAGGGCTATCTTCGGTTAAACTAGAAAGAGTGGACACTTCTAACGGAGTTAAACTAATAGTTAGTGGCGTAGATTTAGTTGACGGCACGCCCATTTACGATATTAAGCCGTATATTCCACATAGTGATAAAATTGAAGATGCTATCGGTGGGTTTAGCGACGAGTTTATTGACTACAAATTAAAAGTTATATTGCCTAGTAATCTCACTTCTACCCCACCTAAAGAAATTCTAACGCAAATTATAGAGTGTTTAGAAGACGATCCAAGACCGTCTTATCACGATGACGGCAGAGAATACGGCTTTACCTACCAAGATTATAACGTTAGATTTACGGTAGAAAATAAAATTTTAACCATAATAGATATAGTGAATATATAAAAAAGACTTGCTTTTTA
>JAZOOV010000109.1:0-8525 GCA_045655215.1 Christensenellaceae bacterium | reverse complement strand
ATTTAATTATAGACAAAAGGCGCTGGTTATGTTAAAATTATATTAATTTTATCAATACGGAGAAAATTTTATGGAAGTTTGCAAAATATGTGGTGGTACGGTTTCAAGAATAGGAAACGTTAACGTGTGCGACGCGTGTGGCAATCGTTGGACTACTGAAAACATAGGGTCTTCTTGCACCGATGAAAATAAACGCGCATGGGAAGTTTTAAGAAACGAGGATTTTGAAAAGGCTACTGAACTTTTTAACAATCTTATTTTTAAGGACGGCGTTGATTACGAAGCCTATTGGGGCAAAGCACTTGCAGAAAACGGCATTACCTACGTTATCGACCTTAACGAAAATAAAAAGATACCTACCTTCCATGCCCTTTCAGAAAATTCCTTTCTAGAAAACGTTGACGTTAAGAAGGCTATAGCAAAAGCACCGGCAGATATTGCAAACGAATATCAAAAACAAGCGAAACTTATTGAAAAGTTAAGAATTGAGTGGACGACAAAGGCAAGCAAAGAACCACCCTACGATATTTTTATAAGTTTTAAGGATAGTGATAAAGCAAACGGCATTAAAAGAACGCAAGATAGTATAGACGCGCAAGACCTTTACAACGTTTTAATTTCAGAAGGCTACAAAGTATTTTTTAGCCGTATAAGTTTAAGAGATAAAGTAGGCGAACAATACGAGCCTTACATTTATAATGCCTTAAACACTTCAAAAATTATGATTGTTTTCGGTGAAAAACCCGAGTACTTCGTTTCTCCGTGGATAAGAAACGAGTGGACTAGATATATTAAGAAGATTGAAAGAAACGAGAAAAGAAAAGATAGTCTAATAGTTCTATATAAGAATATCAACCCTGGTGATTTACCTATGGCGCTTGCTAATCGCCAAAGTATTGACTACTCTTCTTTCGACGCTTCAACGAGATTATTAAAACATATTGAAAAAGTTATTGAAGAAAGCAAAAAAGAAGATTCAAACCTTACCTTATCCCCTAATAAAATGCAAGAGTTCAAAAAGGATTTTGACTACTTTGAAAACGAATTAGGAAAAATAACGATTGAGCGCTGTAAGAACTCGCATGAAAGGGTTTTTATTCCTAGGGAAATTGACGGCAAAATAGTTTCTCGCATTGGAAAGGAATGTTTTATAGGTCAATCAAAAATAAAACAGATAAACTTACCAGACAGTATCACTGAAATCGAAGATTTGGCTTTTTCTAATTGCCAAAGTTTAGAAAAAATTCATATACCAAACGGACTAACTGAAATTGGCGAAGAGGCATTTTATAATACAGGCATCGTTAATCTTACTCTTCCTAAAAGTGTTAAAGTAATTGGAGATTCTGCTTTTTGTCATTGTAGAAATTTGAAAATCGCAGAACTTTCCAGTGGCTTAACATCAATTAGAGAACGTGCTTTTCAAGACTGCAAAGAGTTAGAAAGAGTAATTTTGCCAGACACTCTAGTAGAAATTGCAAACCATGCTTTTTGTAATTGTCATTTCCTAAATCATATTGCACTGCCAGACAGTTTACTAAGGATAGGAGAGCATGCTTTCGTAGGCGCAGCATTTGAACACATAACTATACCTAGCAAAATAAAACATATTGAGTGGGGCACGTTTGACTATTGCCATTTATCTAGCATTTCATTGCCAGACGGTTTGGAAACCATAGGAAATGACGCTTTTAGGTTTTCTGAAATCGAGAGAGTAAATATTCCAAGTAGCGTTAATTTAATAAATCACGAAGCATTCTACGCTTGCAAATCACTAAAAGAAATTACTATTGAGGGTGGCAAAATTGCAGAAAACGCCTTTTCCCGCTGCAAAAATTTAAAAAAGGTGACGATAAAAGATAAAGTGACGGAAATTGATAAATATGCTTTTTCTGAATGCTCTAACCTAACTGAATTAACTATTCCTAAAACCTTAAATAATATACATAAACTAGCATTTTTTAGATGCCCAACTGCAACTAAACTTAAAGCAAAATTTAAATTTTTGAGAAAATAAACTTGTTTTCTAAATCTAATCATAAAAAAAGGAAGTACGTTTGCGTACTTCTTTTTTTGTTTATTGATGAAGAGTGGGCAATTACAAAGTGACGGCGTTTAAACGTCTCAAAATTCCAAGTAGTTTTACCTTAAATATTGACTTAACTAAGCGCATATGCTATAATATCAAGGAATTTATTATGAGGAGAGTTTATTATTATGAAAAAGTTTTTCGCATATTTCCTTTCCATTCTTCAGACAATTCTTGGCGTTTGTGTAATCGGAATTTTAACGTCTACTATGGAAAGCAAACTTGGCCCCGTTATCTTCCTCGCTATTCTTTTGGCCATTCTTGCTTTGATTATGGGACGAATTAGAGAATGTGTACAGTTCTTCCCTTATCTAATGGAGTTCCTTTTGGCTCCTATCGCTTTCGTTCGTATCCTTATCGGAACGATTGTTAGCACGCGCTTTCAAAGAAGTAGCCTTGAGTTGACCTTTGATGACGACAACGTGATCGCCGCAATCTTTGGCTACTTGTTCTACATAGAACTTGGAACTGAATTCCGTATGGGACGATTGGCAAATCTAATTTTGATGATTTTCTTCGTTCTACCACTATCCTTTTTGATGGCGTATGGTTTTTTGGGAATGTTGGGAAGCCTTCCTGCTTTCCTCTCAGGATTAAATATTCCGTTGCTCAACCCATTTTTATCATTTTTTATCTTATTCGTCTCGGCAGCGCTCTTAGTGTCTATTCGCGGTTGCGCTGTGACAGTTGAATCGTACAACGCTAATTACAAGTTTGTGCATAGAAGCGGTGCAAAGGTTAAAACCTATTCTACCGACCACCTCTCTTTGACAAACGACGCTATTGAAGCAGGCTGGGGCAAGGTAAGCGGTGGCTTTGAAACGCATATTTCCATCTACTTGATTTTGACACTTTTGTTCAGTCCAATACTTTTCATCACACTAACGATCGGAACTATCGTAGCATTCCTTTCCCTATTTATCGGATCTATCTACGCCAACGTTGGTCAATTGGACTTTTATGAACTTCCACTAGGTCTACTACAAAAGATATTGCACTTCTTCTTCGCTTTCGTTATCTGCCCTTAATTATGAGGGCTAAAGCGATTTTCACAAAATCAAATCTTGTAGAAAAAGCCGTTTAAAATCAATATTTCTATTATTGAATCACGTAAAAAGACGTAGCATTTTTAACGCTACGTCTTATTTTTTAAATTTATTTTGCAAAATACTCCATTGCCTCTCTATAACCTAAAAAACCTTTGCCGACTATTACTTTTTCGGCGTAGAGTGAGATATATGAAAAATTTCTAAACTCCTCCCTACTCTTTATATCAGTTAGGTGAACTTCTGCCGTTTTTATAGAAATTGCTTTTAGCGCGTCTAGTATAGCCACGCTAGTGTGAGTGAACGCGCCCGGGTTTATAATAATTCCATCATACTTGCCTATCGCCTTTTGAATTTTGGTGACGATATCGCCTTCGTAATTAGATTGATAGCAATCTACTTTTACTCCGAGTTCCTTAGCGCTTTCTTTTACGTACTTTACTAGCGCTTTATAATCTTGCTTTCCGTAAAGTTCAGGCTCGCGTATGCCGAGCATATTGAGATTAACTCCGTTTATAACAAGCAATTTCATACTCTTTTATCACTCCTTTTACTGCCGTTTCTAAATCTTGATTATTTTCTACCTTTCTATCAAAGGTGCTTTCGTATATTTCTTTTCTCTTTTCAAAGAGTTCTCTTATACCGAATTTTTGAGATAACGGTCTATCCTTATCTACTAGTTTTTCTATATCCCTTTCTATATAAACTATTATTCCGTTTTGCTTTAAGACATTTACGTTTTGTTCTCTTAAGATACTGCCACCGCCTAAACTAATTACCTTGCCACCCGTTTTGGATAGTTCTAGCACCACTTCAGTTTCTATATCACGAAAAGTTTCTTCCCCTTCAGTTAATATTATTTCGCTTGGTGATTTACCATATTTTAACTCTATCTCTTTATCTACGTCGTAGAAGGGTAGATTTAATATCTTAGCGCACTCTTTTCCTATACTCGTTTTGCCAGAGCCTGCCATTCCCGAAAGAACTAAATTATTTTTGGTTTTAGTTAATTCTACGAAAAGTTTTTCTATAATCTCGGGGTCTTTTTTTTCGCCTAGCCATATTTCTTGGCTTTTTACCCCTTGCATTATAAGCATTTTAAGACCACCCGAACATTTTAACCCCATTTTTTCGGCTCTTAAAATAAGATTTGTTCTAATTGGATTGTATATCAAATCGAATACTGCAGTTAGTTTACTAAACCTTTCTATATCTATTGGAACGCCGTCTACGTTTGGATACATTCCTACGGGCGTGGTGTTTATTATTACTTCAGTTTGCTTATAATTATAGCAATTTTCGTAGTTAACTTCACCACATCTAGATACGATTTTATAAGTTTTTGCGCCGTTCTTTTTACATAGGGCGATTGCCGTTAAACTCGCTCCACCAGAGCCTAAAATTAGCACGTTTTTATCTTTTACGCTTTCGCCAACGCTTTCAATTTGGTATTCTAATCCACTTACGTCCGTATTGTAGCCGACGAGTTTATTCCCCTCTCTTTTGACCGTGTTTACACTACCCACTAGCCTTGCTAACGGGGAAATCTCATCTAGATATTCCATCACTTGTTTCTTGTATGGTATGGTCACGTTAAATCCGTCGTACGTAGAACTCTTGACAAAGTTTTCCACTTGGTCTTTATTTAGTTCTATTAAATCGTACTCAAGCCCGCACAAGTTGTGGATTATTTTAGAAAAACTATGACCTAGTTTTTCGCCTATCAATGCGTATTTCATCTTTTTTCCTATAAAATCTCTTTATAACTTCCTAAGAATACGAATTTGTCCGAGCCGTTTTCTAATTCCGAAATAACGTTTTTAACTTCTAAATCCTTAACGTTGCCTTCAAAATCAAAATAGAACATAAACTCAAACTCCGAGTTTGCAATCGGTCTTGATTCTATCTTAGTTAAGTTTAGCCCTAACGCTGAAAATCTTGCGAGTATTGCGTTTAGACTGCCTGGTTTGTGTGAAAGTGAAGTCATTACGCTAATTCTATCTGCCCCACTAAAGATTTTAAGTTCTTTCGAAATACAAATAAATCTAGTGAAGTTATTTAGGTTATCTTGCACGCTCTTATCTAACACCTTAAGTCCATAAGCCTCGGCACAATCGTACGAGCAGATAGCAGCAACGGTCAAATCGTCGCCGTCGGCAACCTTTTTGCCTGCTACGGCAGTATTTTCGCAAGACTCCGTTTCAACCTTTAGATTCTTTAGATAGTCTTGGCATTGCGAAAGGGCTTGCGAGTGTGAAATTACCTTTTTGATATTCTTAATATCTGCGCCTTCCTTTGCGCATAAACAATGGTCTATTCTCACCCTAATTGACCTAACGATATAGAAATTATGCTTTTTCATTAGGTCGTACACTTCCGAAACAGAGCCTGCCGAACTATTTTCTATCGGCAATACTCCGTATTCGCAAAAACCCTTTTCTACGGCGTTAAATACTCCGTCGAAATCTCTAAAATACATAATGTCGCTTACTGGGAAGAGTTTATGCGTTGCAACGCCACTATTTGCTCCCTTTATTCCCTGACAAGCAACCGACGCAGTTATTGGAAAGTTTTCCAATTCGCCTTTTAATAATTCTTCTAATTTGCTTATTGTTTGACTGCTTTTCCCAATTATTGTGCTTTGATATGCTTTGCCCGTATTAAATATTGTAGAATATAATTCCTTTAGGTATAGTTTCATATTGTTTGGTAAATCTTTTGCTAGTCTATATACTACTGCGTTTTCCCTTTCAATATCCGTCACGCCCTTGCCCGTTTGCTTTTTTTGCTTGGCAACTTCTTCGGCAAGTCCCATTCTCTTTAAGTATAATTCCTTAATTTGGTCGTCTACTTGATCGATTTCTACTCTAATTTGTGATAAGTCCTTCATTTTTTCACCTTTATAAAATTTCATCTAATAATGCTATTGCTACTGCGCTTTCTACTACCGGTACGGCTCTTGGTACGATACAACTATCGTGCCTACCTTGTATTTGTATTTTTACATTCGTCTTGTTAACTAAATCCACCGAGTCCTGCTCTTTAGAAATGGAAGGAGTCGGCCTAAACGTCACGGCTAGGGTTATATCGTTGCCGTTAGTTATTCCACCATTTATTCCACCCGAATTGTTAGTTTTAGTTTTAATCACTTGGTCTTCAAAATATAACGAGTCGTTAACCATAGAGCCTAAACTCTCACTAAACTCTTCGCCAAGCCCAAATTCCACGCTCTTAACGGCTGGTATTGCGTAGCATAGATAGGAAATTTTCCCTTCAAGCCCCGAAAACAAGTTGTCGCCGAGCCCTGCTTTTAAGCCGTTTACCACGCACTCTACCTTTCCACCTACCGAGTCGCCTTGAACTTTTGCTTTGGTTATTTCTTCGATTATCTCTTGCTTTTTATCTAGAGATGGAAAAGCCCCTTCTCTTTCTCTTAAAACGTCTTCTACTGTGATTTTTTCATTTTTATAAGATTTTGCTTGAACCTTTCCCACCTTAGAAACGTACGCTTCAATTTTAATTCCTAAACTTTCTAGGTATTGCTTGGCAATTCCACCTGCTATGCAAAATGGGGCTGTGAGTCTACCCGAAAATCTTCCACCACCGGAAAAATCTAGCACTCCATCCTTTACGCTCCACGCATAGTCGGCGTGTGATGGACGGGGCTTTCCGTATAGCGAATTATAGTCGTTTGAACGCTTATTTGAGTTTTTAATCTCTGCCGTAAATTCGCCGTCTATTTTATCTTTATCTAGTCCTATAAATATTGGCAAGTCGCTCTCAATTCTACTAGTTGAATACACGGCTTTTTTTGCCTGTCTTCTCTTTAGAAATTCACTTAGAGCGTCCATATTTATTTGCATTTTAGGATAGCCTTTTATTTTTACGCCTATCTTTTCTGCGTGGGATTCGCCATAAATTTCTAAGGCTATTTTTTTGCCGTTAAATATCGACATCTACATTACCCCCTAGTTTTATTAGGTCGCTGAAAAATTCTGGATACGATTTATCAACGACTTGCGCGCCTACTATCTTTGAACTGCCACTTGCGTAAAGCGAAAGTATTGCGCTTGACATAACCGTTCTATGATCGTTTCCACCGTCAAACTCTCCGCCGTTTACTTTTCCACCATACACTATTAAATCGTTATCTTTTATTTCAACCCTTATCCCTGCGATAGTTAGCATATCTATTATCGCCTTTATTCTATCGCTTTCTTTTAACCTTAATCTCTCTACGTTTTTAAGCACCGTTTTGCCCTCGGCAAAACTTGCTACTACCGATATGATTTGAACTAAGTCAGGAATATCCTCACAATCGTATTCTATCCCCTTTAAGCCGTTTGCCGTGATAGTTATTTCATCTCTTTCACAAGAAACTTTTGCACCGAATTTACTTAAAACGTCTAAAATCTTTGCGTCCCCTTGCGTTGAGTTTGCGTTTAACCCACTTACTGTAATGCTATTGTTTATTGCACCCGAAGATAGCAAAAATGCTGCACCCGAAAAATCACCTTCTACTTTTATTTTGTTTGGCATTACGTACTTTTGATTGCCGCAAATATTGTAGCCGAAATCGGTTTTTTCTATTTTTATATTAAACTTTGATAAAACTTCGATAGTTATATCTAAGTATCCTTTACTTACTGCGTTTCCTTGTAATACTATCTTGCTATCCCCATCTATAATTGGCAGGGCAAACATTAGCCCCGATATAAATTGCGAACTTACGGTGGCGTTAATTTTGTATTCACCCGATTTTAGTTTTCCTGTGATTTTATGCCCTACGATTTTTCCACCGTTTTCATTTAGCACGTCGGTTAACTCTTTTATAGGTCTTTCTAGTAGTCTTCCCTCGCCTGTAAATTCACACTCTAGTCCTAGTGCGCACGCTACGGGAATTAAAAATCTTAGCGTTGAGCCACTCTCTATGCAGTTTATTTTTTGGCTATTTTTTCTATTCACCCTTTCTATTTCGCAAACTCCGTCATTTAAACTAGAATTTGCACCCATATCCCTTAATGCTGAAAGTGTTGCTAATACGTCTTTAGAGTTTCCCACTCCGTCGATTACGCATTTTTCTCCCGACAAAAAGGCGGATAGGATTATTCTATGGGCAAATGATTTAGAAGCGGGGGCTTTTATTTTACCGCTTAGTTGTGATGGGGTTATTTTTACGTTCATTTTTTATATTAACTCTTTAAGTTCACTAAAAGTTAGTTTTACGATTTGTGGTTTCTTTACGTCTTCTAAAAGCACGAAATCCACTCCGTCAAAACTACTCTTTTTATCGTTTTTAATTTTTTCTATAATTTTTTCACTATCAAAGCTTTCCTTAGTAAATTCTCCACGAGAATACAATATTTTTTGCATTTTTTCTACTATTTCCG
>JAZOOV010000108.1:0-3599 GCA_045655215.1 Christensenellaceae bacterium | reverse complement strand
TTTTTCTATTAATTTTTATCTAACGCCTATTTTAGTGCATTTTGCCTTTCCAGATAAGATATCCTTAATTTTGTATTTTGAGTTGGCAATTATTACCGTCGTGCCGATTTTTACTGCTTCTTTTACGTATTCTAGTTTTGCTCTCGCTCCGTTTGCCCCAACTCTCGAAGCCCCATTACAATAGTTTTCGCATAGCGTTATGTTTTCTAAAACTTCGTTTACGTCTTTTCCACTAATTTCTTCAATTAGAGTATCTGGGTTTTGGCTATCTTTATATATCCCATTAGCACTCGTTAGTATTAGCAAGGTTTTCGCTTTTACTAGGCAAGCGATTTGCGAAGCCGTTTCGTCGTTATCCACACACTCAACTACGTTTTTATGGTCTTTTTTTAGCGATTGAATTTCTAAACGTCTATTTTCTTCAATACTAACTGCGTCGTTATAGTTAATAATTGGAATTGCGTTTTGCTCTTTTGCACGAAGTAGCATCTCTTTTAGGTGTTCTCTCTTCGATTCGTCGTTAAAATGTTGATGCTCGATTAACACTTGTCTTATCGAATACTTTGGATCTACGTATTGGCGATAGGTGGACATCAAAATCGACTGACCTTGCGCTGCGTAGTCGGTTTTTACGTCTTCAGGATTTCCCTTTAATTCTTTGCCCGTTCTTTGAACGTAATCGATTCTGCCCGTTTCTACTGCGCCCGAAGTCACCCAAACGTAGCCCGGTTTTAGTTCCCTACTGATTCTTGCAATTAGGGTGTAGTCAAGCATATTATTTTCTTTGTTTATAAGCGCCATTGAGCCTATTTTTCCAACTAATTCTACGTCAAACATAATTTTTTCCTATTTTACTAAATTGTAAATCGCTTGTTTATATATTTCGTATGATTCAAGGAAGTGCTTTTTATCTACGAATTCGTTCGCTTGGTGGCAACTTCCCGGCCAAACTTCGTCTCCCACACCGAAAGACGCGCCTTGTTCAAATACCCTTGCGTACGTTGAACCACACATCGCTTGGGGAGTTCCGTCCTTTTTTGTCACGCTACTATACGCGTCGCTTAGCGCTTTTATCATAAAGCAGTCTTTATCCGTCATAAATGGTGGGTGTTTTTCAACTATAGAATACTCTAAGCCTATTTTTTCTATGCAAGGCACAAGTTCGTCTGCAGTTAGTGGAGCGGGAACTCTTAGGTCGCACCAAAGTTCATATCCATCTTCCGTTTTTACGGCTAGGTTTGGTGAAACTGACGTCCACCCTTGCTCGTTTTTATATGCGGATAGCCCAATTCCATCGTTGAACAACTTTTCTACTATGTCGTTTAAGTTAATGCCACGCTCTTGCATATAAGAAAAGATTGCCCTAAATGCGTTTTTGCCTTCTTCTGGGTGTGAGCCGTGCGCAGTTATTCCCACGCTTTCTAAAGTGTTGCCGTTTATTAGTTTTAAGCCTAGTTTTTCTATTAGGTTTTTATCTATTTGGCTTTCTTCTACTTCTACCGTTGCTAAGTCACATACGGCGTTAAGGGCCTTACCGCCCAATAGGTTAGCAAAACCCGTTAATTTTGGTAATTTTAACTTTAATATATACATTCCCTTTTCTGCGTATGTTGCAGGGAAATTTCCGTCGGGCGAAAATCCGTATTTTGGAAACTGAGTTTTACTTTGCATATATTCTACGTCTTTCCAGCCGTCCTCTTCGTTGCAACCAACGAAAAATCTAATTTTTCTATTAAATTTTACTCCGTCGTCTATTAATTCTTTTAAGGCAAACAAGCAAAGAAGTGATGGGCCTTTATCGTCTTCAACGCCTCTAGCAATAAGTTTTCCGTCTTTTTCGGTTAATTCAAAGGGGGGAGTATTCCAACCTGAGCCTACGGGAACTACGTCTAAGTGTCCCATAATGCCTATTTCTTCCCCTTCGCCTACTACGATTTCTCCGCCGTAGCCGTCGTAGTTTATGGTTTTAAACCCAAAGTCGTTTGCAATCGATAAAAAATAGTCTAGCGCAAGTCTATTTTGCTCGCCGAAAGGCGCGCCCTCTTTTGCTTCGCCCTTAACACTTTCAAAAGATATTAATTTCTTTAGACAAGGAAAAAATTTTGTATATTCCATAAAACACTCCTTTAACTATATTTATTATATTATGTTTTTTGCCGTTTTGCAAACTCTTTGACAAAAAATAATTATTATAGCAAAAAAACATAATATTTCTTTTATTTTTCTTGGGTTTATGGTAAAATATTGCTATGGAAAAAGATATTCACGGTGGACATAGAGAAAGGATGCTTAGTCGCGCCTTTAATAATCCAGATAGCCTTGCCGAACACGAACTCTTAGAAGTATTATTATATCGTATTGTTCCTAGGGTTGACACTAATCCTCTCGCTCATAGACTTTTAAGAGCGTTTGGAGATTTGAACGGAGTTCTCTCTGCTTCCCCTAGTGAACTCGTCACGGTGGAGGGCGTTGGCAAAAAGGTTGCTGCTGAACTCGTTATTCTCGGCAAGATTTTTGAAAATGTAAAAGAACAAAAGAAAAAGAAGGTTGTCGCTTGGTCCTTTCACGTTTTGAAAGACCAAATTATTGAGCAGTTTTCCAAGTTGACTAAAGAAGGCACGACGGTAATTATGCTAGATAAAAAGTATAACATTTTACACGAATTGCCTTGGCTTAGTGGAACTGCCGATAACATTTCCATTAGTAGTTCGGAAATTGTTAAAAGTTTTGCCGTTTTTAAGCCAAAATTTTTAATCGTTGTTCACAACCACCCTAGTGGTAGTCTTGACCCTAGTAATGAAGACGATTTCACCACTAAAAAACTTAACGTATTGTGCGAAATTCACGGCGTTTCTCTCATTGACCATATTATTGTTGCCGGAAACGAAGCGTATAGTTATTGTACTTCGGGTAGGCTTACTAAGGTAAAGGAAGTTGCTAGCCTTAATAAAATTATGGACAAAATTAAGGAATAATGAAAGAAAAAATAAAACCTACTAAACTATTAGTTGTAGAAATAAATTAAAATAAAAAAACTCACTAGTAAAAGAGCGTATCTTTTTAGTGAGTTTTATTTTTGTTTTATACAGCAAGGGTGTTTGGTCTTTCTCTTAGGAAAAGGTCTATCCCGTTTGAAATTTGTTCTGCCATTTTATATATTAAGTTTAGTCTTGTTAGATTTAGAAGTTTATAACTATCTTTTTCTTTGGGGGCTACCACCCCGATTATGCTTATATCACCTACCGTTTTTAAGTTTTTGTTCACGCCAAGCCCCGGCTTTATGCCTTTGTTTATTACTCTTATTGCGCCAACGTCTTCAAAATTGCCGACGGCAGCATCTATTGCCAAAACTAGACTATTTGGGTGAAATTTTTTTAGATAAACCTTAGCGTACTCTACTTCTTTTGCTGTGATAGGAAAATCTAACGTGCCGTAAACGTGCGCATTTACGTTTTTCTTTATTAGGTTTGTGCCGACGAGGGGGCCTAGACTATCTCCCATAACTAAATCGCTTCCAATACACAAAACTACCACTGATTTTTCCTTTGCTAGTGACTCTATGCAGGTTGATAAATTTTTATCTACGTTTTTATTAAAGG
>JAZOOV010000107.1:0-6806 GCA_045655215.1 Christensenellaceae bacterium | reverse complement strand
TTTTTACGCGTTTTTATTTTTTTGAGGGCGTTATTTATGGATAAATTCGGTATTTTTAAACTTCTCAACTCGTTTTTTGATTTCTACAAGCAAAATTCTGCTAAAGTAGATGGCTCTTTAGACGAAAATTCTGCGTCTAATACCACTAATTTTTCTTTAGAAAATTTGGGGAAAGCCTTCTCTTTCCCAAACCAAAAAAAAGAAGAAAAAGAAAAACCTAAGGAAAAAGCATTTCGCCCTTTGCAGAGTGAAATGCTTAAAACCATTAGCAATCACCAAAAAATTGAACAACGAGTTAAAAAAGAGCCGACCCTTCGCTAAATGAACTTAACTTTTTCTCAAAGTAATAATAGGTTTGGTCTTTACCCATCATAGAAAAGCCAAGTTTTTCTATGAGTTTTTTGGACGGTTCGTTTTCTAGATAACATTTTGCCCTTATCTTTTTAGGCTTAATGTTTTGCTTAATATACTCTATTAGGGCGCTAACGCTTTCAAAAGCGTAGCCCCTTTTTTGATTTTCTCTTTCTATTCTAAACCCTATTTCAAGATTGCCGAAAAAATCAAAGCCGTGCATAACTACTTCGCCTATCATAACGCCGTCCTTTTTTACGGCTAGTGAGTATTCTTCTTCCTTTTCCTTTAGCCCTTGCATAAAGGAAAGAAAATACTCGGCGTTTGGCTCGCCCTTTAGGTCTTCTTTATAATCGTATCCCCAATATTTATTTAGGTTTTCATCGAGATAAAGCCTAGCGTAATTTTCGCCGTCAGCAGTTAAAATTTCTTCTATCGATAATCTCTCGGTTTTAATAAAAACAGGTGGTTTTATTTTGTAAAAACAACTTCTAACCTTAACGAAATTCTTTTGTTTAACTTCTATTGGGTGATATTGAAGTTTAGAAATTCTAAGCCCCATGTCCCCGCAGTCTTCTTCACGATTTATATATTTAACTCCTTCTTTAGCAAACTCTTTTGCAAACAAATTTGCCATAGTGGGATATACGCCCGAATAGTTTTTTAGCCCCTTCTCGACGTGCACTATTAGGGTAGAGTTTACAACTTCTCCAAGAGAAATTGCAACCACCTTTCCATCTACTCTAATTAACGCGCCTAATTGATTAAGGCTAAAGGATTTTTCGATATAATCTCTAACCTTTTCTTCTTCTTGCTTTTGAGTCCACAAAGAGTAATCTATACCCCTTTCATATTCACTTAAAAACTTGTCGATATCTTCTAAATCTTCCCTTTTAATAATGGAAAACTCAAAGTTTGAGTATTCTTTTTTAAATTTATTTATATGGTTTCTTTGTCCACCGTACTTTTTGCCCGAAAAGTTCTTAAACGCGTCTGCATCGTAAATATAATCGCTAAAATCTCTATCATTATATACTTTAGAAAAAGGATATCTTTTAGAAAGTTCCACAGCCCTTTCATTGTCAATACAACAAAATAGCAAAGGCTCGCCCCTTTGTTTGCAGTAGTTTTCTATTTGAGTTAAAGCGCCGTCAATATTTTTACCAATAGGATAATAAAATGCGTTTTGATAGTCACTAGAACTCTCTTTTAATATTAGCGTGTCGTCAAAAAAGGCGTAGTCTATCCTAAACTCGTCTCGCCACATATATTTCGTGCCTATACTTATATCGCAAAACTCCACCTTTGATAGTGGCATGTATTCTCTTATTATATTAACGTTTTCCTTTAGTGGTGTAAATTCAAGCATTTTTTCTTAAAAACAGGCACGTTTCCGTGCCTGCCCTTTTTATTTATTCTTTAAGTATTCTATAATGTCTGCTAGTCTATCCAAATCGTCGCGAGTGTAGTAGTCGATATAAATTCTGCCCTTGTTGTCGTTTCCAATTGCGTTGACCTTAGTCCCGAACACCCTTTGCATATCGGCAACAAGTTCTTTTAGTTCGGCAGAAAGTTCTATCTTTTGCTTTTTTCTAGCCTTTTCTTCAGGAGTCATAAAGTAATCTTTAACTCTCTTTTCAACTTCTCTAACCGAAAGACCTTCCTTAACGATAGCGTTAGCCATCTTAGTTTGGTCGGTATCGGGCATAGAGATAAGCGCCCTAGCGTGTCCTGCTGAAAGAGAGCCGGCTTCTACTAATCTTCTAACGTCTGGGGTTAGAGAGAGAAGTCTTAGAGTGTTTGCGATAGCCGGTCTAGACTTGCCAATTCTGTCGGCTAAGTCTTCTTGAGTCAAGCCGTAATCACTCATAAGCGACTTCATAGCGTTAGCAGCCTCGATAGGATTAAGGTCTTCTCTTTGCAAGTTTTCGATAAGAGAAATTTCCTTAATTTGTCTTTCGGTGTAATTTTTAACGATTACGGGAACGGTTTTTAATCCAGCGATTTTACTTGCTCTAAATCTTCTTTCGCCGGCGATAATCATATATTTATCACCGCTCTTATTAACGATAATCGGCATAATAACGCCGTGTTTTTCAATAGAATCAGCAAGTTCTTGAAGTGCCGTTGGATCAAACGCCTTTCTAGGCTGATTAGGGTTAGCAAAAATAGAAGTAATATCTATCTCGGTCACCCCTTTATGAGATTGTTCTTCAGTTTCTTCAAACAACAAACTCTTGCCGTAATCTCCCTCGGTCTCCGAAAAAAGCACCGATAATCCTTTTCCTAATCCTCTCTGTTTCATTTTTCCTTTTCTCCGTTGTTTAATTTAGGTTTATAACTTAAGATTTTTTAATTTTACCTTGTCTAACCAAGAACTCTTCAGTAAACGCCGAATAAGCCCTTGCTCCCGAACACTTGGTATCGTGTAGCATAATTGGAACTCCGTGGCTTGGCGCTTCCGAGAGCCTAATGTTTCTAGGAATAACCGTGTCGTACACTCTCTTTCCAAAGAACTTTCTAATTTCTTCGGAAATTTGTCTAGAAATGATAGCCCTATTGTCGTTCATGGTGAGAACAACGCCCTCTATTTTAAGATTTGCATTAAGGTGTTTAACGACCAATTTAATGGTGTTCATAAGTTGGCTTAAACCCTCTAGAGCGTAATATTCGCTTTGAATAGGAATAATAACCGAATCTGCACTTGCTAGCGCGTTAATGGTCAAAAGTCCAAGAGACGGAGGACAGTCTATAATGATAAATTCGTAGGTTGCCCTTGCCTTTTCAAGCACTTTTTTAAGAACGTGTTCTCTATCCTTAATATAAACGAGTTCAACTTCTGCCCCTGCTAAGTCAATGTTAGACGGCAAAAGGTCAAGCCCGTCAACGCACGTTTTTGCAACGGCATCTTCTATCGGCATATCGTCTATCATAACGTTATACACCGAATTTTTTACTTCGCTTTTTGAAAATCCAAGTCCACTCGTAGCATTGCCTTGTGGATCAAGGTCAACGAGTAGGGTTTTAAATCCTCTTTGCGCCAGGTACGCAGATAAGTTTACGCACGAAGTAGTTTTTCCTACACCGCCTTTTTGATTTGAAAACGCTATTATTTTGCCCATATTCTTTTCCCTTCTTTTGCTTTTTATTTTCTGCCCGTTTGGGTTTTTAGACTACTTATTCTCTTCTTCGTTTTTTTCTTCTTTTGATTCTTCGGTTTTAGGCTCACCCTTTTCTTCTTTTGGCTCATTTGCTTTAGGCTCGTCTACGATAATATCTTTAACCGACTTTCTATCGAACGGATTTTCAGGCTCTACTGAATTATCCATAAAGTCCATAATTTCTTCAACTGATTTACCTTCCATAAGCATATCGACTTCTTCGGTAAAGATAGTTTCTCTCTCCACCAAAAGCCTTGCCATATTATCTAAAAGTTTTTTGTTTTCCTTTAATAGTTTTCTTGCCTTTTCAAGCGACGAACTAACGATTGCGTTAATTTCTTCATCTATAACGGCAGCCGTCTTTTCACTATAAGTGACGTGAGAAGCCATATCTCTACCGATAAACACTTCTCTATCCGAGCCGTAAGAGATAGGACCAACCTTTTCACTCATACCCCACTCGGTCACCATAAGTCTTGCGCGCTTAGTGACTGCTTGAATATCCCCAGATGCGCCTGCCGAAATATCTTTAATGATTAGTTCTTCAGCCACTCTTCCACCTAAGGTCATAACGATATCGTCTAAAAGTTTTGCCTTTGTCAAGTGATTGTCGTCGCTATCAGGTCTAGTCATAGTGTAGCCTGCCGCTTGACCACGTGGAATTATAGAAACTTCGTGAACAGGGTCACAATTTGGCAATAATCTTGCTAAGATTGCGTGGCCTGCTTCGTGGTAAGCCGTAATTCTCTTATCCGTTTCGGTCACGAGTCTAGATTTCTTTTGTGGACCGATTAATACTTTATTAATTCCTTCGTAAAGGTCTTTATTAGTGATATATTTTCTGTTTGCTCTAGCAGCCAAAATTGCCGCTTCGTTTAGTAGGTTTTCTAGGTCTGCACCCGAGAAACCACTAGTCATACGAGCAACCGTCTTGAAACTAACGTCTTTAGCAAGCGGTTTATTTCTTGCGTGAACTTTTAATATAGCCTCTCTACCCCTAACGTCCGGCACGTTAACGTAAATTTGTCTATCAAATCTACCAGGACGAAGAAGTGCTGGGTCTAAAATATCTGCTCTATTGGTTGCCGCCATAACGATAATTCCGTCCTTAGTAGCAAAACCGTCCATTTGAACTAAAAGTTGGTTTAGGGTTTGCTCTCTCTCGTCGTGTCCGCCACCCATACCTGTTCCACGTTGACGACCAACTGCATCTATTTCGTCGATAAATACAATACACGGCATATTCTTTTTAGCCGAATCGAATAAATCTCTAACTCTTGACGCACCTACGCCGACAAACATTTCCACAAAGTCCGAACCACTTATCGAGAAGAACGGAACTCCCGCTTCCCCTGCAACTGCCTTAGCGAATAGAGTTTTACCTGTTCCCGGAGGGCCCACTAGTAAAACGCCCTTAGGAATTCTAGCGCCGAGTTCGGAGAACTTTCTAGGATTTTTCAAGAAGTCAACCACTTCTGCAAGTTCAGCCTTTTCTTCTTCTGCCCCCGCAACGTCGGTAAATCTAACCTTAAGGTTTTGATTTACTCTAGCGTTGGTTTTAGCAAAGTTCATTGCCCCCTTAGTTCCGCCTTGCGTTTGCATTATTATAAATATGAATACAACTGCAACTAAAACGTATCCAACGATTGGCAACACGCTCGACCAGAAAGAGCCCGCATTAGGATCCGTCCAAGAGAACGAACAACCAAACGATTGAAGTTTTGCTTCTAAGGCTTCAACACTTCCCGTCGTTCTAGAAAACACCGTTTCAAACGGCAAATAAGAAAGTTTGTCGTTTGCATCTAAAAAGACAGCCTTAAAGGTAATAACGTATCCGTCGAACACAACGTCGGTTATTTGCATCGCTTCAAACTTGTAATCCTTAAATATCTTAGCGACGGTCGGCATAGTTTCTTCCTTAATATAAGAACCCGTAATTACCCCGTCTGCCGAAACAGATTGGTCAACTATTTCAACAAATTCCGAATAGTCAATCTCATAC
This sequence comes from Christensenellaceae bacterium, assembly GCA_045655215.1. Lineage (GTDB taxonomy): Bacteria > Bacillota > Clostridia > Christensenellales > Borkfalkiaceae > UBA1259. The sequence goes on along the minus strand of JAZOOV010000107.1, from coordinate 1,292 downwards.
TTTTGATTTAAAAAATTAGAAATGGACAATACGCCCACAAGCAAAACTATGCCTGCAAGAATTATCCATAACCACTTATTCTTTGATTTACCCAAAATAATAATCTCCTTGTTGTTTAATCGTGCAAGTAAATTTTAACAAGTTAATATTAAACCAACCTTGAAAATCGTTAATAAAACTCTAAAATTTTTCGTATACAACTATATTATACATTAAATATAAAAAAAATACAAGAGAAAAGTAAAATTATTTTTAATTTGTTTTAATTTAGCGCCATCTTTTTATTTTAGCGCATTTTGTTAAAAATATTAAAATTTATAATGCGTTTAATTATCGAGTAAAAATAAAACGCAAAAATTTTAATAAACGATTCTTCTATAATTTTAACGTTTTCAAACAATTTTAAGCCCTAAATAGCAAACCTTTACATAAACCAAACACCACTCTTTATTATGACAATCTAAAAGCAACCATAAACCTTTTACAAAATGCAATTATTTACATAAGCGTAAACCAAATTAACTACAACCTATAACATGCCGACTGCTATGCAACAACACTATCAATCCCTATCTTATAACACTAGCCCCACAAGGCACAGAAAAACTCACAAAATAATAAAAAATTTGCACCAATAAACAACGCAAAAACCATCTAAAAGGCGCTTTTGTTTTAATATGTAATTATAATTAGACGCAAAAGATTTTATAAAAATTAAAATACGACAACGCAAGGAAAGCCACGCACAAAATTCTACCACAAAACCCGCCATAGCCACAAATTCCATGTACAAACCCAATCAGCCAATTCACTTCTATAAGCATATAATTTTAACACAATTTTAGTCAATTAGATAATTTTCGCTTTTAAAAAAGCCATTTTTAGCCCGTGAGACAGAATGAATTTTAAATTTCCCACCGAATTTTATACCTTGTTTTGAGTCATTTTTACCACTTTTTAATCAAAATCCTCGCAAAACCAACACCAATAAAAGATTAGGCAAACACCAAAACAACGACGTTCCACGTTAAACAACGTTAAAATTGTTTCACGGGAAACATTGTAAAAAACATCGATGTTTCATGTGAAACAATTCCTTTTTGACTTTTTGGTCGATTTTTTATGATTTTTTAGCTGAAAAACACCGAATTTGTGCCTATTTATAGATGACGCAAAGCATTTTTTGATTTTTTCTCATTTTTTTCTTTTTTTTATTAATTTTAATTTAAGTTGTTAAAGAGGTTCTACAAACCAGAGGAATATCAATATTTAACCATTTTTCGCAACTTTTG
>JAZOOV010000106.1:0-15062 GCA_045655215.1 Christensenellaceae bacterium | reverse complement strand
AGGTGATTTTTTCGCCCTTATGGGTAAAAGTTGAAAGAGGCAAGTCGGCATCGTCAATCTTAGTGAAGATTTCTCTAAACGAACCCATCGCTTCAGAGCCTAGAGCCAAAAGTCTTTCTTCTTCTTCGCTTAAAACGTGTTCTTTTCTCTTTAATAGGGTTTTTAGAAAATAAGAATAATCGCTTAAATCTTTATCTAGAATATATTCGTTTAGTTTTTTTGAAGATAGTTTAGTTAGTTCTGGCACTACGAAGGCTATTCTAGATGAAAACTCTGCGCATATAGAAGTAATTTGATTTACCATGCCGTCGTATAGTGAAATCTTAGTGTTTTCGTCGTGCTTCATCATGGCGTAAACGCTAAGTTTTTCTAGTATTCTAGTGATTTTTTCCTGTGCTTTCATAAACTTGATAAAATTTTCTTTTTTGTCAAGCGTTCCCTTAAAAGCCGATAAATCAAGTTTTTCTTTTATATAATTAAACTCTTCTTGCCAAGCCTTGTCGCTAGAATATATCTCTTCAGTTGCCCAAGTGTATTTAATGTCCAAAATAATTTCCCCTTTTTAGTTTTTATTACTATGTATTGGGGCGGGCATTCTTCCTCCCCTATTTATGAACTCTGCGCATCCGTAAGGACTAACGCTCATTATAGGCGCGCTACCTAATAAACCACCAAATTCTACACTATCCCCCACTTTCTTGTTTGGAACGGGAATAATTCTAACTGCCGTAGTTTTGTTGTTTATCATGCCGATGGCCATTTCATCTGCAATAATGCCACTTATAGTGGTGTCTGGAGTATCGCCAGGGATTGCAACCATATCTATACCAACGCTACAAACCGAAGTCATAGCCTCTAACTTAGATAGAGAAATAGCCCCACTTTTAGCAGCGTTAATCATGCCTATATCTTCGCTAACAGGAATAAACGCACCCGATAAACCACCTACGCTTGAAGATGCCATAACTCCGCCCTTCTTAACTGCGTCGTTAAGCATAGCGAGAGCCGCCGTCGTTCCGTGCGCTCCCACCGACTCTAAGCCCATTTCTTCTAGAATATGGGCTACGCTATCACCCATAACGGGCGTTGGAGCGAGAGATAGGTCGACAATGCCAAAACTTGCGTTTAATCTCTTAGACGCTTCTCTTGCCATAAGTTCCCCAACTCTAGTAATCTTAAACGCCGTCTTTTTAATGGTTTCGGCAAGTTCAAAAATAGACGCATTTTTTTCACTCTTTAATGCGTGGTGAACTACGCCCGGCCCTGAAACGCCTACGTTTATAACCGTTTCCGCCTCGCCTACTCCGTGGAAAGCGCCTGCCATAAACGGATTATCTTCTACTGCGTTGCAAAATACTACTAACTTAGCAGCGCCAAGCCCATCGTTATCAGCAGTCCTTATTGCAGATTCCTTTATTATTTTACCCATAAGCCTAACGGCATCCATATTTATACCCGATTTACTAGAGCCCACGTTAACCGAAGAACACATTCTTTGGGTTAGATAAAGGGCTTCGGGAATACTTTTTATAAAGGATTCTTCAAAGGAAGTCATACCCTTATGAACTAGCGCAGAATATCCACCCAAGAAGTCTACTCCAACCGTCTTAGCGGCTCTATCTAATGCCTTTGCTAATACTAGTTCCTTTCCACTAAATGAAGCCGTGAGTAAACTTGCAGGCGTAATAGAAACGCGCTTATTTATAACCGGAACTCCGTATTCGTTGCCAAGATCACCTGCAACTTTAACAATATTTTCGGCTTTTTTGCAAATTTTATCGTAGCAAAGAGTTGCCGTTTTTTCAGCGTCTTCTCTTATGCACGAAAAAAGTGATATACCCATAGTAATGGTGCGAACGTCAAAGTGTTCTTTTTCCACCATATCGATAGTTTCTATAATTTCTTTTCTATTTATCATAACTTTCCCTTAAATCTTATGCATTGCATTGAAAATATCTTCGTGTTGAACGTGAATAGAAACGCCTATTTCTTGCCCTTTTTCTTGTAATTCTTTCTTTAGTTCTAATAGCGAAACTTTTGCATTTTCAAGTTCGCAAAGCATAATCATAGTGAAGTTGCCTTGCACTATGGTTTGGCTTATATCTTCAATATTGACGTTTCTTTGGGCTAAAGCCGTACTTACCGAAGCCGTAATTCCCGGCTTATCCCTTCCTATTACCGTGACTATTGCTCTCATTTTTTATTCTCCTTTTTCTTCCTTTTCTTCTCTATAGCACTTAAGCACGTTGCCTTGCGTGACGTATCTAAGATTAACACCCGTATTTAACTCAGGCTTAGGCAAGTCGCAAAACAAAAGCACTTTTCGCTCGTAAAAATCATTTTTTCTCTCTTTATATTCTAAAAATATTGCCGAAGTAAATTCTACTCCGTCCTTAGTTTGAATCTTATCATCAAACTCAATAAAACTGCCGATATTTTCTTCGGTTAGCCCCGTTTCCATATCAATACATTTTTTGTAAAACTTGTTTACTCTTCTATATTTAATGCCAAAAACGATAAAGAACGCAACCACGAATATCGCCGTCAAAACGTAATGCAAAACTTTTACTAACGTCATAGTTGGCGATTGAATTACTAGGGTTGAGTGCCACCACATAAACCCTGCCGAACAAAGAATATATAGCGCCACGATAGAAATTAGTAAAATTATCACCCTTTTTCTCTGCGCTTTTGCTTGCTCACTATATTCGCCCTTATAATACTCTTGCATTTTATTTCTCCTTGTAGTCAGTTCTAACCTTTTGTAGTCCGTTCACCGTCATATAGTAAAGTTCATATCTATCTTCAAACTCTGCCATATAGTAGCCGGGTTTTTGCTTAACCTTAAAGTACTTGATTTTCTCTTCCTTTTTCTCTGTTTGAATTTTTTGCTCGGTTTCTTGCTTTTTATCTTCTACTTCAACGATTTCTACTTTAGAGCGTCTTTTTTCTTTTTTTCCTTTGCCCCACTCTACTCCTAAAACCTTGCCGACGCTTATTATAACTGCATAGATTATTGAGAAAATCAATACGATATAAAAAATCATCTCTAACGCTATGCTGTTTTCAAACACGCCCGAAAAGTATAAAACAACGCCGACTAGTCCAACGAGCAAAGCTAGTTGAAGATTGAAAAATTTCAAAACTTTATAGATGGCGTTTAGAATATTTTTAACTGCTTCCTTAAGCGGTCCAAATATCAATCGGCTTTTAGAATAAAGCATTTCTTTCTCCTTAGTTTTTAAGTCCTAAACAACTTTTTATACTCATAAAAAACTTGCCTACGGCAGTGGTCGTTCCCTTTATAGAAACGAAATAATCACTAACTACTCCCACCACGTTATCTTCGGTACAAACCCCATAATATCTAGAGTCTAAACTGTCCATGCGATTATCTCCTAGATAGAAAATCTCGTTTTCACCTAGCGTGTAAATTTGTAGCATAGTATTAGTATCGTCGCTACAACTTGGAGCAAAAGTAGAATTTTCATCTAGGACGTACGACTCTTCAAGCAAATCTCCATTTAGGTAAACTTTGCCATTTTGAATTTCCACAACGTCCCCTTCTAGCCCTATTACTCTCTTAATAAGCCAATCGCCGTTATTTTTTACGTCTTTTAAGATTACCACGTCTCCGTGCTCTACGGTGAAATTTTTGTGAGCAACCAAAACGTCCCCACTACTTAGGGTTGGCATCATTGACCTTCCCGTCACTTCCACTCTCATAAACACGAAAGAAAATAAGATGATGTATGTGATTAAAAAGGCTATCACTACTGACATTGTCGAAAAGAAAACGATATCCCCTATCTTTTTTCTCTTGCTCTTTGTTTCTAAAGCCTCAATATCGGTAGGCTCTTTTATAGTTTCAATACTCTCTTCTCTCTCTGCCACTTCCATAATTTCGGTGGTTTCGGTGGTCTTTTCGATTGATTCACCTTGTATTAAATTGTCTTTTTGTTGCATATCGTCCATAATTTTCCTTAAATCCAAAGCGCGTTGTTTACTAAATATTCTTCCTCCGAGAAGAACTCGATAACGTCCACCTTTTCATAGGTCTTAAGCGTAAGTCCACTCTCGGTTTTAAATTTGTTTATGGCAATCTTAACGTTTTGCCAAATGTTTTCGCCAACTATATTTATGCTAGAAACGTATTCTACCTTCTCTCCGTAATAGTCGGTTATTAGTTTAACGTAGATAAGCCCACTATTTTTTAAGTATGCGTCGAACATCAATACGCAGTTGCTATCCTTGCCAATTTTATCCTTGCAAACGTTAAAGGTGCTTATTCCACCCTTTCCAGTGATGCCTAGCATATCGAAAGGACCTTTTTTAACTTCTACCTGTGCACCGCCCAAAACGTCGATTATGCTATTTATATTCTTCTCGTTTGCAGAAGTGAATTGACTTTCTGCTAAAGGTAGTCTAGAAGAATATACGATATTGTTAATCTTAGAGGCTTTTGCCTTTTTCTTTTCTAAAACTTTGCCGAATACTCTTGAGCAAATCTCAAATCCATTTTTATATTCGGCTTTAATAAATCCACAAATAAACCCTTCTTGACTATCGCAATTTATCTTAAACTCATACTCACCGCCATTTACTACGTAGTCGTTTTGTTTTTGATAACTTCTCTTTTCCGGCTCTATTACCCCTTCCGAGATATAGAGAGAAACGTCCTTTAGTCCCCTTTCGTCGATATTGGCGACCACCTTTAGTTCGTCGCCCTCTAACGGCTTAATTTCTATATCCTGTGGCAAGGCATAACTTTTGCCCGATAAGAATTTTTCAAAGAAAATTATCGCGTCTTGATAAACGCCTTTTTCAATGGTTAAAGTTCTATTAACCGAATAGTTTATCGCCTTATATAAGTTATCGTCAATTCTAGCGAGCGTGTCGTGCGCTCTATCTATATCGTATCTCTCACTATTGGTGCAAGCGAGAATAAGAGTTGGGCACTTTACGTGTGACGCGTAAGATTGTGGCTCAACGCCAGCAGAGTAAGCAACCTTTCCGTCCGAATAACCTTCTTCTGCAACGGCAAGGAATTTACTTCTTCCCTCATAAACGCTCCACCCCGTATTATTGACTAAAACGGCACAGTTTATGTCTTGCTCGGTTGCCAAAAGGTGCCAAGCGCTAAGCGCTCCGTCGTTAACGCCAAGTAGCCCGATTTTACTAACCGACTTTAAACTTTTAAGGTAGGTGGTCACGTACTTTAATGCGCCACACCACTCGTAGTAGCAGGTTTTAGTAATATCTCCGTCGATTTCCTTAACACCATAGGAAGAATTTTCTAAGTTAGCGTAGCCAATTTTTTCGGGATAAATGGTAAAGTTTTCTCTATCCCCTTTTTTCCCAACCACGTCAACCATAACGGCAAAATAGCCGTTTGATGCTAAATTCTCTAAAAGATTATCGTCGCCCTCAACAGAAAAATCATTTAAAACGATAACGGCGGGCATTTTATTTTTGTCCGTCTTAACCGTTCTAACGAAGATTTTTATTCTCACTCCGTCAACGTATCTACCTTCGATATATCCGTTTTCATAAATAAATTCGCCCTTAGTAGTTCTGCCACCGCTAATAAACGAAGGCTCGGCGTCTATTTGAAAGTTTTTCCAAATAGTTGCCGGCGTATAAATTGTCGACATTTTCTTTCCTCTCTTGCTTTACGTCTCTTTTTTACTATTTTTTGTTAAAAGTTGTTGATTTTTGCGTAAAATTTGTTTATAATAGTTTTCACTCGCCTAAACTACTATTCGTATTTTGGGCACACTTCCACTACTATTATTTATAATTATTTTATATTATATAACATAAGTAGTCGTAAATCAAGTGTTTTTTTAGTTTTAAGAGGGTTTTATGGCTTTTTCTTTTTCAAGTGAATTTTCTGCAAGCACCTTTACGGCTGTAGAAAATGCATTTATAGCAGAGTATTTGCCCATATCTAACGGCAACGCCGTAAAGGTTTACCTTTTCGGTCTTTATTTGTGCAATAAAAACGATAGCCAAGTTTCCCTTTCTTCTATGGCAGAAACGCTTGATATCCCCTTAGAAGAAGTAAAGGAAAGCCTTCTTTATTGGGAAGAGTTTTCGCTCCTTTCAGTTATCTCTTTAGAGCCGTTAGAAGTTTGTTATCTTCCAATAAAAACGGGGGGAAATAGCAAGCCAAGAAAGTTCAAGGCGGAAAAATACACCGAGTTTACTAAAAGTTTACAAGCGCTATTGCCATCTCGCATGATTTCAACTAGTGAATTTAGCGAATATTTTCTCGTTATGGAAACGTATAAAATATTGCCAGAGGCAATGCTTTTAATAGTTAAATATTGTGCCGATAAAAAAGGCGGAGATATAAGTTATAAATACGTTTCTAAAGTTGCTAAAGATTTTGGAGAAAGGGGTTTAACCACTATTGATAAGGTGGAAAAAGAACTTGCCTCTTACGTACTAAGAACTAGCGTTTTAGAGAAAATTTTGTCTTCGTTATCCATCAAGAGAAAGCCTGATATAGACGACCTAAATTTACTAAAAAAATGGACTACCGAACTTAATTTTGAAGTGGAAAACGTAATCTTCGCTGCAAAGCAATTAAAGAAGGGCTCTATTCAAAAATTAGACGATTTTATTCTAGAATTATATTCGCAAAAATGCTTTGCTAAAGAAGAGATTAAAGACTACGCAAGTAAAAAGCAAGAAGTGTACGAATTGACCATAAAAATCAATCGAGCGCTTGCTATTTACGTAGAAGTTTTAGATACCGAAATAGAAACTTACGTAAACAAGTGGGTTTCTTATGGATTTACGGGCGAAACTCTACTATACGTTGCCTCTAACCTATTCAAGACTAGAAACAATACCCTTAGTAAAATGGACGAGAATATCGAATATTTACGTTCTCGTGGTCTAATAGATTTAATAAGCGTTAGCGATTATTACTTAGAACTTAATAAGCAAGACGAATTTATTAAAAAACTCTTAGATACGGTTGGGCTATCTCGCCAACCTATCGCTTGGGACAGAGAAAATATCGCCACCTGGAAATCGTGGAATTTTAGCGAAGAAATGATTTTAGAGGCAGGGAAATTAGCATCTGGAAAGTCTTCTCCTATCGCCTATATGAACGGCATACTATCCAATTGGAAAAATAACGGCGTATTTACGGTTGACTCGATAGAAAACGTGGAGAAAACTTCAACCGACACTATCTCGACTGAAGAGTATAATAGAGAGTATAAAAATAGAAGAGCAATTGCTACAAGTAGGGCTCAAAAGAACTTAGAAAATGCGCAAAATCTAGAAGGATTTTCTTCCCTTTACGAGAGAAGTTTTTCTATTGAAAAAGACCTTGCGTTTGCAGAAATTTCAGGTGATAAAGATAAACTTTTAAGTTTAGAAAACGAAAAGATAGAAGTGCTAAAATCACTAGAAAAACTCTTGCAATCCATCTCACTTAGCATTGACGATTTATCACCTAAATACGCTTGCGAAAAATGTGGGGACACCGGCTACATCGGCACGCATAGATGCGACTGCTATAAAAAGTAAAAATTCATAAAAAAACAAAAAATGCTAACGAATTTCGTTAGCATTTTTAATTTTAAATTTTAATTAGTCTTCAATTCTAACAACGCCGTCAACCGAGTAAACTTCGCTCATTTGAGAGAGTTTATCGATAGTCTTTCTCATAGCACTTTCATAGCACTCGTGAGTGGTGATAATGATTTCAGCCTTTCCTTCTTCAACGAAAGAAGTTTGTTTAACTTCCATAATGCTTATGTTAGATTTTGCAATTGCGCCTGAAATCTTAGTTAATACGCCCGACTTATCTTGTACGGTTAATCTTAGATAATATCTAGTGTTGAAATCGCTTTGGAACTTAGCCGACTTGTCGTCTTCTTCATTTCTAAACGGAGTGTAGTAGAAATCTTCGTGGCGAAGAGCAAAGATTATATCCGAAACGATTGCACTACCCGTAGGTAAATCGCCTGCTCCCCTACCGTAAAGCATAATTTCACCAACCGAATCTCCTACTAAATGAACGGCGTTAAAACTATCGTTAACCGACGCTAGTGGATTTTCACTCTTTATAAAGGTTGGGTGAACTCTAACTTCTATTCCAGAATCGGTCTTTTTACCGATAGCCAAGAGTTTTAAGGTGTAGCCCATTTCCTTTCCGTAGTTGATATCCTTAATGTTTACGTTAGAAATACCTTCTCTATAAACCTTATCAATGGTCACTTTTGTATTGAAAGTAAGGCTTGATAGAATAGAAATCTTATAGGTCGCGTCAAACCCTTCAACGTCTGCAGTTGGGTTAAATTCAGCGTAGCCTAACTTTTGCGCTTCTTTCAAGGCTTCTTCGTAAGAATATCCCATATAGGTCATCTTAGTTAGAATATAGTTAGTCGTGCCGTTGATGATTCCCTTAATCGATTGGATATCGTTTGCTTGCATTCCGTCGATAAGCGTTCTAATAATTGGAACACCTCCTACGCAAGTTGCCTCAAAGAATAAGCCTGCCTTAGTTTTCTTTGCGGCTTTTTCTAATTCCGGCCAATGCTTTGCAAACAATTCCTTATTTGAAGTGACAACAGTTTTGCCACTCTTAAGTGCCTTTAGCACGAAAGTTTTGCTTGGCTCAATTCCACCGATAACTTCAACCACTACGTCTACGTTAGGATTAGAAACCACTTCTTCAATGCTAGTAGCAATCTTTTCTCTTTCAATTCCTAGAGATAACGCTCTATCCACGTTTTTCTCTAGTACGTTTTCTACCGTAATATCAAGACCTTGAGTTTTCTTGAAAAACTCTCTTTTATCGGTGAGAATTTTATAAACTCCACCACCTACTACGCCAAGTCCTAATATTGCAACACCTGCTTTTTTCATATTTTCTCCTTTAATCGTTGTTAAGGTTATAAATCATTTTTAGTCCGTCAAGCGTCAAGGTTCTGTCAACCTTGTTTATACACTTAACTTGTTTAGCGATAATTTCGCCGAGACCACCCGTTGCAACAACGAAAATTTCCTGTAGTTTAAGTTCTTTTTTAATTTTACTAATAATATTTTCCACTAGACCTGCAAAGCCGAAGATTATGCCCGACTGCATACAATGTTTAGTGTTTTTTCCAATAACCGTTTTAGGCGCATCTAGTTCAACCATTGGAAGTTGAGCCGTTTTAGTTGCCAAACCTTCTAATGAAGTTTTAATTCCCGGCGCAATAACTACGCCTTTTAATTCGCACCCTTCCCCTATAACGTCAAAGGTGGTTGCCGTACCAAAGTCTATAACGACGATTGGTCCACCATATTTATTATACGCAGAAACGCTGTTTACAATAATGTCAGCGCCCACTTCCCTAGGATTATCAGCCTTAATATTTAAGCCCGTTTTAACACCAGGACCAACCACCAACGGCGATATGCCGAAAAAGAATTCGCACATATGACAAATGGTATAGTTTAGAGCAGGTATAACCGACGAAAAAATTATGCCCGTTATATCGCTCTTTTTAATGCCTTTATCGGCAAGCAAGCCAACTAATACCGAGCCGTATTCGTCCGACGTTCTTGAAATTCTAGATGAAACTCTAAAAGACGCAACTAGATTGTCCCCGTCGAAAACGCCGTATTTAATATTGGTATTTCCTAAATCTATTGCTAGTAGCATTATCTATCCCCCGAAGTTTTATCTAAAACTTTTACAACCGAAAATATTGCCGGCGCAACCAAAAGGTTTATACCTAACTCAATCAAGAAGTTAACGCCTGCGCAAACTATTACTAAAAAGTATAAAACGTTTTCCGAAAAGTTAGAAGCAACCGTATTATACATAGCAAGCCCACCCAATATAAAAATAAAGGTGTTAACTATTGGAACAAGGGCTGATGCAACGAAAGTTGCAACGTGCTTATTTTTCTTGCTTATAATTTCGTAAATCCAACCTGCTAAGCCACCTGCCACGGTAATTTTAACCACGCAAGTTAAAAAGGTTAGCACAGGGCTATTTACGAAAAGAATATTAGTAAACGGATCTACTCCCACAACCCCGAAAATAAAGGTCATAATCCCACTAATTAAACCTAAAATTACGCCCCCACGAACGCCCAATATAAGCGCCCCTAAAACGATAGGGATAAGCGTTAGGTTAACATTAGTTATAACCTTAAACACCGTACTTAAAAGATTAAGCACCACGAGTAGCGCAACTAGCACTGCTAAACTAACTACGTTTTTAGTAGTAAAGAACCCACTTTTATTCATTTTTTGCCTCCAATCGAATTTCTTTATTAGAATATCCGTTGATAAAAATTTTAGGTAATTTTTACAAGTAGGGTTAAATATACCCTCTTTTTACGCTCTTTATATAATTTTAGCACTATTTTATTTTAAAGGCAAACGAATTTAAGAGTAATAGTCACATTTTTAAGCATAAAAAACTATATTGATAGTAGATAAAACTTCGCCCGACCAAAAAAATACATAGGCGGAGAATCAAGATACTTTGGAGGTAAACCTATGAACGGATGTTTTGACTTTTTTAACGGAAACTGCTGTCTTTGGATTGGCGTTATTCTTTTAATTATTTGCCTTTGCAAAAGCGGTTGCTTAAACGGCTTGTTTAATAGTTGCTATTGCTTACCCGTTGCCCTTCTTATCGTTTGTTGCCTTTGCAAAAACGGTTTTGGCTTAGGCTCGCGCGGTGGGTACGGTTGCAAGTAATCTACTAAAAGTTATATAGTCAAAAAAAGCGGAGTCCACAAAGTGACTCCGCTTTAATTTTATCCTTTACTCTAAGCCTTTGGCTTTTCTCTTTAATCTAGTTTCAGTATCTAGAGTTTTCTTTCTAATTCTCACGTTTTTAGGAGTGATTTCAAGCATTTCGTCGTCGTTAATAAACTCCATAGCCTCTTCTAAACTCATAATTTTTGGAGTTTCTAATCGTAGCGCGTCGTCGCTTCCAGACGCTCTAGTGTTGGTTAAGTGCTTTTTCTTACAAACGTTAACGCTAATATCTTCTGCTTTTGGCGAAACACCCACTACCATACCTTCGTAAACTTGAACGCCTGCACCGATAAAGAGTTGCCCTCTACCTTGCGCGTTAAATAGTCCGTAGGTGACTGCTTCGCCCGTTTCAAACGCAACGAGAGAGCCCGTTGTTCTTCTCTCGATTTCTCCCTTAAACTCTTCGTAGCCGTAGAAAAGGGTATTAAACACGCCCTCACCCCTAGTTTCGGTTAAGAATTGGCTCTTGTACCCAAAAAGTCCCCTTGCTGGAACTTTAAATTCTAATCTAATTCTACTTCCAATATTTTCCATTTGAAGTAGTTCGCCCTTTCTAACGCCCATACTAGAAAAAACGCTACCCGTTTTATCTTCCGGAACGTCAACCACTAGCCTTTCCATAGGCTCTTTTAGTACGCCGTCTTCTTCTTTTAGCATTACTTTTGGAGCGCCTACTTGGAATTCGTAGCCTGCTCTACGCATGGTTTCAATTAAAATTGAAAGGTGCATTTCTCCCCTACCACAAACTCTATAAGAGTCTGCAGAATCGGTTTCTTCCACCCTTAAAGAAACGTCTTTAAGCATTTCCTTAAATAGTCTATCTCTAAGGTGTCTTGTGGTGACGAACTTGCCTTCCTTTCCCGCAAACGGAGAATCGTTTACCGAGAAAGTCATCTCAACCGTAGGCTCGCTTATCTTAACGAAAGGAACGGGCTCTACGCAACTTGGCGAACAAACGGTGTCGCCGATAGAGATGTTTTCTAAGCCACTTATACACACTATATCGCCTGCTTTAGCCTCTTCTACTTGAGCCCTTTGCAAGCCTTCGATTTGATAGATACTAACTAATTTTCCTTTAGTTTCTTTGCCAGATATATTATAGTTGCAAGTTTGAACTTCTTGATTAACTTTCATTGCTCCACGTTCAATTCTTCCTATACCGATTCTACCAACGTATTCGTTGTAGTCGATAGAAGAAACGAGCATTTGAAGTGGCCCGTCCACGTCAACTTCTTGTGGCTCAAAATGATTTACTATAGTTTCAAATAACGGAATTAAATCCGTTCCTTGTCCGTTTACATCGGTGGTTGCTGTTCCCGCTCTTCCCGAACAGAAAATTATAGGGCTATCCACTTGGTCGTTATTTGCGTTTAGGTCTAATAATAGTTCTAAAATTTCGTCTTGAACTTCAGTTAGTCTTGCGTCAGGTCTATCGATTTTATTAACTACGATAATGAGTTTGTGATTTAACTCTAACGCCTTTTGCATAACGAAACGTGTTTGTGGCATAGGTCCTTCGCAAGCGTCTACTAAAACTAATACGCCGTTTACCATTTTGAGTACGCGCTCTACTTCTCCACCAAAGTCGGCATGTCCCGGCGTATCTACTATATTGATTTTTACACCTTTATAAAATACCGAAGTGTTTTTTGCTAGAATTGTTATTCCACGCTCCCTTTCGATATCGCCAGAGTCCATTACTCTATCTAAAACTTCTTGATTATCTCTAAATATTCCACCTTGCTTTAGCATTTCGTTTACTAGGGTGGTTTTACCATGGTCAACGTGCGCAATTATCGCTACGTTTCTAACGTCTGTTCTTTTCAATTTTAAGCCCGTCCTTTTATTTACAAAAAAATTTCTTCTTTTCCCTTTATTAGCAATTTATTTCAATACGGAAAGTAGAGCGATAAGCGTTTTTCCGTCCTTAATAACGCCCTTACTTATCATATCTACTAACTCTTCTTTAGTAAACCACTTACTAGTTAAGTTCTCGTCGTCGTCAAAGTGGGTTTGCGTTTTAACTAAATCGTATGCTCTATAAATATAAATTTTTTCACTAGTATAGCCAGGGGTTGGATAAACTTCAAATAGTAGTTCCACTCTTCCCGCTCTATAGCCACACTCTTCTTCTAGTTCTCTTATAGCCGTTTTATCGGGCGTTTCACCCTTGTCTATTTTGCCTGCGGGAATTTCCCAAATCTGCTCTTTATAAGCATATCTAAACTGAGAAACAAGCAAAATCTTGCCGTCTTTTTCGGCAACCACCGTGCTTCCCCCGTTATGCTCTACTATCTCTCTATAAGAAGTTTCTCCGTTAGGCAATAAAACCTTATCTTTTTTTAGAGAAAGAATTTTCCCTTCGTAAATACGCTGACTTTCTAAAGTCTTTTCTTCAAAGTCCATTTATAATCCCCTCGATTAAACTGCCGATTTTTTTATCTCTTCTAAAAAACATCACTCCGTGTGCTTTCACCATGTACTTATACGCAGTAAATGCGTACACGATTGCATCTTTATCGTTTGACTCGACTACGTTTGCAAGCATATCAATTATAAGCAATATTTCGTACTCCACTTGCTCGGCTAACTTCTTCTCTTTAACCTTTAATTTATCCTTAAGCAAAATCTCTTTAATTTGCTTAATGTTTTCGCCGTTTTGACGCTTTTCTAATTCTCTATTTTTCTCTTCTTCAAGTAGCCTTTTTTGTTTTTCTTCTTCCTTTTTCTTTTCTGCTTCGCAAAAGGCTTCGATAGGGTCTTGAAGTTTTCCTTCGATTACGCTTTCCATAATGGCGTTAAGCGAATCTCTAAACGGCTTAATCACGCCGTTTACAAATGCGTTATAACTACTTGAAAAACTTCCGTCTTCAAAGAAGTATCTAGACAAAAAGTCTGAAAACTCTATCTCCTTAGAGTCGAATTTCAATAATAAATTAAAAATTAAGGCTAGTAGTTCTCTAGAATTTAACGGAAGTATAAACTCGCCCCTATTTTCCGATTGAAATTTGCTATCTATTAAATATTTCTTTTTAGCCTCTTCAAAGTCAAACCCATCTAGACAATTTTTAAATATTGCTATCAAGGTGTCTGAACCTGCTATAGACTTAAGTAGGTTAACGATTTTTATATCTGCTAAAATGTATTTTCCCTCTATAAATTCGTCTGCTCTTTTTAGAAACAAATTTAACTCTTCTCTTTTGGTCAAAACTCTTACCCCCTAAGGTCTTTTGTTTTCTTATTTTATTATAACACAACCTTTTATAATTATAAACCTATTTTTGCCATATTTTTCGTTTTTTTTCGATAATATCCTTTACAAATTTCAATTTTGTGGTATAATTAAGCCAATAATGGAGAATGGAGTATTATGCAAGTTAAAGGTGATTCGTCCTTAAACAAGTTAATATTATTATTCGTTTTTGATAAAATGGAAGTTCCCCTATCCGAAAACACCATTTTAGATATGTGTACGTCTTCAAACAACTGGCTAGCGTATATGGATTGTCAACCAATACTAAGCCAACTTTTAGATTGTGGCTGGATTTACAATATTGGCGACGAAAACGAACCTTTATATACCATCACTACCGATGGTAGAATTTGCCTTGCAAACTTTTTTATTAAAATCCCCGCTTCTCTTCGTGAAGAGATTTCCCTATTCGTTAAAAATAATAGGACAAGATATAGGAGAAAACAAGAGTGCGTTGCCGACTACTTTATGAATAAAGACGGCACTTACACGGTGTATCTAAAAATCATTGAACCAGGCCAACCTATACTAGAATTAAAACTAGTAGTTCCCAATCGCCAAATCGCAAAAGACATCTATAAAAAATGGGGTGAAAAGGCTGCAGATACCTATAGAAATATTTACGAAAACCTAGTTGACTAAAATTAAAATTTTAAAAGAAAAATCCGTATTTTTTAATACGGATTTATTTTTTATTTCGCCTTTATTTTTCTTCCTTTTTTTGCTTTTTTAGATTGTACTTATAAAGGGTGTGAAGTTTAGGCAAATTATATCTTAAAATTAGTATTGGAAGTCCGTTTAGCACGGTATTTACGATAGTGACGGGAAGCCCCACCGTTAGCCACAAATTTATTGGGCAACAAAAGATAGTTGCTAGCCCCAAAATCACCCCTAAAACGTGACAAATTATGCCGTAGTTTGCTTCTAAAATATATCTTTTTATATACTCAACGTCGTTTGGATTTGCGATTTTATTTTTTCTAAAATTGGTGAAAGCGCCGAGTTCAATAACCTTGTCTTT
>JAZOOV010000105.1:0-4870 GCA_045655215.1 Christensenellaceae bacterium | reverse complement strand
TCTTGCTTGTTGAAGGTGGAGTGGCAAAAGAGAAAGAAGAGTTAACCATAGAGTTTATATGGGAAAAGGAAAGTTTAGGTGAATTTGCGTCTTTTAAGGGCAGAGTAATTACCGTAAACGAAGATAAAATCGTAATCAATGCGTTTGACGAAAGGGGAAGCGCGCAAGCGATATACGATATAGAGAAAATGTTAAAACTAAACGAGAGTTTATTCTTGGCAAAAGGTGAGTATAAAAACAGACCTGCCTTTTCGCCTAGAATGGTGCACTCAAGTTATGGGCTAGATATATATCCTGACAATTACTTGCAAAATCTAGTAAAAGAAGGGGTAGACTCAATCATACTATTTATTAGTGGTGTAAATAGAAACCGTATGGGCTCGTTTGACTTTAACGACGTAATCGATAGAGCAAACAAGTACGGCTTAGACACCTACGCATATAGTTGCATTAAAAACGTAGACGGAAAAAAGGGAAGTTTTATGTCCCCTTATGGAGAAGATGGGCAAAAAGCGTATGAAGAAGTTTATACTAAGTTCTTTGATGCGCACCCAGGCTTTAAGGGTATGATATTCGTTGGAGAATCGATAGAGTTCCCAAGTAAAGACCCTAACGTAGATCCGGTCACTTATGACGGAGTTAAGGAAGACAATCTACCAAGTTCCAAGCCGTCGCCAGGTTGGTGGCCTTGTGAAGACTACACCGTTTGGCTCGACGTAGTTAAAAAAGCCATAAGAAAATCTAAGCCGGATGCAGAAATTGTGTTCTGGACGTACAATTGGGGCTACGTGAATAAAGAAGCGAGAATTCGCCTAATAGAAAAACTTCCAACTGATATAAGTTTGCTTGTCACCTACGAAATGTTCGAAAAATACAAACTTGGCAAAAACTACGTAATGGGTTGTGACTATTCGCTAGCATTTGCAGGTCCAGGCAAATACTTCCTTAGTGAAGCCGAGGCTGCAAAAAAACGTGGAATCACCTTATATACAATGTCAAACTCGGGTGGAAGAACGTGGGACTTCGGTATGCTACCCGTAGAGCCCGTTCCAGAACAATGGAAAGCGAGATACGATTCAATGCTAAAGTGCAGAGAAGACTACGACTTAAAGGGCTTAATGGAGTGTCACCACTACGGATTCACCCCGTCGTTTATCAGTAGATTTGAGTATTATTGCTTTACGATTGATGGAGAGAGAAAGAATTATAATACCGACGAAATGCTACTAAGGGCAATGAAGGAGTATTTTGGAGAGAACGCCGAAAAGGTTAGGGAAGAAATGCGATTAATGACCGACGTTATTAAAACCTATCCACCGACGGACGAAATGCAATACGGCCCAATGCGTATAGGAACGGCATATCCACTATGCTTAACCAAAGACTTAAAGCCAATAGAAGAAGAAAACCTAATGTTCGGCTTAAGAATATGCTTTAACACCTTGTCCACTTGGGATTTAGGTAGATACGCACCTTTCTCGCTAAGAGTAAGAAACGAAATCAAACTACACAAAAAGAACGTGGAGAGATTAACAAAGATAATAAAAGGGCTAGAGTCAATCGAGAACCCGAACGAAAAACTACTATTATTGATAAACACTATAAAGTATATCAAATGTATGTTTATAACGACCATAAATGCGTACGAGTTCTATATTGAAAGAAAGAAATTAATGATAGCCCCCACCAAGCGTGAACTAGGCAAGGTGACGGAGAGAATAAGAAAGATTGCCGAAAGGGAGATAGAGAACGCAAAAGAGAGTATAGAGTATGCAGAAAAAGATTCTTCTATAGGATACGAGCCTTCGATGGGCTACGTAGCGAGTCCCAAACGTATCGAGTGGAAGATTAAGCAAGTAAACTATATGCTTAATGCTGAACTCACAAAATACGAGCAAAATTTAGACTAAACCCCAAACGCCAAAACGAAAAATAGCAAAATGAAAAAATGCCACTTTTAAAAATAAAAAGTGGCATTTTAATATGTAATAGTTGCAATTTATAGTTGACAAAGAAGTGTAAAAGTAATAGAATATAGTGTACAAGGGGAGTATTATACCCAAAAACTATATATTTAATACGTAAAAGCCTTAATAACTCTAAAAAAGGAATAAGGGACAAGAGCATAAAGGGGGATTTTGGCTTTAAAACATTATATATATAATATAAGGGCGTAGTAATAACCTAAGCAAAGAACAACGGAACAAATTTTTTAGGAAAAAAAGGAGGATATTTTTCTATGAAAAAGTATGAGCAACCTTTACTATCCTTAATCGAAATTCAAGAAGAGGACGTTCTAGCCGTATCTGCAGATATGTTTATCGAGTACGACTCAGGATGGTTCGATGAGGACTAGGAGGTAAGACATGAGAAAATCAGTTAAGTTATTTTCAATGGCAGTAATGTCGGTACTTATGTCGTTATGCTTCTTTTTTGCAGGTTCTGCTTTAATTAAGGCAGAAGCACCAGCAAGTCTAGTAGTTCTAGACGGAGCAAGCGTATACGTATCGAACAATGCTAACGAATCTGGTATTAAGTTTGACGTAGAAATACTAAAAACCGATTATCAAACGTTAGTAAACGACAATGCAGGTAGTGATATCTACCTCGGCGTAGAAGTAATTAGAGCAACTTCTGGCGAAGTTTTAGGTACTTACGACGTAAATACTAGTGGCGCACTAAGAACTAGCGAAGAAAATGCTAATAACTACGCATACAATTTTGCAATCATATACAACGAAGTTTCGTATATTGAAGGCTTAATCGCAAGTGGCAAGATTGAAGATACCGATGCTGCAAAAGCAAACGCTATCAACAAGATGTACACTGACGAACTCGCAGTAAAACCTTTCTACAAGGTAGTGCCTGCTGAAGGCGAAGCAGTTGTAGAATATGGTGCTATTGGCGACAGCCGTTCAATGATTCACGTTGCAAATGCAGAAGTGGTAGCAGGTGCTGAGTTGCCTGCAAACTTTGCAAGCACTTATATTGCAGAACAAATCGTTGGTGGCGAAGTTGAAGTTGACGCTCTTGGTAGAATTACCGGCGAAGTTGCAGCAGAAATCAAAACCTTCACTAAGGATGATAGCGCAGAAGTTGTTGCTAGAGAAGACGCTGTAATTTCAGCAGACGTACTTTCAGGACTTCTTATTAACGAAGAATTTGCACTCTACGGCTTTACCGCTGATAGAAAGGTATATTCATATACTGCAAAATACGTTGGTGCAGCAGGTATGGAAGCAGTAGCATTTGCTGAAGAAGTATTAATCAGCAAAGATGCTGGTAAAGTATTCTTAAACAACACCGCTCTTGAAGGCGACGTTGTTGCAGACGTTTATTATAACGACGCATCAATTTTCGTTGACGGTGCAGTAGACGTTTCAGCATTATCTGCAATCGAAGTAGCAACTGCATTTGATCTTGAAATTTTAACCAATAGTGGTAAATACGCATTATCTAATGCAAAACTTTACGACAAGGTTTGGGAAAATACCGAAGAATCTAGAAGAGATATGGTTTACTTCTTCTCTTCTTACGAAAAGATTGGTACAGAAAAGGAAGTTGCAACCTTAGAGGGTTCTTATGCTCTAGCAGAAGACCTTGTTGCTTGCAACGTAGAGTCAAATCCATCTTACACCTTTAAGGAAACCTTCTATAGTGCAAAAGCTCACGCAAACACCTTCTCTGGTACGTTTGACGGACGTGGATACACTATGTCTAACTTTGGTATGTATGGCAACGGCGGTATGTTTGGTCTAATTGGTAGCAATGCAACCATTAAGAACGTAGCGTTTGTTAACCCACTACCATATATAGGAGGCACGTTTGGATTCTCAGTATTTAAGCAACAATATGAGTTTGCTATGCCTCTTCTCTTCAATAGTACTAGTGCAAACACCGGCTTAACCAACATCAATATTAGCGACGTATATATTGAAATTAATTCGGGTTATAAAGGAAACGAAAAGATATTTGTTGTTAGCGATATGAACAACGTTATTTCAGGTGACAACCAAGTGACCTTCAATAACTTTATCGTTAATAAACTTTTCTATGAAAGTGAAGGCGTTCCTGTTACTTGGATTGACGAAAATGGCGATGGCAAACACGACAACGTTACTATTTCTAATCCACTTTGGGACAACTGGAGTCCAGCAGCGTTCGGCGCTAACGTGACCGTTGAAAATTCTTACATAATTACTATGGGTAGAACTAACGGCGGTGGTGGCGTTCACCTTGCTAAATTCAATAGATATGTTGATTATGCAGCATTTGAAAACGCATCTTCAGGTTTGACTTTAACTTCATTTAATAATGATAATTGGGTAATTAACGCAAACGGCGCTCCTGTTTGGAAGGGACTACAAACCATTCCACAACTTTTTGACGCAGAAGGCAAGGAAGTGTCTGAAATTGCTTACGGCGCGGACGGTGCAACTGATAGTATATACTTCACCGCAGGTCTCTGGACTTCAGGTGGTATTGAAAATGCAGTTATTACTACTAACGATGCTGAAAATATCGTTATCGACGGCAATAGCATTGAAGTTAAGGCAGGTAAGTATGTTGCAACTATCACCGTTGCAAACGCAGACGGTTCAGTTTCTAAAACTTATAACGTGACTGTTGATACTACTGCTCCAACTGATTTCAACGAGCAAGTATTATATAGCAAAGCAGCAAATAAAGTATACTTAAATAGAACTTCTATTGAAGATGATAGCATTCTTAGTGTTGCAGAATATGACTTTAGCCAAGTTGTGACGGGTACTTCTATTAGTGGTTTAGTTATCTACACCGATAACGCTAAGTATAACTTAACAAACGTTCTCGTTTGTGAAGACGCTTATGCTAACACTCACGAAGATAG
>JAZOOV010000104.1:0-5575 GCA_045655215.1 Christensenellaceae bacterium | reverse complement strand
TAATGTTGCACAATCTACCGTGATTTTATTCCCCATACTCCAATTAGGGTGCTTTAATGCGTCTTTCGCTTTTACAAATTTTAATTGATCTTTGCTTAAATCCCTAAACGCTCCACCACTTGCAGTTAGAATTATTCTCTTAAATTCCCTATTAAAATCAAAGCCAAGTGCTTGCCAAATTGCCGAATGTTCACTATCGACAGGGTAAATTTTCACCCCTTTCTCTCTTGCTTTTTTTATAACGATATCGCCACCGACAACTAGGCTTTCTTTATTCGCTAGGGCAATATCAATCCCTTTTTCTACGCAGTCTAGAACGGCTAAAATACCCTTATATCCAACGAGAGATACTAATGCCATGTCTACAAAGTCGCCAATTGCGTTTGTAAAGGCGTTTTCTCCAAAATAAAAGTCAACCCCCTTAAATTGCTCTCTATCTATCTCTATTTCTTTAGACAGTGTTGCAATTTGGGGCTTAAACTCTTTAACTTGCTCTAAAAATAATTGCGAGTTATTACCTGCGGACAATGCCACAACTTTAAGTTTGTCGGGGTTTCGACGAACGACTTCAAGGGCTTGCTTGCCAATTGAACCCGTACTGCCGATTATTGCTATCTTTTTCATACTAAATTAATTATTAAATAAATGCAAATACTGCATAAATAAATGCGCCGGCAAAAGTTATTCCGTCAATTCTATCCATAACTCCACCGTGCCCTGGCATAATTTTGCCCATATCCTTTATGCCTACGCTACGCTTAACGAAACTTTCAAACAAATCTCCAAGTTGAGAAATTATACTTCCTAAAACGCAAATTATAATAAAGAATAGTAGTCCGTTTTTAAGTTCAAGACTTGCCACCTTGTTAGAAAAGATAAAGTATACGAGTATTCCACCTACAACTCCGCCGATAAGACCACCGATTGCACCTGCAACCGTCTTTTTAGGGCTAAGGCTTGGACAAAGTTTTTTTGCTTTTCCCTTTCTAATTTTATTGTATATAAAACCAACGAAGTATGCAAACGTGTCCGTTAATGGTGAAAGAACGAATATTATAAGCAAGGTTATAAAACCCTTTGCTCCTATAAATGAGTTGCACTCTAAAATGAAAAACAATAAAATTGACGGATAGAAAAATCCTAATAAATTGACGTCTTTCTTCTTAGAAAAGATTAAAACCAATATTATGGTTAAAACTACGAACGCAACTGAAAAAGTAATAGTTAGTGGAAGGGAAAATCTATACTCAAACACGTATTTACTAACTGCGTAAAATGGAACTGCCAATACGCCGAATATTAAATTTAAAACTCTTTCTATTTTGCACGTTCTCTTTTTATACGCCCTAACTACTTCAAAAGTTCCAACGGCGCAAAAAAACCAAAGTAAAAAGGCAAAAATTCTATAATCCACAAACTCTCTTAATAAAAAGAAAGCCACCATTATGGCAGTAAATACTGCTCCACTAATAACTCTAGTTAACATCTATTCTTCCTCTAACGCTCCAAATCTTCTTTTTCTTTTAGAAAAACTCTCTATAGCCTTATCAAGTTCCACTTCATCAAAATCTGGCCACAACACGTCGGTAAAATAAAGTTCGCTATACGCACCTTGATATAGCATGAAGTTAGAAAGCCTTAACTCCCCACCCGTTCTTATAATTAAATCGGGTTCACCAAACGGCGCAGTGTATAAATTTTCTAAAATGCTTTGCTCGGTTATTTCTTTATTTTCTTTTATAAGTTTTTTAACTGCCGTGACTATTTCCTGCCTAGCCCCGTAGTTTAAGCCGATATTTAATACGTGCGACGTGTTGTTTTTACTCTTTTCCATCGCATCTATTATTATCTTTTGAAGTTTAGTAGACAAAGCCGAAATATCACCCATAACGAAAAGCCTGATATCGTTTTTAAGAACTTTTTTCAAAAACTTCTTAAAATAGACCTCAAGCAATCTCATAAGTTCATCAACTTCCTCTTTTGGTCTTGCCCAATTTTCCGAAGAAAATGCGTAAAGAGAAAGGGTTCTTACGCCTTTACTAAAAGCGTAAGAAACCACCCTGTCAACGTTATCCGAACCGGCTTTATGCCCAAAAGAGCGTATCTTTCCACGCTGTTTTGCCCATCTGCCGTTTCCATCCATTATAATTCCAATATGATTTGGCGTTTTTTCCATTAAACCGACATTATATCCTTTTCTTTTTCTACCGATAGTTTTTCGATTTTCTCGATTGATTCGGCAATTATTTTATCAATTTCCTTTTCGCAAGTTGCATGCTCGTCTTCAGACAATTCTTTGTTGTTTTTCATCTTCTTTAACGCATCCATTGCATCGCGACGGATATTTCTAACTGCAACCTTAGAATCTTCTGCCATCTTTTTAACTTGCTTAGATAATTCTCTTCTTCTCTCTTCAGTTAGCGCTGGGAATACTAAACGTATAACCTTTCCGTCGTTAGAAGGCGTAATTCCAATGTTATCGGCAAGTAATTGTTTTTCTATAACCTTGAGCATACTAGCGTCCCAAGGGGCGATAACCAAGCATCTTCCCTCCGAAACCGAGATGTTTCCAACTTGGTTGATTGGAGTAGGTGTCCCATAATAATCTACTAATATTTTATCTAAAATATGTGGGTTTGCTCTACCTGCTCTTATCGTCACGTATTCACTGTTTAATACAGAAACGGTTTTGTCCGTTCTTTCAATAGTTTCCATCATTAACATTTCAAATTGTTCGTTTTCTATAGCCATAATTATCTCCTTTTTTTCCTTTATTTAATAAGCGTTCCAATTCTTTCGCCCGAAACTGCACGAACTAACGCGTCCTTTTCAAACAAGCCGAAAGCCAATACTTTTATGTCGTTTTCTCTACATAAGGTAATAGCCGTCGTATCCATTGCCTTAAGTTCTTTATCAATATATTCTTTATAAGTGACAACGTCAAGTTTTTTAGCGTCTGGATTTACTCTTGGATCAGAATCATAAATTCCATCGACGTTTTTAGCAAGTAATAATACTTCTGCATTTATATCTGCTGCACGAAGTGCTGCTGCAGTATCCGTGGTAAAGTGTGGGTTGCCCGTTCCACAAGCAAAAATAACCACTCTACCTTTATCCAAATGTGACAAAGCCTTTCTAATAATATAGGGCTCGGCAACCTTTATTATATCTATTGCCGTTTGAACTCTCGTTATAACGCCTTTTCTTTCCAAGGCGTCTTGAATTGCGAGCGCGTTTATTACCGTTGCGAGCATTCCCATATGGTCAGCAGTACTACTATTCATTTCCTTTCCTTGTCTGCCACGCCAAAAATTGCCCCCACCAACGACTATACCAATTTCAACGCCTAAATCCTTAACGGCTTTAATTTGGTCGGTTATTTCACCCAAAATCTTCTCGTCAATACCATTGCCTTTTTCCCCGGCGAGCGCTTCGCCCGAAAGTTTTATTATTACCCTTTTGTAAACTGCCTTTGCCATTTTATTTCTCCAATTATTAAATTTATTAGTATTATAACATAGTTTATATTCTTTTTCAACAAGTAAATAAAGAATTTTTTCTTATTGCATAAAAAAACACCGTTAAGAAAACTCAACGGTGTATTTTTTTGTTTTTTTATTTGCCCATTTGAGCGGCAACTTCTGCAGCAAAGTCGTCGTTTCTCTTTTCTAGGCCTTCGCCCATTTCAAAACGTACGAAACGTTTAACGTATAAATCTTTGCCCATTTTTGCAGACGCGTCTGCAATAACCTTTTCAATCTTTAATGATGGATCTTTAACGAACGCTAGGTTTAATAAGCAGTTTTCTTCGTAATACTTGCCGATTCTACCTTCATCCATCTTAACTTTAACCATATCAGGTTTGCTCTTAAGTTTTTCATCGTTTTCGATTTGAGCAAGTAAAATTTCCTTTTCTTTTTCAATTACGTCTGCAGGAACTTCACTTGAGTTTAGATATAAAGGCTTGCTTGCTGCAATTTGAAGAGCGATATCGTGAGCAAGTTCTTTTGCTCCGTCGCAAGTGCAACCTTCTAGTTCTACTAGTACGCCAACCTTTCCACCCATGTGGATATAACTGGTGACAACACCTGATTCGGTGGTGAATTTTGCAAATCTACGAATAGAAATCTTTTCGCCAATCTTTGCAGTTGCGTTGATAGTAGCCTCGTTCTTTTCTGCTACTAATTGGTCGATATCCTTAACGTCGTTTGCATATACGTAATCAGCAACTTCCTTAACGAAGTCTAAATACATATCTCCCTTTGCAACGAAGTCGGTTTCACAGTTTACTTCTACTAATACGCCGGTATTTCCTTCAACCTTTGCTAAAACTACGCCTTCAGCAGCAATTCTAGATGCTTTCTTTGCTGCAGTTGCAATACCTTTTTCTCTTAAAAAGTCAACTGCTTTATCCATATCGCCGTCAGTTTGCTTTAATGCCTTTTGGCAATCAGCAACGCCGGCACCAGTCTTTTTACGAAGTTCCATTACGTCTTTACTTGTAAACATATTTTCTCTCCTTTATATATTATTCAGCAGCAGATTCTTCAGCAGGTGCTTCTTCAGCAACAACTTCCATTTGTTCGCCTTGGTTTGCTTCGATAACTGCATCTGCAATTACAGATGCAATTAGTTTAACTGCACGAATAGCGTCGTCATTACCAGGGATAACGTAATCAACTAAATCAGGATCACAGTTGGTATCCGTAATAGCGATAATTGGAATGTTGAGCTTTCTTGCTTCTAATACTGCGATATCTTCTTGATCTGGGTCAACGATAAACATTACGCCAGGAAGAGTTCTCATATCCTTAATTCCGCCAAGAGTGGTTTCTAGTTTGTCTCTTTCTGCCTTTAAGCCGATAACTTCTTTCTTTGGAAGTAAATCGAACTCACCCATTTTTTCCATATTGTTGAGTTTGTTTAATCTGTCAATTCTGGTTCTAATGGTTTTGAAGTTGGTGAGCATACCGCCGAGCCATCTTGAGTTTACGTAGAATTGTCCGCATCTTTCAGCTTCTTCTTTAACAGCGTCTTGTGCTTGTTTTTTAGTTCCTACGAACAAAATGCTCTTTCCTTGCTTAGCTTGTTCAACTACGAAAGGATAAACTTCCTTTTCAATGATTTCTACGGTTTGTTCAAGGTTAATAATGTGAATACCGTTTCTTTCACCGAAAATGTACTTCTTCATCTTTGGATTCCAACGTCTTGTTTGGTGACCAAAGTGTACTCCAGTTTCTAGGAGTTGTTTCATTGTGATAACTGCCATAAAAATATTCCTCCGTTTTTCCTCCCTGCCTAATTTTTTTAGGACAACATTGTAAAATTGAAAAATTTTTTTACAACACGAAAGTCCTTTTAGCACAGGTGTGAATTTTTTAGCCTGTTTATTTTAGCATAAATATTTATTTATTGCAAGATTTTTAAGGGGTATTTTGGTAGATTTTTACTTTTTTGCATAAAAAAACCTCTCGATCTCTCGAAAGGTTTTAGTTTTTTATGTCTTTTACTTAAAAAATACGTAAAAGGTTGCAGACGTTGATGGTTCTATACCAGCAAAATCCATTTGTAACTA
>JAZOOV010000103.1:0-3981 GCA_045655215.1 Christensenellaceae bacterium | reverse complement strand
CCCACATTATTTAAGCGGAATTTGCATTTTATCAAATTCAAAAAATAATGCAAGCAAAAGAAGTGTGTTTTTCTAAAAAAAGAAAAATACACCCGTCAATTACCACAATATTAAATTAGTTTGGCTCTTTTACTATACCACTTTTTTACGTGTTTTGCAAGTGTTTTTAATTTTATTTAAAAAAACTCCCTTTTTAGAGAGTTTTTTACGCTTTTTAGTTTGGGACGTTGATAAAACTTTTTAAGTTAGAACAATCAAACTCTATATTTACTCCGTACCCTTTGCCCTTTTTACTTATCTGCACGCTTAACTTACTTGACAAGTAAAAATACTCTTGCAGTAGGCACTCTAAATCCTTTTCAAGTAGTCTTGAAAACTCTTCTTTTATCTTTAGCCTATCGTTATTTATCACCCTTTCTACGCGCATAATTTCGTCCGTTTGGCTTTTCATATTCCTCTTTTTATACTCCTTCTTATACTACCGAAAAATCCCGAATATTTATTGGTCACGTCGTATATTTTATCGGTGTTTTTCACTAAATTACTTGCTAAAACTTTATACGCTCTATGAGAATCGCTATTCCTTGCCAAGCCGTAGCCACTAGATAAAAATACTTCGTCTTCTTCTGGCAAAACTCCAAGAAGGTCAGTTTTTAATAGTTCGCTTATATCTCTTGGATACATCATCTTATCACTCATTATAAGATCGCCCCTTGCTCTATTGACTACCACCTTAATTTTATTTAGTTTATAACTCTTTAGCACGGTTATCACCTTGTCGGCATCTCTTAAACTCGGCACGGACGGTGTTGCAACGACGATTGCCTCGTCACTACAAGAAACGGCACGATGAAAGCCCACGTCTATCCCTGCCGGGCAATCAATTAAAATATAGTCAAACACTCCGTCTAGTCCGTTAATTACTAGTTTTATTTGTTGACCACTTATCATACTGCTTGCGCTGACGCTTCCCGACGGAAGAATAAACAAATTGCATTTATGCTCGTCTTGAATTAGCGCTTGTTTTATTCTGCACCTTCCTTCTACCACGTCACATAAATCGTATACTATTTTATTTTCCACTCCAAGCACCACGTCTAGATTATTTAAGCCAAAATCCACGTCGATTACCACCACTCTACAACCTAGGTCGGCAAGCGCTCTGCCTAGATTTGCAGTTAACGTAGTCTTGCCCACTCCACCTTTGCCCGAAGTAATTACTATTTTCCTTGCCACTTTTTTCTCCTTTAGTTAAAAATAGCAAAAAAAATATCGTGTATTTTGAAAAAATTTCGTAAAATACACGATATATTGTCATTTTTATCTTTGTTTATAAATCTACGCACACTTTTTTAAGCGTTTCTTTGTCGGCTATTGCTATTCCCCCACCGATTGCTACTGAATACAATCCGTCTTCTGCAACCGATACTTTCAAGCCAAACTTATCCGTATAATATCTCTCTAGTCCGTATGCTTTAGAACTTACCCCCGATACGTATACACCAGACCTTCTTATTTCTGCCGAAGTTTCAGGTGGCAATTTCTTTATTACTTCGCTTGCAATTTGATAGATTTTATCATAGTATTGCTTAATCGGTTGCATAATTGAATCCGACCTTATGGAAAGCGTTTTTACTTCGCCCGTCTTAACGTCTCTTCCACTTACTATCAAACTCAAGCCGTCGCCATCTTCTAAACTGCTAATTTCTCTTTTGAGTTTTTCTGCCGTTTGAAGTCCTATCTGCACGCCGAATTTTTCGGCAACGTAGTCGATTATATCGGCGCTAATTTTATTCGAGCCGTAGTTGATTGAAAGCCCAGATATTACACCCGACAATGAGATTGCGGCAATAGACGTTGTTCCACCCGACATATCTATTACAAACCTTGCCGAAGAATCGGTTAGCGCTATCCTTTGCCCCAACGCAGATAGCAGTGGTTTTTCGGCAAAATATACCTTGCCAATACCCACGGCGTTTGCCACTCTTTTATACTTTTCTAGCATCTCGATAGTTGCCCCGCAAGGCACTCCAAATATAGCCGAACAACCCAATAATTTACTAGTATATCCAACCTTTGCTAAAAAGCCGAAAAGCATTTCGGCGGCTACCTTTTCGTTAACTATCTCCCCTTCAAAAACAGGGAACACTATCTTGGTGCTTTTCGTAGTCTTTCCAATGAGTTTATACGCGTCTTTCCCAAGCGCTTTTATCTTGAATCCCCCGTCGTCTTCTACAGCACAAACGGTGGGTTCTGAAAGCACTAATCCAGCCCCTATTTTATACACGTTAGTATACGCGCTATCAAAGTCTATTGCAAATTTTATTTGAGACATATTTCTCCTTAAAAACAAACGCCGTGATTACACGGCGTTTGCCATTAGTTTATAAAATTTCGAGATTTTTCTTGAACACTTTTCTAAAGTCTGAGCCGACTTCCATACCAGATGCTATCTCTAAGTTAGCGTCTCCCTCAACTTCGGTTTTCATTATTACCGAGTCGCCTAAAATATCGCAATTAACTCCCTTAATTACCGAAGAGCAACTTCTGTCAAACGCAACGGCTATTCTTAAAATAATACCCATCTTTCTAACTGAAACTAAATCTTCGTCGGTGAGTAAATCGCCATATCTACTCCACTCTAGCATATTGATATCGTCTATACCCGTGCAAGATGCTACGAACGACGCCAATGCCAAGTCTCTATGACTTATTCCATATATATTAGAGTTTAATATTACGTATGCGCTATGTTTTTCAAAGTTATAAAATCCTACCTTTTTACCCGTTTCGTATAGGTATGCTGCAACCTTTAAAATCTTTAGATATTGTCTAGGGAATTTATGCAATACTCTAAGTTGCTTAAATAGTTGAACTGATAGGTTTACTACTTGTTCTACGTGCGTTTGGTTTAACCCGTAAAAGTCGGTTATCGTGCTTAAACTATAAGTCAACACGTCCGATATAGGTTTATCACAGGTGGTTGGAACGGCATAGTTAAAGGTCACGCCCGTTCTTAGTCCACTACCCGATATAACGATATCGCCTAAGTTCATATATTTTTTGAAAGCAGATATTACTGCAAATGCCGCCGGTAATATGTCTGCCCTACCAGAACTCAAGCCTTTTACCTTTTTCTTCTTATCTAAATCAATTGTCTTAATCAAGTTGTAGATATGACAAAAATCTTCGTCGTGCACAACGTAATTATGCAAGGTCTTGAGCGGGTATTTTCTCATTATCTTTGCCATTCTGCAAAGGTTTCTAAACGATCCACCTACGCCTATTAGTTGAACTTCTGCGTCCACTTCCTTTAGCCATTCCATTCTGCTTAGTTGCTCGGTGAAAAACTCTTCTACTTTTTGCGCTTGCTCTTCTTGTGATAAGCCTTCTTGTGCGAAAAGTTCAGTTAAAGTTATTGCGCCGAAAGGCAACGTTTCGTAGTTTAATAGATTTCTTCTATTATAATATATGATTTTAGTGCTGCCACCACCGATTTCCAAAATTATTCCCTTTGGTAAATCCATAGTGTTTATTACGCCACGATATACGTACATAGCCTCTTCTTCTGCGCTAAGCACTCTCAATTTTATTCCACAAGTAGCCGAAACCTCGTCTAAAAAACTACGTTGATTTTTTGCGCGACGTACTGCCGCGGTAGCAACTGCTATTATGCGTTCGATACCGTTTACGTCACATAGTTTTCTAAACATTTTTAAAGTGTTAATAGTTTCCTTAATTCTTGCAGGTTTTAAAAACCCGTCCTTTTCCATACCCTCGCCTAGTCGTGGGGCTTCCTTTAATTGGTCAACAATTTGGAAATGTCCGTTCTCTAAAATGTCTATTAAAAGTAATCTCGCCGTGTTTGAACCTAGGTCTATCAATGCTATTCTTTCCAATTATCTTCACCATCTTTTAATTTATTTTTGCTTTATTATATCACAAGATTTTGGTTTTGTATAGACCTTTTTTAAAATTTTG
>JAZOOV010000102.1:0-7036 GCA_045655215.1 Christensenellaceae bacterium | reverse complement strand
AAGTGACAACCAATCACGCCGAACACTATTGCAAATATACCACTTAGCACGGCTATAACTAAACTTTCTATGATAAACATTCTAAAGATATCTCTTCCATTTGAGCCTAGAGCCCTTAAAATACCGATAGTTTGTCTCTTTTGAATTATACTAGTTGAAATATAGTTTGATAGCATAAATACAGCAAAGAAAGCAAGCACTATATCTACGTAAATAAATATTTCAAACATTTCCTTAATCTTGAACGCTTCGTCAGTCAAACTAGATATGGTTGAGTTTTTGTACCAAGTTAGTTGAAGCCCAGTATCTTTAGTCATCAACCCTGCTAACGATTGACGAGAAGTTGAATTTATATTTACTGGAGAAATTGCTCTAATGTAAAAACCTTGTTCGTTGTACACCCCAACCTTAGATAAATCGGCTTTTCTTAGCGCAAATATCCAGTTAGTTGGCGTTGCATCGTTCTTTTCTACATTAAAGTATACGCCTACTACATTTATATTATTTACTTTAGTTAAGCCTGAATCCGCGAAGGTTTGCGTTAGTTGAACCTTCTTGCCAGTTATATTTTTACCAAGCAAAGAGCCCGTCATGCTTGGAGCATTAAAATCTTCCATTATCTTAATGAAAGCATTCATCGCTTCTCTCTTGCTTTCTAAATCATATTTTACCTTGTTTGGATTAAACTCGTCCTTTATAACGTTGCTATAAGCCTGCAACAAATCTTGTGTCTTAAAGCCGTTTACTTTGTCTGTGCCTCCAATAACGCCAAACTCGGTTGCAAATAACGGAATAAGTTTAGTTGCGTTAATTAAGACATCGTTTTCTTTAATAGGAACGTTTTTATAAATTGTTTTTCCGTTTGGATCTTTTTCTTCAACGTAATCAAAGGTTAAGTAGTTGCTAGTAGGTATATCTTCTACCGCAAACCATTGAGAAGTCGTTTTAGAAATAGTAAACGGAGTAGAAATGCTTTCCACCTTAAACGAAGTAGCCGCATCTGGAGCGTAGTACGAATTTACTCTGTTATATAGTGAATTATTATAGTCAAATACCCCTGCATCCATAAACAAGTTAAGATATGGGCTTGAGCCTAAGAAAGATTTATATTCCTTTGCAAGAGCGCCATAATTTTTATCCGTGTCGTCAGCACCCTTAAGTGGATTATATCTTTCTGGAATTTCTCCACAATCTATAATACAAGTAATAGTATACGTGTTATCTTTTAGAGTTAAAGGTGCACCAACTAAGTCTTCAATCCTATTTAACTTAGTGTCTCCATATTTCTCTGACCCGGTAAATACTAATAGGGACTCTGCTAGATATTTAGAAATACCTACGTTTCTTGCGTCTCCCCTTCTAACACTTCCATCTTCGTTAAACGAACTTGGATATTCTCCGTGTATAATCTTAAAATTAAAGCCGTTTTCAGTGATGTACTTAACTTCAACGTCATTGCCTTCCGCATCCTTTTCCGTTTTCGACGTTAAGTTTTTATCTTCAAACTCAATAATTCCGTTTACTCCCTTTGAGTAATACGATTGCCTTACCTTTGTACTATAATTTGCAATTTGTTTAACCGTATATTCACCTGCGTTATTCGAACTAGTGTCGTATATATCGTTGATATAGGTTATACCCTTGAAGTTATAATTAGTTTGGCTGTTTATTTTATCGAGTTCGGCTTGAGACATTTTTATCGATCGACCATCGCCGTTTTCGTCAGTATAGTCTGCTTCTACAACGATGGAATTAAAACCTGAATCTTTCAAGTTATAATACAAAATTTTGTTCTCATCGTATGCAGCAACTGAATCGAACACGCCGAAAAGACCAAACGCTATAACTGCTAATAGTATAGTAATTATAAGTCTAAAAGGCTTAACCTTTAGAGATTTAACGCCGAGTTCTGCGGCACTTTTAAACTTCATTTTACTATTTATAAGTTTAATCTCTTTATTGTCTTTATCGTTATTCACTAAAGGCTTAGTAGGGCTCTTTTCTCTAACCGTAATCGTGTCGATAACTTCAATCGGTCTTCTGCTTTTTACTGCGTCTACTACTAAATCTTTTTCTTCTAGACTTAAGTCGGCACCTGCTTTTACGCGTAAAACCTTGCCGTCGTAAATATTACCTTCTACGTTCACGTCATTAACTTCTACGTCGTCGACAATTTTGCCGTCTCTTAAGGTTATTATTCTATCAGCGTACTTTTCAGCAAGTTCTAAGTCGTGAGAAACGATAATAACTAGTTTCTCTTTCGATAAATTTTTTAAGGTTTCTATTACTTGAATACCCGTCACCGAGTCAAGCGCCCCCGTCGGTTCGTCAGCCAAAATAATTTGTGGGTTCTTTATAAGCGCTCTGGCTATAGCCACCCTTTGCATTTGTCCACCCGATAATTCCGACGGAAGTCTGGTTTTAAATTCTTTAATACCAACTAAATCCATCAATCTATCAAGTTCGTTTTCATCAACTACTACCCCTTGCAATTCGGTTGCAATCTTGATGTTCTTTTCAACCGTATACTCTGGAAGTAGATTGTATTCTTGGAAAACTACGCCGATAAAGGTGTTTCTATAACTATCGTAGTCTTTTGCAGTTAGGTCGGAAAAACTCTTTCCGTCTATGATGATTTCACCCTCGTCAAATCCGTCTAATCCACCGACAACGTTAAGCATTGTGGTTTTACCACTACCACTTTTACCGGTTATAAATACAAGTCCTTTTTCGGGAAACGTCAAACTAACGTCGTCAAGTGCATTGACGTCGCCAATCTTGGTCGTATAAATTTTTCTTACGTTTCTTAACTCAAGCATATATTTGCCCATCCTTTTTCAATACAAGAAACATTTTATCATGTTTTGCTCTATTTTAGCAAATATTTTAACAAGTAAAAATGAAAAAAACCATTATAGAACGGGTTTTTTGACAACTTTAACTTTTACTTGTTTTAATTTAGGATTACGTCTTTAAGTCTATTATATTTTTCCATGGCTTGATTTTTAATTTCTTCATTGCATAGCCCCAATTCAAACGCCTCGTCACTTATCTTTTTGGCAAGGAAGATTGCCTCTGTGGTGTAGTTAAGACTGCCTAAATCGTTCATAAATTTTCCACTTTGTCGACTTCCTATAAAATCCCCTGCGCCCCTTATTTTATAATCGTATTCAGAAATCTTAAATCCGTCCGAGTGTTTTTTTACAACGCTTAGTCTTTCGATAGACTCTCCGTCAATTTTATTAGTTAGTAAAAAACAATAACTCTTAATGTTGGATCTACCTACTCTTCCCCTTAGTTGATGAAGTTGTGATAGCCCGAATCTCTCTGCGTTATATATAACCATAACCGACGCGTCCTTTACGTCTACTCCTACTTCTATAACGGTGGTGGAAACCAGCGCGTCTATCTCTTTATTCTTAAAACTATCTATTACTTGCGTTTTCTCTTTTTCTTTCATTTTGCCGTGAAGAAGCCCAAAAGATACACCTGGCATTTTTTCTTTTAACTCTTCAAAAAGTTCAGTGACGCAAATTACTTCACCCTCTTCATCCCCTTCTATTTTTGGGCTGACAAAGTAGGCTTGTTTACCTTCTTTTATTTCTTTAGAAATAAACCCTAGCATATCTAGATACTTTTCTTTAGGAACGATATTAGTTTGAATCTCTATTCTCTCACTTGGTTTATCCGTAATGGTTGTAATGTCTAAATCCCCATAGAAGATAAGTGAAAGTGTTCTTGGAATAGGCGTTGCGCTCATTACCAAAACGTCACAAGCCACACCCTTATTTACCAAACTACTTCTTTGCGCAACGCCAAAACGTTGTTGCTCGTCACATATACATAGAGATAAATTCTTAAACTCTACGTCTTCTTGTAGCAGGGCGTGCGTTCCCACTATAATATCTATTTTTCCATCTTTTAAATCTTGCTTAATTTGTTTTTTCTCTTTTGCCGTTTTTGAACCGGTAATAAGTTCTACGTTATAGCCACTAAAAACTTTTTTTAGTATTTGATAATTTTGGCTAGCGAGAACTTCGGTAGGCGCTAAAAAAGAAACTTGATAGCCACTTTTTACGGCTATAAACACGGCACAAGTGGAAACTGCCGTCTTTCCACTTCCAACGTCCCCTTGAACAAGCCTATTCATCACTTTATCGCCCGTTAAATCGGCAAAAATTTGGTTTACCGCTTGCTTTTGCCCAGCAGTAAATTCAAACGGAAAACTATTTGAAATAAATTTTAATAGTTCTTTGGGAGAGCAGTCGTATTTATTTACCCTTATTTGCTCCTTTCCACCCTTTATATACTTAAACGCCGAAATTAAGGAAAAATACTCTTCAATAGCAATTCTTTCGGACGCTTTTTCTAGCGAAGAAAAACTCGTTGGATTATGCACTTCCTTAAAAGCCGAATATAGTGGACTAAGAGCGTATTTTTTTTGTAAAAGCTCTGGAATTATACTCGACGGCTTTTCTATATCAACCGAAAGTTTTACCGAATCTCTAACAAGTTTTTGCGTTAAATTTCCCTTTATTTTATATTGTGGTACAATACCCTTTAACCTAAAGTTATTGTCCATTAATTCAAACGACGGATTCGTTAGTTGATAACTGCCGTTTTCCACTCTCACTCTTCCGTAAAAAAGGTATTCTTTTCCAACAAATAATTTGCTTGCAACGTAGGGTTGATTAAACCAAACTACGCTAAAAATTAGCCCTTCTTGTTCGCAAGAAATTCTAACTATATCACCCCGGCGAAAGTTTCTTCTAACGGGCATTCCCATAACCTTTCCCGTCGTTAAAACCACATCGTTATGATAGGCGAAAATAAGTGGTTGCTTCTCTCTTAAATCTAAATAAGAGCGTGGAAAAAATCTCGCTAATTGGGCTGTGCCAAATATACCGAGTTTATTAAAATCTTGCTCTCTTTTTTCACTTATTCCACGAATTTTTGTTAGTTCCATAGTTATTAAAAAGGGGAAGATTATTTCTTCCCCATTTCCTTTATTCTAATGCGATATAATAGTAGTAAATCGGTTGACCACCATAGTGAAGTTCAACGTCACAATCAGGGTATCTTTCTTGAATTACCTGTCTAACCATTTCTGCGTCCTTTTCCTTTACGTCTTGACCGTAGTAAATGGTGATAATCTCTTCGTCACTTCTCAATTTTTCAATCAAGTCTATTGTGACTAGCCCTATATCGTTGCCCGTTGCAATAATCTTCTTATTATCTAAGCCGATTATATCGTTAACCTTAATGTCAAAGCCGTTTACGGAAGTCTTTCTAACTGCGTACGTCACTTGACCAACAGTCACCGAGTCTAACGCGTGAATCATATTTGCCTTATTCTCGTCAACCGGCAAATCTGGGTTAAACGCTAACGCTGCCGCAAAGCCCTGTGGAATATTTTTGGTAGGAATTACGTGTAAAATCTTGTTTTCCACTAGTCCTTTTGCTTGCTCTGCCGCTAAAATGATGTTCTTATTGTTAGGGAAAACGAAAACGTTTTCTGCGTTAATTCTATTAACTGCGTCTGCAATATCACTTGCAGAAGGGTTCATTGATTGACCACCTTCGATAACAGCGTCAACCATAATATCTTTGAATATGCTGGTAATACCTTCACCTGCCGAAATTGCCATCATACCCATTTCTTTCTTTTCTTCTTCGTATTTTTGCATTAGAGCACGATTTTGCTCTAACATATTTTCAATTTTAAGTTTGTCAAGTTCGCCAAGTTCTAGTGCTTTTGTGAGCGCTGCGCCCGGTTTATTGGTGTGAACGTGTACTTTTACAAACTCTAAGTCGCCGATTACGATAACTGAATCGCCAATTGACATAAGGTATTCTTTAAGTTTTTCGATATCTGCTAAAGTAGTCTTTTTCTTTAAATTAATTACGAAAAATTCCGTACAATATGCAAATTCGATATCACCTAAGTTCATAATATCGGCGTGGTCCATAACAGACTCGGTGGTTTGCGTGTCGCTTATAGCGATATCTGCGTTAACCGATTCGCCAATTAGGGCTTTATACATACCCTCAAACACGAACATAAGTCCCTTACCACCTGCGTCTACTACGCCGGCTTTTTTAAGTACCGGTAAAAGAGTTGGAGTTAAATCTACCGCTCTATTACCTGCGGACAATAAGTCCACGAAGAAACTTTCAAAGTCTTTATGTTTTCTATATGAATTAGATGCGTGCTCTGCCATCAATCTAATAACGGTGAGCATGGTGCCTTCTTTTGGTTTTGCAACTGCGCCGTATGCAACTTCTGCACCCGTCACGATTGCTTGAGCAAAACTCTTTACGTCTATCTCTTCGCTCTTCTTAAATACCGAGCACATACCCCTAATAATTTGAGAAAGTATAACGCCGGAATTTCCTCTTGCTCCTCTAAGAGCACCCTTAGTTGCGCTCTCCGATAGGTCTACTATTTTATTGCTCGATGAATTTATAACTTCTTTAACAGCCGACTGTATGGTTAAAGACATATTCGTACCGGTATCTCCATCTGGCACTGGGAATACGTTTAACGCGTCTACGTTGGCCTTATTTACTTCTAATAATTTTGCTCCGGTAATTATCATTGCCCTGAGCATTGCACCATTTATGGTTTTTTGCATATCTATAATCTCCGTTTAGTGAAGGAAAACTCTAATTTTATCTCTTTACGCCCATTACGTGAACGTTAATGTTGGAAACCAACATTCCTGTAAATCTTTCCACTTTGTATTTTATTGATTCTTTTAGCGCTTCTACAACTGCTTTGATAGAAACGCCGTACTTAACAATAATAGACACGTTTATAGTAATCCTGTCCCCCGAACTCTTGACTTTTACGCCCTTGACTTCTGAACCGAATCTGAAAAATCCAACTATTGCATCCCAAACGTTTACGGGAACGAATTCTACAATCCCGTAGCAGTCCATTGCCACGTGCGACACGAACTTTTCTATCGTTTTATCGGATATCATTATCTTTCCATAGATGTTGTTTGTTTTTACAGACATAATTACCCCGTCT
>JAZOOV010000101.1:0-7370 GCA_045655215.1 Christensenellaceae bacterium | reverse complement strand
CCCCCTCGGATACTTGAGTATCTTCTATTACGTCGTGTAAAAATGCGGCGGCAATAGTCGCTGCATCAAGCCCTAAATCAACTAAAATTTTCGCAACAAAACAAGGGTGAATAAAATACTCTTCCCCCGATGCTCTCTTTTGATTTTGATGCGCTTTTTTAGAATAGTCATAGGCTTTATAACAAAGTTCTAAATCTTTTCCCTTATACGCACTCTCTAAACGCCCTAAAATATCGATCATACTTCCTCCGATATAGCACAAATTCTATTATATATCTTAGAATTCGTCAATGCGCTCTTAATATTATTGTTCCTTTTTAACACTGCATTCTCTATATAAAAAATACCAAGTTCATAAAACACTTCAAATGCAAAAATAAATTGATTGTCGTCAAATGGAACACTTTTAGAATTTATATATTCTATTGGATTTTCAAAATATTTTCCCTCAATCGAAATTAGATATGAGTAAATTTCAGTAAAAATATTTCTATCCGTTAAAAGCGAGGTAAACACGTCGCTAATTTTATTGAATCCTAAGGTGTTTTTTTCTGTATTTATAATTGACAACGGCTTATCTAGATAAACAATTTTGGAGTAATTTTCAGGGATTGCTCTAGGCGATATAAGCACGGCGTTTCTACCATTGTTTTTATCCAAATTAAAAGCAAAAACTTCAACGTTATCGTCAATTTTAAAATTAGATAAAACGTTATAGTTAGACGCAATAAATAAAGTCCCAAAATTTGATGAAATACTGTCAATTTTATCAATCGCTTGATAATCAATATCGCTAGATAATTCCTTTATTTTAACAAGTTCATTTCTTAAGAAATATTTTTCTAGTTTTGAATAATTTTTATCTAAAAATAATATGTTTTTAAGATAGCCTTTGACTTGTCGCTTATCTCTAAAAACCGAATAGTTCGGCTCAAAAATCAACGCCTTTTTGAGTGGCAAACTTAATGGCAAAACGTTATTTTGACCATTAAAATCAAGTAGTTCAATTTCTCTAGTTTTTATTGAACAATGAGGAGAATCTTTTTTAATTGGAGTAGATAGTACGCCCTCAGTTTCTATTAAGAAATTAGGCTTTCTATTCCCCGTTCCAAACGGCTCTAAAAGATCTAGTTCTCTAGCAAATTCAACCGAGAATTCATCTTCAATTTTCCACTCAACGTATATTTCTTTATATTGTTTTTCCTCAGTATTATCGTATAAATACTTAGAAATAGCTTGATAAAAATCATCAAAGTTTTCATTAGAAACGGAAACGCCTGCCGCTTGCGAGTGTCCGCCAAAGTCAATTAAATAATCTTTTGCAGAGGCAATTGCGTTATATATATTTATTCCATCAACACTTCTAGCAGAACCCTTTAAAAAGCCATCTTGTCCCGCAAAAACTATTACTGGCTTATTAAATTTTTCCACAAGTTTAGATGCCACGATTCCGATAAATCCCGTGTTCCAACTTGTATTTTTAACTAAAATAACGTTTTTATCGTTAAGTTTATTTTCCCTAATAATTTCAAGCGATTGTTTATAAATTTCGTCAACGCCTGCTTGACGATTTATATTATACTCGTTAAGCTTAACCGCTAGGTCGAAAATTTCATTTTCATCTTCGCTGAGAAATAGTTTTAACGCCGAATTAGCGTCTCCCATTCTGCCACCAGCATTAACTCTCGGTCCAATATTATAAGCAAGAGTTTGGGAAGTAATTTCTCTATTATTATCGCCAATTAAATACTTAAACGCCGTGCGAAGTTTATTGTTGAAAAGTTTTAATCCCTCAAATACGAGCGATCTATTTTCTCTAACTAAATCCATACTATCTGCAACTGTAGCAAGTGCAACGTAGTCTAAGTATTTATTAGCCTTATCTCCTATCAAAGCAAAGCCAATTTTATAGGCAACACCTGCCCCACATAACCCGTCGAAAGTATATCCAGAATCCTTTACTTTTGGATTCACAATTAAGCAGTCGGGCAAAATTTCGGGTGGTTCGTGATGATCTGAAACAATAACGTCTATCCCTAAGTCCATAAGTTCAGCAATTTTATCTCGCTCAGATATGCCACAGTCAACGGTAATTACTAAATCTACGATTATTTCTTCGCAAATTTCCTCAATTTTTTCAAGATTTAGCCCATACCCCTCGTCACGCTCTGGTATTAGGGTTAAGGTGTTTATTCCCATTTCCCTAAGAACTTTATACAAAATGGTCGTAGCACAAATGCCATCAGCATCGTAGTCACCACAAATTAAAATAGTTTCGCCATTTTCTTTTGCTAAGTTAATCCTATCAACCACGCTTTGCATATTTGTAAACAAAAACGGATCGATAAATTTACTTTTACCAGGATGTAAAAATTCCTTTGCCTTATCTACTGAATCAATATTACGGTAATACAAAACCCTTGCGGTATCAAATAAGATACCACACTCTAAAGCAACGTTATTTACGATGGATTCTTCCATCGGGCTTAAGGTTTTTCCGTAAACTATTTTCATTTTTTTAACATAATAAGGCGGAGCAAGCCCGCCTTATTACCCTATAATTTTTTTATTAAATTTATTTTTTATTACTCTTTAAAGTTGGCCATAAAATTGCCGAACCAATAACGGTTGAAACTAATGCCACAACCCCTGCAATCAATGCGTAAACGCCGGTGTAAATTAAATATGGCTTGAACGCAACTACGATTACAACGGCCAAGAGAACAATCAAGATTAGATATGCTATAAATCTAAACGAACTATCGCAAATGCCCTTTGCAACTACTTCTTTTGAAGATAATTTTTCGTTGTCAACGATTGATTTAATCTCCTTAAATCTTCTAACTAAAACAGCCGATAAAATTAAAGATAATATAAAACTAATTACAACGAAAACATTTAAACTTGATGCAACGGGAATTCTAGTTAACGCAACTAAAGCGATAAATAAAATTACTGAGAATATTGCGTTTATAATTGAAGTAAATGCCGATGCGGGCTTTTCTATAATCAACAAATAAACTAAAACTAACACCCCTGCGATAGTAAGCGCGTAAACAATATTTAGAACTTGCGCGTCATTACTTGCTTTTACTTGGTTTAAGGTTGCGCTAGCAATGGTTTCTTGACCAACTACGCCCTTTAACACTTGTTCTAAATCTTCAACGTCAACAACGTTTTCAGTAAAGGTATAAACAACGTATTTGCCCTCTTTAATACTTCTAGAGTCAAAATATTTTAAACCTTTTTGTGCGAAATACTCTTCAGTCTTATTCTTTACGTTAATAGCCGAATCGTTTAAGTCTTGGTCAACACCAACGGTCACTTCGTAGTTTAATTTATTGTCTACAGACTTGTTAAAGCCAAATACTCCAAAAACAACCATACCAGCAACGATTAACGATAAAACAATGATTAGAAATAATTTTAAATTCTTAAAAACACAACATTTCATAATTATTTCTCCTCTCTGTTAAAGTTAATAGATTTTTCGCTGTACTTAGTTAAAGTTAACATTATCGTACCGAAAAGTCTAGTTAATAGTAAGTTTGTAATTACAGATAATACAGCGCCTATACCAAAGGTAATTCCAAAGCATTGTAATGAACCACTTGCAAACGAGAAGATTGCAAGAGC
Organism: Christensenellaceae bacterium; assembly: GCA_045655215.1. Classification (GTDB taxonomy): domain Bacteria; phylum Bacillota; class Clostridia; order Christensenellales; family Borkfalkiaceae; genus UBA1259. The sequence goes on along the minus strand of JAZOOV010000101.1, from coordinate 3,734 downwards.
AATAACACCACAAATAACCGAAACTGAAACTACAGGAACAAGTGAACGTTTATAACCAACCTTAACTGCAGACTTGAGAGTCTTACCCATTGCGAATTCTTCTTTAATTCTCTTAATGGTGACAATAAAACCATCAGCACAAACTATAGTTGCTAACGCAATACCGATTATGCCACCGAGAGATAACGTAATACCTGGAACTGCAATAAGCATTAAGGTTTCAAGTAATGCAAAAGCAAGAAGTGATAAACTAAACGCTACGCCATACACTCTATAAATAACTATTAAAGCAACCATAACTAATACAATAAGAGCACTAACAGCAATAGTAGCAATCATTGGGAAGTTTTCACCTAAAGGTGCTTTAACTGCATAGTTATCAACAACTTCATACTTATAAGCAAGCCCACCCGAACTAATTTGAAGTGCAGTTTGTTTTGCTAAAGCTTCGTTAGTAGTTGAGATATATAAAGACTTGCCGTTAAAGTGTGATGCAGAAAGACTATATTCTTCAGTCCCTGCGTCGAAAATAACTGAATCGCCAAGTTTTATCTTTAGATAGTATTTATCGTTGTTATCCTTGATTAATTTTGACAATGTATCAAAGCCGTAATCGGTGAAGTCGATAGATACTTGATAATAAACTTGATCCTCAGCGTCAAGCACAGGGTCTAAAACCTTAGCGCCTGCAATAACCTTGCCATCCTTTAAGATTTCTTTATCATCGCCTGGATCTGCGGCAGAATCACCGAAGAACTTAACTTCGCCGTAAGCAATAGCCGCTTGAATATCTGCCGATAAAGTAGTATTGTCTGGTCTATTATTATTGTCTATAGGTGCTTTAGCCTCGATAATTATATCGTAGTCAAGAACGTCTTCATCAACTGGTTTTACAGCCTTAACAGAATGTGCGCCGTAGCCTAATTTAGTTAATCTTGAATCGATAGTTTTAACAACTTCGTCTATATCGTCGCCAACTTCTTTGATGTTATCGTCTGAAAGACTAATTTCAAAGGCTTGACCACCCGCGATATCATAGTCAAGTTCAATTGCGCCTAATACGCCGTTAAAGTCGTTTACTCCAACGCTAAAACGCGCAAACGTTAATACCATCAATAAAGCCAAAAGCACGCTAAAAATTGATAGTAAAGTAATGGATTGCCCTTTCTTCATTTTTTCCTCCAAATAAGAGAGTTCTCTTTGTTGAATTTCTAACTTAAATATTATACTATATCTTTTTTGGTTTGTAAATAGCAAAATTAATTGATTTTAATTAATTTTTAGTCGCCCCATCAAGAAAACTAGTCGATTTTATTGAGTTCTTCAAGCATTTTCTCTAGGTCAATTCCGTGAACGCCTGCAGCCTCGCCAACGGTTTCGCCGTGAGCAAGTGCGCAACCTAAACAATGCATGCCGTATTTCATTAAAATTTCAGCAGCGTTTGGATTAATTTCTAATGCTTCAAATATTAAAGTGTTTTCAGTAATCTTATTCATAAAAAACAATTCTCCTAATTTTATTATAAATATATTATATATATTTAAAGTGGATAAGTCAAATTTTTAAGAGTTATAATCTCAAATTTATATAGAAAATTATTTACTTTTTTAGAAAAAATTAAAAAAATGCAAACTTTATCAAAGTGATAAAAGTTCGCATTATAATTTGTGGAGCAGGTGATGGGAATCGAACCCACCTCTCAAGCTTGGGAAGCTCGCATTCTACCGATGAACTACACCTGCATTTTGGGATAATATTAATTTATATTACACCAAAGAAAAGTATTCCAAGTCCCGCAGAAATTATTATTAATAAAATTGCCGACGGGGCTTTCCTAGTTATTTTTTTATAAGTAAAATGAGTAGTAGTAATGATAGCAAAAACTACTAGACTTTTCCAATCGAATTGAACGCTATCACCTATTCTTTCTACGGCAAGGACGCAATTTAACAACATCAATATTCCCGTGACGGTAATTAAGGAAACGACTACCGGTCTAATCCCCTTAAGCACCCCTTGAACACCTGCGTATTTAATTAGCCCTTTAAGTATAGACGCAACGATTAAAATAATTATAAAAGACGGCAAAACTACGCCTAAAGTTGACAACAACGCACCTAAAATTCCACCTTGAGATGCACCAATAAATGTTGCCATATTTATTGCCACAGGACCTGGCGTAGATTCTGCAACTGCAATAAAATTCATAACTTCACTTTGAGTCATCCATCCGTGTGAAATTACTTCGTCTGAAATCACGGGAATCATTGCGTATCCACCACCAAACGAAACTGCGCCGATTTTTAGAAAAGTTAAGAATAATTCTAACAAAAGAGGCATTTATTTCTCCTCCTTTTTAGAAACGTTCTTAAAGTACCCAATAAGGTAAACAACGAGCCCTATAAACGCGCCGATTAGTATAAAAAATATGGTTGAAAACGAAGCGGCTAGTAATTCTACTGCTAAAAAAGCAAGCGTAAATATCATAACCATTATTACGTTAAAGGCTGATTTCTTTAGTTTCTTTAGCATCTTAATTCCAGCAGAAATAATTAAAAACGCAACGCAAACTTGAATTCCACGGAAAGCGTAATTAACGTATTCTAGTGCTAAAAATTGCTCAAAAAACAATGATATTACGTAGATTATTATAAACGACGGTAATACGACGCCAAGCGTGGCAAACAATGAGCCTAAAACTCCATTTTGCTTATACCCTATAAACGTTGCAGAATTAACGGCAATTGGGCCTGGCGTAGATTCTGCTATAGCAATAATATCAATAAATTCTTCATGAGATAATAAGTTTTTCTTTTCCACCAATTCCCTTTCAATAATGGCAATCATAGCGTATCCACCACCAAAGGTAAATAGCCCGATTTTGAACATTATTAAAAATAAAGAAAATAGGTTTTTTAATCTTTTCATAACTTAGATTTCACAAACAAATTTATAAAGTAGGTTTAATAATCTTGACCGAAGATTCGGTATCAAATAAATTCCAAGGAGTAATATCCTTTGGTGGTTGAACTCTAAACACAAGTCTTTCTTTGCTTACGGGGTGGCTAAAAGATAGATAATAAGCCCATAGTGACAAATAACCCTTTTTAGCCTTTTCTCCACCATATCTCATATCGCCGAACACGGGACAACCAATAGCGTTCATTTGCACGCGAATTTGGTGACTTCTACCCGTATGCAGTCTAACTTCGTTTAGGGATAAATCGCCGATTACTTGCAAGGTTTTATACTCGGCTTCTGCATATTTTGCACCACTTTCAGTAGGCGCGCACGCATAAACCATATTATTTATTGCATTTTTCTTTAGATAATGTTTAAGCACCCCTTTTTCTTCCTTAGGAACGCCAACGTTAATAGAATAATATCTTTTTTCAAAGTCGCCCTCTTTCATTTGTTCTGAAAGTCTAGATGCGGCTTTACTACTTTTAGCGTATACCATAACGCCACCGGTTGGTCTATCAAGCCTATGAACGAGCCCAAGATATACGTTACCTGGTTTTTCGTCCCTAACTTTTATGTAATTTTTAATGATATTAAGCAAATCTAAATCCTTGCTTTCGTCTTCACAACAAGGCACGTTTTGCTCTTTTACTACTACGATAATATGATTATCTTCGTAAACGATAATAGGTTCAGTCATAAAATTAACTCCCACTTTTATTGAGGCATCTAAATTGAAGCCTTGTTACTTAGCTGTCCAAATACCAGAACAG
>JAZOOV010000100.1:0-2562 GCA_045655215.1 Christensenellaceae bacterium | reverse complement strand
ACAAAACGAAATTAAACAGGCAAAAAAAATTATTATAAAGGATAATGAAAAAAAAGGAGATAGAAAATAGTCTATCTCCTTTTTTATGTCACAATATAACTTTTCTATATTTTGATTGTAACATAAACCCAATAACTATATGTGGGTTAATTTATTATTAAATTCTTTAATATTAAGTTGTCGTTGTTTTTGCCATTCGGCAAAATCTTTTTTACCCTTTTCGGAATTGCAATATTCTATTATAGAAGAGTATAAAACTCTTGCAATAGAATCGAGTTCCGAATCGGGCAGTCCCGTAGTGTTCTTGCGCCTTCTTGCCATTAAAATTATAGTTTATTATTCTCCCTTTCAAAATTTTTTCCTAAATGGATTCCTCCTTTACACGTCCTCTCGTGTGTTTGTTTTATTTTCTCTTGTCATCTGCGACTTTGTATCTATCATTCACGTATTATCATTCTAAGTCGCTCCAAATCTTAAATAAAACCTTGATTTTCTATCCGTTCTCGACTACAACGGAATTACTTCGTCTACCAATTTTTCTTTTCACTTGTGGTGGGCTTTTTCTTTTGCGAAATTACTTCCCGATAGATTTCGGGGTGTTCTTGTTGTAAACGGTCTAACACGGTAAGTGCTATTGAAGTTTTAACTTTGTGTTCTTTCAGTTCTTTATTTTCCTTGTCAAGTTCTAAAACTTCGCCCATTGACGTATCTAATCGTTTTTTCAGGTCGGCGTTTTCTGCCGTAAGCGCAACTATTTGTTTTTTGAGTCCGCCTTTCGACCAAGCAAAGTCGCCGTTTTCAGCTTGCGTTAATGCTTCGGTATAATCTTCCGTTTCCGCCTTTTTGCTTTCGGCTTCTTCTAGAATCTTTTTCGCCTTATACTCGGCAGTAGATAAATGTTCAATGCCGTTGCCTGATTTGCCTCGTTCTAATCCGTACTTTTGTCCAACTTCTTTCCATATCTCCGTTTGAAGTTTTACAAGTTGTCCGTCAAATAATTCTTTTGCGCACAACTTTCCGTCAACGATAGGGATAAGGTTTAAGTGCATGTGTGGATTCGTTTCGTCTAAATGAACGATAGCTGACAAAACGTTTTCTTCGCCATACTTGTCCTTAAAGAAATTAGTAAAGTCACGGAAAAACCTTTGTTGTTTGTCGGGCGTTGCCACCTTAAAAAATTCAGGGCTTGCCGTCAATGCGAAAGAACACATATAAACGGCATCTGAGCGAACTTTACGTTTTAGGTTTAAGCCCGAAATCCTATCTTCGATAACGTCAAGATATTTCCCTTGTGGACATACCGTATGATAGTTTTGGTGTGTTCTCGAGCTGTCGATACAAGTGTTAGAGCCTTGATAGGTTTCGTCACGTTCGTTCTCTTCTTCGACGGGTGAAACGTCCGATTTTTTGAGTTTGTCTAAATTGCAAATGATGTAAATAAATTTGTCCTCCTTATTAAAATTTTTATCAAAACTCTAAAAGTGTAGCTCACTGCGTCGCAACTCGTCCTTTTGTCAGCCGTTTTCACAAACGGCAAGACTTTTCAAACGGTTGCTCCTCTTTCCAAAAAATCTTTGCTTCGCAAATTTTTTTCGGGAACCCTGTTTATGCAATAAGTGTAGCTCACTACACTTATTGCGTTTGCGCTACATAAGTTTCGTTCGTCCTGCGGAGCTATTTCGTCCGCGGAACAGTAAAAATCCGATTATTTAACGGCTATCGGCAAAGCCAAAAGCAAATCATTTTAACCACCTCCAAAAGTTTTAGGACAAAAGAAAATCCCACAGTAGAAACTGTGAGACTTTAATAAGTATTTAGTTGTGTTTTGCCCTCTCACTTATATAAGGACACACCTTGCCGTAAATTATGCAAGGAATTTTGAAAAGTTAAAAATTTTTATTTTTTTAAGGTTTCTAATCTTTTTTGTTCTTTCTTTGGCAAACTTTTAATTACCTTTTTAAGTTGTTCAGATATAGGGGTTGAGTTATCTTCTTTAACCAAGATGAAGCCTAACTCTTTTTTAGCAAAGGCTAACGTTTGCTTTGAGTATTTGCTTTCCAAGTAAGGTAAAAAGGTATTCTTAAAGTATTCCATAGGCGTAGTGTTTGCCTTTTTTGCAATTGCTTTAAGTTCTTTAATAAAGCGATTGTGCTTGCGTGGTTTCGGCTTTTTGAATAACGCTTGCCGTCTTTCTATTTCTTTTTGTAGTTGTAAATATAGCCATTGATATTCTAACGGCAAGTCGGTCATAAACTGCATAAAATATCCACGTGCGGATAAGTCTTTCAAAGAAAACATCTCAGTATAAATGTTTCGTGTAGAATAATCTTCCAACTTATATCGCACCAAAAACTTTATGCCGTAGCGATATAACTCACTTTCCGTGTAAAACCAACAACGGATTCTTTCATCTTCTTCGGGTAGTAAATTGGAAAGGAAATCTTCCATAGCAACGTTTTCTAAATGCTCTAATTTGCCCGTTCTTCGATAGTAATCGTAAGCATAATCTACTTTTAGCGTAATCTCATCACGAGTGCCGTCGTCTAACTTTGCCGTATAGAT
>JAZOOV010000099.1:0-1747 GCA_045655215.1 Christensenellaceae bacterium | reverse complement strand
AATGGAATAAAAGATATATTAATTTGGTTAGTTTTGCCTATTCTTTTAATAGTAGGCTTAATAGTTTTAGACCAATTGACGAAGTTTTGGTTTACTAATCTCTACGAGGAAAATGGAAATACTACCTTTATTAAAGGGGTTTTGTCGTTTACTTATACGGTTAATACTGGCTCTGCTTTTAGTTTTTTAGCCAATAAAGATTGGGCTCAAACTTTCTTTAAGATTTTCACCTTTATTGCGTTAATTGTTTTTATTTTGGCGCTAGTATATTCGATTGGTAAGCGTTTTAAGACCTTAAGTGCTTCGCTCGTATTGATTATATCGGGAACGATAGGTAATCTCATTGACAGACTCGTATGTAATGGGGTGACTGATTTTATTAGATTAGATTTTATAAATTTCCCAATTTTTAATTTGGCTGACATGCTTTTAACTTTTGGGGTAATTATATTTGTAGTGCATTATTTTTTCCTAGATAAAAACGCAGTTTTTAAAAAACAAACCAAGGAAGAAGCGAGTAAAAATGATTAAAAACGTTTGTTCAAAAGAGCAGGATATCGGTAAAAGGGCTGATGTTTTTTTGTCGCAAGAACTATCACTTACTCGTTCATACGTGAAAAAACTTTGTGACGATAATCTAGTTAGCGTAGATAATAAGCCGATAAAAAGCAATTTTTTAATTAAAAAAGTCGTGGATTTTATCGTTGACCTTCCTGAAGTGGAAGAAACCTACGCAAAGCCAGAAGATATTCCTATTGATATAATTTATCAAGATCAAGATATTGCCGTAATAAATAAAGCACAGGGGATGACCGTGCATGCAGGCAACGGAAACAAGGATAAAACTCTTGTTAACGCCCTTTTATTTCACCTTGATAATTTGTCGGGGATAAACGGCGTAATAAGACCGGGAATAGTTCATAGAATAGATAAGAACACTTCGGGACTACTAGTTGTTGCAAAAAATGATAAGGCGCATTTATCTCTAGCAAAACAACTAGAAAACAAAACTTGTAAAAGAGTATACCTTGCTCTTTTAGAAGGAGTGCTTAAAGAAGATAGTGGTACTATTGAAACGTTTATTGGTAGAAACGTTAACGATAGAACCAAGATGGCAGTCACAAAGGCGGGAAGAAAGGCCATCACCGATTTTAAGGTGCTTAAAAGATATGACAAATTCACTCTTTGTGAGTTTTCGCTTAGAACGGGTAGAACTCATCAAATAAGAGTTCACGCAAAATATATAAATCACCCAGTTGTAGGTGATATAGAATACGGATATAAGAATCAAAAATTCAAATTAAACGGACAATTGTTGCATGCAAAAGAACTAGAGTTTATTCACCCTACGTTGAGTAAAAAAGTTAGTTTTACTGCACCGATTCCCGATTATTTTGAAGAAGTACTAAATAAACTTAAAAAATAGCAATTAGAATAAGAAAAGAGGAAACAAAAAGTGGCAAATCCATTAGTAGCAATCGTTGGAAGACCCAACGTTGGCAAATCCACCTTTTTTAATAAAGTTTGTGGAAGAAAAATTTCAATAGTAGAAGATTTTCCAGGTGTGACTAGAGATAGATTATATGCAGACGCCGAGTGGTGTGGTAGATATTTTACTTTGGTTGATACTGGTGGAATAGAGTTAAAATCGACGGATGAAATGTGGCGTCATATTCAAAAGCAAGCAGAAATAGCCATAGATACTGCCGACGTTATTATTTTGTTTACCGACGTTAAAGCGGGATTG
>JAZOOV010000098.1:0-10697 GCA_045655215.1 Christensenellaceae bacterium | reverse complement strand
AGGTAGTATATGGACGAACTTATTTCTTCAATCTTAGATGCTGAAAAAAAAGCCGAAGAGATTTTGATAAATTCTACCGAAACTGCTAAATCTATAATTTTAGAGGGTGAGGGCAAGGCTGAAGATATTAAAAGCGACGCTATTGCCTCTTTAAGAGAGCAAAAAAAACAAATTATTGCCGATGCTGAACTTGAGGCTGAAAAACGCTATCAAGAGATTGTGTTAAAAGGCTCTAAAGATGCAAACGAGATTATTGAGTATGCAAGTTCAAACGTTGATAAGGCGTGTGACTTTATTGTAAATGAAATTTTAGGTAGGTAGTAATTTGGCTATCGTTGAGATGTCGAAAATTCGCATTGTTGGTTTAAGTTCTAACATGCAAAATATTTTAGATGCCCTTCATAAAACAGGGCTAGTGCAATTATCGGAAACGACTTCGTTTGCCGCCGTTTTGCCGTTTGACGTTTCAAGTGAAAAAGATAATATTGCCTTGAAGTATAAAAAGGCGCAAAACGTTGTTGAATTCTATTTAGAACAAATTTCTAAAGCAAAAGGCAAGGATTACTATCCCAAAAACACTACGGAAAATTTATCAAACTTTTTTGTTTCTTATGAAGAATTTATTTCTCTTTCTAAAAGAGAAGAAGAATTATTTCAATTAGTTATAGATAGTGAGTCTTTAGAAAACGAGTTGATTGAACTTCGCTCTCAAAGAGTAAAAATTCTCAATTTAATTCAACATTTAGAGCCGTTTGTCGTAGTGGATGATAAGTTTAACGAATTTAAGGATACTAAAAACACTAAAGTTTATTTAGGTTCTTGTAAGTTAGAATCCGTAATGGCGATAAGAGAAGTTGTTGATAAGCGTCAATTAACTCAACTAAAAGTGTTTAACGGCTTGAAAAACGCAGTAATTTTAGTAGTTTCACATAACCAAGAGGCAGAAGACCTTATAAACGAAATTACCGAATTTGGTTTTAATAGATGTACGTTTGATTTTGAAGCTAATGCAAAGGTAAAGATTGCCGAACTTAATAATCAACTCGTATCAATTGACGAAAAGGAAGAGAAAATTTTCAAAATCGTTTGTCAAAGTATAGAAAACGTAAAGAAGTTAAAATTACTTTGCGACTATTACTACTTCTTGCTTGAAAAGGAAAACGTTAGTGAAAAATTTAGACGAACGGAATCCACCTTTGTTTTAGAAGGGTACGTTCCAAAAGAAAAGCAAGAAGAAATAACTAACACCTTGTTTGAAATATCAAACGCAATATTTGTTGAGTATACGGAAATTCCAAAGGATGAAGAAGCGCCCGTCTTGTTAAAAAACAACAAGATGGTTAGACAATCGGAATTTGTCACGGATCTATATTCTACGCCTAATTATAGGGAAATTGACCCGAATAAAGTGGTTTTTTTCTTCTTTATGCTATTTATGGGCGTAATTATGGCAGATATTGGCTACGGCGTTTTAATGGTTGTTTTTGGGTTTATATTATCTTCTAGAATTAAAGTAGATAACGGCGCAAAAAGACTTTGGAATGTTATTGCAATTGGTGGTGTTTTCGCAATTATTTTCGGTGTGCTGTTTAATTCGTTTTTTGGTATATCGGTATTTCCGTTTACGGTTATTCCAAGCCCCGTAAATTTAATGACGGGTGAAATATATCCCGAAACCATTATGATTTTACTTTTAGCAAGTTTAGGGCTCGGCGTATTTCAACTTTCGGTTGGATATTTTTGTAAGGCGCTAAATTGCTTTAAGAGTGGAGATATAATCGACGGCATACTAGATGGAATTTTGTGGGCGCTTTTCTTAATAGGATTAGTTTTTGCCACCTTTAACTTCCTTATGGACTACTTAAACGTTGGCATTTCAAACGAAATGAGAGCATTTTTTGGTAAGACTACTAAACCGGGACTGATTGTTGTTATCTCTACAGTTGTTTTGGCTGCATTGACTGCTGGTAGACACGAACGTGGTTTTGGAAAGTTCTCTAAAGGTTTTGGAGCTGTATATGGAATAATTAATATATTAAGCGACGTTTTGTCTTACGCAAGATTATTTGGGTTGATGCTTTCGGGTATGATTATTGCTCAAACCTTTAACTATAAACTTGGTCTTCCAATAATGGAAAACGGGGGAATTGGTATCGTTTTAGGTGGATTAATTATTGTAGTTGGACACGTGTTTAATATCGCTATGAACGTTCTTGGAGCATATATTCACGATAGTAGACTTCAATATATTGAATTTTTCTCGAAATTCTATACCGGAGAAGGTGGCAAGTTTAAGCCACTCGCTTCGGATTTTGAATACATTTATCTAAAAAAATAAATTAATTAAAACATGAAATTGGAGGTTTAATTATGACAGGTGAAGCATTGGCAACCTTAGGCTTAGCGCTTTGTGCAGGTCTATGTGGTGCAGGTTCGGCAATCGGTTTGTTCTTTACGGGCTCTGCCGCATCAGGTGTTTTAGCAGAAGAGCCAAAGAAATTTAGTAAAGTTTTAATTTTGGTTGTTCTTCCTGCAACTCAAGGTATTTACGGCTTTGTATTTGCCATTATCGGTATGGGAAGCGTAGTTTCGGGTATGGACCCACTAGTTGCCGCTAAGTTGTTTGGTGCATCTACTGCGCTTGCTGTTTCAGGCTTAGTATCTGCGATTTTTCAAGGTAAAACTGCACAAGCAGGTATTTACGCTATTGCGAGAAACGAAGGTCTTTCGGGTAAACTTATTTTGTTCCCAGCAATGGTTGAAACTTACGCTATTTTAGGACTTGTTGTATCAATTTTATTGATGTAATTTTAGGTTTTTTATGGACGGAAAGCAAGCAATTATATGTAAAATTTTAGATGATGCTAATGAAAAAGCGCAATCTATTATATTTAACGCCAAGTCAAGTGTTGACGATAAGATAACTGATGCTGAGGATTTTGCTAAAGAATATTCTACGGCGCAACTTTCTATTGCAAAAAAAGAGGCAAAAGAAGTAATAGAGAGAAGACTTATCGTTGCCGACCTTGACGCAAGAAAGGATTTGCTATCTAAAAAACAACAAGTTATTTCAAAAGCTTTTGATTTAGCGTATGAAAAACTTTGTTCTATCGATAAAAAAACCTACCTAGATTTTGTTGAAAAACTAATTGTAGAAGTTGCTGAACATGGCGATCAAGTTCTTTTATCAAAAGATGGAGTTTTATCTAGTAGTGATATTGAAACTCTAAAGGTTTTTAAGGATAAAAACCTTGTCGTATCAAAGGAAAGGGGTGGCTTTATTGGTGGGGTAATGCTTTTTGGCAAAAATGCCGATAAAAACTTAACCTTTAAGGCAATTCTTTTAGAAAATAGAGATATTTTAGCATCAAAAGTTTCTCAAATTTTATTTAAGGTGGAATAAAAATGGCAAATTCAGTTTACTCAAACGGAAGGGCTAGCGCGTTGCAAGCAACCTTACTTGGCTCTGACAGAATAAACAGAATGTTAGATTGTACTTCAGTTGAAGATACTTTTAAGGTGTTGGCGGAAGTTAATTTCGGCGACAATATTTCCATTTCCTCTGCACTAGATTTTGAAAAACTTATACTTATTGAAGAGCAAAAACTCTTTGATTTTATAAAGAGCACTTCGCCAAGCGAAGAATTTAAGAAGTTTATTTTATGTAAAAACGACTATCATAACGCCGAAGCGTTTGTTAAGGCAAAACATCTTAAAATATCCGTTGAAGATATGTTAGTGTCTGACGGTTTTATTGATAAAGATTTGCTTAAAGATGCCATTTTTACTGATGATTATAAGAGTTTGCCTACGATTTTGGCAAAAACTTTATCTTCGTGTGATGCAGAGTTTGTTTCGGGCAGGGCAAATGGTGCTAAGGTTAGCGCAAGTTTTGTTAAGGCTATTTATGAAGAAATGTTTTTAGCATCTAAAACGGATAAATTTTTAAGTTTGGTTTTTAAGACTAAAGTAGATTGCGTTAATATCGGCGTTGCATTAAGACTTAGAAACTATTCTCAAGCAGAAGAATTTTTTATTCCAAATGGTAGATTAACCACTTTTGAACTAAAGAAACTATGCGAAGCGCCAATAGAAGATTTGAAAACTCTATTTAAGCACTCGCTCGTAAAGGACATAGTGTGTAGAGCATTTGAAGAAACAGAAAACGGCAAGCCCCTTTCAAGTTTTGAAAGACTGGCAGATTATTATCCGTTAAGTTTATTAAATAAAATGCAATATTCATCAAGTGGAAATATTCCATTTATGAAATATGTTTTTATGAAATTAAACGATATAACTAACGTAAGAATTATATTAGTTGGCTTGATTAACGGACAAGATAAGCAAGATATTAAAGATAGGTTGAGGGAAGAATAATGGCTAATAAAATGGCAATTATCGGTGATGGAGACAGCGTATTAGTATTTACTGCCGTTGGGATTGACGCTTACCCAGTCGCTTTGGGGGATGACGTTTCTTCATTGATAAAAAAACTAGCAAAAACCTATAAAATTATATTTATAACCGACGATATTGCTTTGCAAAACGACGAAGTTATAAGTAGGTATAAAGACAAGGCGTATCCAATTATACTTTCCGTTCCGTCAAAAACAGGAAAAAGTGATTATGCAAATCAAATTTTGGATAGAGCAGTAATTAAAACGCTTGGCGTTAATATATTTTTGAACGAAAATAACGACGAGGAAGGTCGATAAATATGCAAGGTAAAATTATAAAGGTTTCAGGACCACTTATCGTTGCTGAAAACATGGCGGACAGCAAGTTGTTCGACGTTGTTAGGGTAAGCGATAAAAAACTTATCGGTGAAATTATTGAATTGCGTGGAGATAAAGCGTCAATTCAAGTATATGAAGAAACAAGTGGTTTGGGAGTAGGGGAAGAAGTAGAATCAACCCTAGCGCCACTTTCCGTTGAACTTGGACCTGGACTTATTGAAGGTATTTTCGATGGTATTCAAAGACCACTTAATAAAGTTTATGAGCAGTACGGAGATAGAATTTCACGTGGTATTTCTGTAAACAATATAGACCATGAAAAGAAGTGGGAATTTAAGCCAATTCGCTCTATAGGTGAATGTGTTGTTGAGGGTGATATTATTGGTGAAGTACAAGAAACTGCTATAGTTTGCCATAAAATAATGGTTCCCTATGGCATAAATGGGCAAATCGTAGATGTTAAATCTGGCGAATTTAACGTTTTAGAAACAATTGCAGTAATCAAAACTGATAATGGTGACGTGGAAGTTTCAATGCTACAAAAATGGCCTGTTCGTCGTGGAAGACCTTATAAGAGCAAGATAAACCCTTATATGCCTATGGTGACGGGACAAAGAGTTATAGATACGCTTTTCCCAATTGCTAAAGGTGGTGTTGCCGCTGTTCCCGGCCCATTTGGAAGTGGAAAGACGGTAGTTCAACATCAACTTGCTAAATGGGCGGAGGCAGATATTATAGTTTACGTTGGTTGTGGTGAACGTGGAAACGAAATGACGGACGTTTTAAACGAATTCCCTGAACTAAAAGACCCAAGGTCAGGCGAGCCTTTAATGAAGAGAACGGTTTTAATTGCCAATACTTCGGATATGCCGGTTGCAGCGAGAGAAGCGTCAATATATACTGGTATTACTATTGCAGAATACTTTAGAGATATGGGTTATAACGTTGCAATTATGGCAGACTCTACTTCACGTTGGGCAGAGGCTTTGCGTGAAATGAGTGGACGTTTAGAAGAAATGCCAGGTGAAGAAGGTTATCCTGCATACCTTTCTTCTAGATTAGCAGAGTTTTACGAAAGGGCTGGCATGGTTAACGTTTTAGGCTCTGATAATAGAATTGGTTCAATTTCGGCTATCGGCGCAGTTTCTCCACAAGGTGGCGACTTGTCTGAGCCCGTTTCACAAGCAACCTTACGTATAGTTAAAGTTTTCTGGGGACTTTCTGCATCACTTGCATATAAAAGACATTTCCCTGCAATCGATTGGTTAATTAGTTATTCGCTTTACGCAAATAAATTGTCCGATTGGTATAATCAAAACGTTTCTGGGGATTTTGATAGACTTCGTGCTTTTGCTATGACTATATTACAAGAAGAAGCTGAACTCGATGAAATCGTTAGATTAGTTGGTGCAGATGCGCTATCATATAAGGATAGAATGACTATGGAAACGGCTAAATCTATTCGTGAAGACTACTTGCACCAAAACGCTTTCCATGAAGTCGACACTTTTACGTCGCTTGAAAAACAATATAAAATGTTGAAGTTAATATACGATTTCCATAGACTTGCTAACGAGGCTATTTCTAAAGACGTAGATTTTGAAGATGTTATAAATCTACCGGTTAGAGAAAGAATTGGTAGAGCAAAATACGTTCCTGAAGAGGAAATTCTAAAACTCGATAATATCAATAAAGAAGTTGTCGATACGCTTAAGTCTATGATTAACGGAGGCGAAAATGTATAAAGAATACAAAACGATTAAAGAGGTTGTAGGCCCAATTATGCTCGTCGAAGGTGTAAGTGGGGTAAAATATAACGAACTTGTTGAAATCGTTCAAAAAGACGGCAAAACTCGTGACGGAAAGGTTTTGGAAGTTTCGGGTGATAAAGCGCTCATTCAACTATTTGAAAGCGCTCACGGACTACAAATTTCAACTAGCAAAGCAAAATTTCTAGGACATAGTCAACAACTTGCCGTTTCGGAAGATATGCTTGGGCGTGTATTTGATGGTATGGGTAATCCAAGAGATGGTGGCGCACCAATTATCGCTGAAAAATATTTAGATATTAACGGCGAGCCTATTAACCCTGCGGCAAGAGACTATCCAAACGAGTTTATTCAAACGGGTATTTCTGCGATTGACGGCTTAAATACACTTGTTCGTGGTCAAAAATTGCCCGTGTTTAGTATGTCGGGTTTACCACACGCTGAGCTTGCCGCTCAAATTGCTAGACAAGCAAAGGTTTTAAATAGTACGGAAAAATTTGCAGTTGTTTTTGCAGCAGTAGGTATTACGTATGAAGAAATGGAATACTTCGTTCAAGACTTCAAAAAGACGGGTGCAATAGATAGAACGGTTATGTTTTCTAACCTAGCAAACGACCCTGCAATTGAACGTATTTCTACTCCACGTATGGCTTTAACGGCAGCAGAATATTTGGCGTACGATCTAGGCATGCACGTTTTAGTTATCATAACCGATATTACTAACTATTGCGAGGCATTAAGAGAAGTTTCGGCAGCAAGAAAAGAAGTTCCTGGTCGTCGTGGATATCCTGGATATCTTTACACCGACCTTGCGACTATGTATGAAAGAGCAGGTAGAATAAAGGGAAAGAGTGGCTCTATTACTCAAATTCCTATCCTAACTATGCCTGAAGATGATAAAACGCATCCAATTCCAGACTTAACGGGATATATTACTGAAGGGCAAATTATTCTATCGCGTGAACTTTATAAAAAGGGCGTCACTCCACCAATAGACATTTTGCCATCACTTTCAAGACTTAAAGATAAAGGTATTGGTGAAAACAAAACTAGAGAAGACCACGCTGATACTATGAACCAACTTTTTGCTGCGTATGCTAGGGGTAAAGAAGCAAAGGAACTTGCCGCAATTTTAGGCGACGCTGCACTTGCCGATATTGATAAGTTGTATTCAAAGTTTGCAGAAAGTTTTGAAAAAGAGTATGTTTCACAAGGCTTTACAACTAATAGGACTATAGAAGATACGCTTAATTTAGGATGGAAACTTCTTAAGATTTTACCAAAGAGTGAACTTAAGAGAATTAAAGAAAAATATATTGAAAAATATTTAGAAGATTAGGAAATAAAATTGGCTAGAATTAACGTTAATCCAACACGTATGGAGTTGAATAAACTCAAGGCTAGATTGAAAACTGCCACGCGTGGTCATAAATTGCTTAAAGATAAAACGGACGAAATGATTCGTCGTTTTACCATACTTATTAAGCAAAATAAAAAACTTAGAGAAGAAGTAGAGAAAGATATTTCTAAAACTTTATCTCAGTTTTCCGTTGCTAGAAGTTTGATGAAAAAGTCGGATATTGAACTTGCTTTCTCTATGCCTTCGGTGACGATTGATATTGAGTGTGGCACGAATAACGTTATGAGTGTTTTAGTTCCTAATTTAGAAATGAAAGAAAATAATACGGGAAACGTTTATCCTTACGCAATGTCTGCAGTGACAAGTGAGGCTGACTATTCAGTTGAACTCGCTACTAAAGTGGTTGCCAAACTTGTTAAACTTGCAGAAGTGGAAAAGACTACGATTATGCTTGCTGAAGAGATTGAAAAGGGTAAAAGACGTGTTAATGCTCTTGAATACGTAATGATTCCTGATTTAGAAGAAACTATTAAATATATTACTATGAAACTTGAAGAGAGCGAGCGTAGTAGTAGAACGAGACTAATGAAAGTTAAATCAATGATTGAACAAAGGAAGTAAATATGATTAGAATTGGTGTAGATATTGGTGGCATGAGTATTAAAGTTGGCTTAGTTAATGACCAAGGCAAAATTGTGAGTAAAAACGTGGTAAAAACTGCTTCTACTTATAAGGAATCGCTTGATAACTTAGTTAATCAAATTAGAGATTTGCTTAATGAAAACGGGCTAAAAATTTCGGATATTTCGGGTATTGGGATAGGCTCTCCGGGGCTTGTTATGTCTAAGAAAGGCGTTATTCGTTCGGCTTGTAATTTGGGTTGGGATAAAGTGTATATTTGTAAAGATTTATCTAACTTTTTCGATACCAAGATAAAAATTTCAAACGATGCAAACGTGGCTACTCTAGCCGAAGTAAAATACGGCTCGGTAAAAGATGTTGATAGTGCAATTATGCTAACGCTTGGCACGGGCGTCGGTGGTGGAATAGTTGCAGATGGAAAACTTTTTGAAGGCGGTAATTCTTTAGGGGCTGAACTTGGACACGTTATATTAAATCAAGACGGAATAGAGTGTGCTTGTGGAAAGAGAGGTTGTATTGAACAATACGTTTCGGCTTCTGCATTGATGAGAGATACCAAGATTGCTATGGAAAACGATAAATGCTCAAAAATGTGGGATTACGTTGGTGGAGATATAAATAAAGTTGATGGAAGATGTGCTTTTGAGTGTTCTAAACTAGGTGATAAAAGTGCAAATTTGGTAGTTAATAATTTTTGTAGATATCTTGGAAACGCAATTATGAGTTTTGATAATATTTTTAGACCGGAACTCTTTATAATAGGCGGGGGGGTTAGTGCTCAAAAAGATTATTTAGTTAATAAGGTTTTAGAATATTTGAAACCATTTTATACAGACAGCCCATTTTCACTTCGTATTCCAAAAATTGTGACTGCAGAACTTGGAAACGACGCGGGAATTATTGGCGCTGCAGAACTTGTTAATTTATAATTTAATATTAAAATAATTTTAGTCCTTGTTTTTTGTGAAAAATAAGGACTTTTTTTGTATAATCGACGTATTTATACGCAAAATACTATAAATGAGTACAATATTTTTTAAAAATAAACCCATTATTATCGGCGTTTCTTCAGTTGCAGGTCCTAAAGAGAGCAATGGATGTATTGGAAAATTCATTGAAACGAAATTAAAAAGTGATATGTTTAATGAAAATACTTTTGAAAAAGCCGAAACGAAAATGCTTTATACTGCACTAAAAAATTGCATTAAAAATTCTAATAAAAAAGAAAGAGAGATAGATTGTATTTTGGCGGGGGATTTGTTAAACCAAATAATATCAGCAACTTTTTCTAGTAGAAATTTTGATTGTTCGTATCTAGGATTATACAATGCTTGTGCTACTTTTACCGAGGCGTTGACTATTGGATCAACCCTAATTGACGGTGGATATTATAAGAGTGTGGTTTGTGGAACTAGTAGTCATTTTTCTTCTGCTGAAAGACAATATAGATATCCTTTAGAGTTGGGCTCTACTCGTCCGCCACAAGCACAATGGACGGTGACGGGTGCAGGGGCTTGCGTTGTTTCTAACGTTGGGAAAGGGCCTAAAATTACTTCTGCTACTATTGGAAAAATCGTAGATTATGGTGTGGTTGACGCTAATAATATGGGTGCTGCGATGGCTCCTGCCGCTTGTGATACGTTATATAATCACTTTAAGGATACGGGCTTTGAGCCAAGTGATTATGATTTGATAATTACGGGTGATTTGGGGACGTTGGGCTCGAGAATATTAAAAGACCTTTTATATGAAAAAGGGCTAGATATTGAAAACCAACACGTTGATTGTGGCGAACTAGTGTTTAATATCGCCGAAACGGAATATCAAGGTGGTAGTGGCGCTGGGTGTAGTTCACTAGTTTTTTGCTCGTATATTTACGAAAGATTGCTAAATAAAAAATTAAAAAAAGTATTGCTTATGTCAACGGGAGCGCTACTTTCTTCGGTTTCAACTCAACAGGGGGAAAGTATACCTGGAATCGCGCATGCAGTTAGTATAGAAAGTTAGGTGGATTATGGAAATATTTATTACGTATTTAAAAGTTTTTGCAGTTGGTGGGGCAATATGCACGATTGCACAACTATTAATAAATTACACTAAGATTACTTCGGGTAAAATTTTAGTTTACTTTTTACTTGCGGGAATACTTTTAGAAGCCTTTAACCTTTATCAATATTTAGTAGATTTTGC
>JAZOOV010000097.1:0-4841 GCA_045655215.1 Christensenellaceae bacterium | reverse complement strand
AGATTTAAGATTAGAGGAATTTGAACTTCCCGAAATAAAAGACGACGAAATACTTGCAACAGTAGTATCTGATAGTATTTGTATGTCGAGTTTTAAGGCGGCAGAGCAAGGGGCAGACCACAAGAGAGTTCCAAACGACGTTGCTGAAAATCCTGTTATCATCGGTCACGAATTTTGTGGCGATATCGTTAAGGTAGGCGCAAAGTGGCAAGGCAAATTCAAAGAGGGCGAGAAGTTTGGTATTCAACCTGCAATCGACTATAAGCCGGTTATGAACGGTCTTGGAGCGCCAGGTTATTCTTATAAATACATTGGTGGAGACGCAACTTACGTAATTATTCCAAACGAAGTAATGGAAAAGGATTGCTTAATTCCATACTATGGCGAAAGTTATTTCAAAGCGTCGCTTGCTGAACCAATGTCTTGCATTATTGCAGGCTATCACGAAAACTATCACTCAGTTTACGAAACCCACTCACACGAAATGGGTATTAAAGAAGGTGGTGCAGTGGCAATTCTTGCAGGCGTAGGACCAATGGGATTAGGTGCAATCGACTACGGTATTCACTGTGATAGAAAGCCATCACTTATGGTTGTCACCGATATCGACCAAGCGAGATTAGATAGAGCAGCATCACTTTTAACCGTTGAAGAGGCTGCTAAAAACGGCGTTAAACTTGTTTACGTTAACACCACGGCTATTGAAAACCCAGTTGAATATATGAAAGAATTAAATGGTGGCAAAGGCTATGACGACGTTTTCGTATACGCACCTGTTTCTGCACTCGTTGAACAAGGCGACGCGTTGCTCGGCGAATACGGATGCTTAAACTTCTTTGCAGGTCCACTTAAGAGTGATTTCTCTGCTAAATTTAACTTCTACGACGTTCACTACGCTTTCCACAGAATTACCGGAACTTCGGGTGGAAACAAGAGCGACTTAAGAGAAGCAGTTCAATTAGCAAGTGAAGGCAAAATCAACCCTGCAATTATGATTTCACACGTAGGTGGATTAGACTCAGTAGTAGAAACCACTTTGAATTTACCAAACATCAAGGGTGCAAAGAAATTAGTTTACACTCAAGTTTCAATGCCTATGACTGCGATTGCAGACTTTAGAAAACTCGGTGAAACCGATCCGTTCTTCAAGGACTTAGCAGACATCTGCGACAAGAATAACGGAATTTGGTCAGACGAAGCCGAAAAATATCTACTTAACAACGCAAAAAAAATATAATTTGAAATAAATCAAGGAGACAGAAATGGCAAATGCTGTATTTATGCCAAAACAAGGCATAACGGTTGAGAGTTGTATTCTCACCAAATGGAACGTAAAAATAGGAGACAACGTAAAGAAAGGCGACGTGCTTTTCTCATACGAAACGGACAAGTCTTCTTTCGACTACGAAAGTGAAGTTGACGGCGAAGTTTTAGCACTATTCTGTGAAGAAGGTGACGAAGTTCCCGTACTTACCAACGTTTGCGTAGTTGGAGCAAAGGGTGAAGACATTTCTTCTTTCGCACCTGCAGGAGCAAGCGCTCCTGTTGCAGAAGAAGTTAAGGCAGAGCCCGTTCAAGCACCAGCACCTAAAAAGGAAAAAGGCTCAAAACCCGAAACTTCTTTCGGCGTAATGATGCCAAAACAAGGTATTACCGTTGAAAGTTGTATTCTCACCGCTTGGAAGGTAAAGTTGGGAGATCAAGTAAAGAAAGGCGACGTGCTTTTCTCATACGAAACTGATAAATCTGCTTTCGATCAAGAAAGTGAATTTGAAGGCGAAGTTTTAGCACTATTCTGCGAAGAAGGCGATGAAGTTCCCGTACTAACCAACGTTTGCGTAGTAGGTAAAAAGGGAGACGACGTTTCTTTCTTTGCCCCAGAAGGCGCAAGTGCACCCGTTGCAGAAGAAGTTAAGGTAGAAGCACCAAAGGCTGAAGCAAAGGCAGAAACCCCAGTTGCTACTGCTCCAGTTAACACCGACGGAAAGATTTTCGTATCGCCAAGAGCAAAGAATTTAGCAAGCAAACTAGGCGTTGACTTAAAGACGGTGACTGCAACCGGTCCTAAGGGCAGAATTATTGAAAAGGACGTTAGAGAAGCGTCTGTTAATCCTAAGGCAGTTATCGAAACTAGCGCTCCCGTTCAAGAAGTTAAACAAGATAAACTTGCAAGCGTTGACGTTAAGTCTTTCAAGGACGAAAAGATGTCAAGCATAAGAAAGGTTATCGCAAAGAATATGGTATTGAGTTTATCAACTATGGCTCAATTAACCCACACCTTGTCTTTTGACTGCACCAACGTAATGGCATTTAGAAAATATCTAAAGGACAATGCGGAAACCTTAAAACTTCCACCAATCACTATAAACAATATTATCGTGTTTGCAGTTTCAAGAGTAATTAAAAATCACAAGGATTTGAACGCTCACCTAATTAACGGCGACACTATGAGATATTTTGACCACGTAAATATCGGTATTGCAACCGATACGCCAAAAGGACTTTTAGTTCCAACCCTATTCGGCGCAGACTTAATGAGTCTATCTGAAATTGCCGCAAAATCAAAGGCACTTTCTAGCGACGCTATTAACGGCAAACTTTCTCCAGACTTGTTGACGGGTGGAAGCTTTACCATAAGCAACGTAGGAACTATGGGAATTGAAAGTTTCACCCCTGTAGTAAACCCACCACAAACGGGAATTTTAGGCGTAAACACCTTAGAAACTAGAGTTAAACTCGGCAAGAACGGAGAAATTATTCCATATACTGCAATGAGTTTATCACTTTCATACGACCACAGAGCGTTAGACGGCGCTCCTGCATCTAGATTCTTAAAAGACTTAAAAGATTATCTAGAAAACTTCAGTTTCAATCTTTTGGCTGATAGCAAGTGCATTTAATAAGGAGAAGAAATATGGAAACTTTTGATTTAGTAGTAATCGGTGGTGGCCCTGCAGGATATCTTGCAGCAGAAAGAGCCGGCCACGCAGGTTTAAAAACGCTCGTTATCGAAAAGAGAGAATTCGGTGGCGTATGCTTAAACGAAGGTTGCGTTCCAAGTAAAACCTTCTTAAACTCGGCAAAGGTGGTAGACTATGCTAACCATGCTGCAAATTACGGCGTAAACGTAGAAGGTAAGGCTACCGTTGACCAAAAGAAAGTTGTAGAAAGAAAGAACGGCGTTGTAAAAATGCTCGTTTCTGGAATCAAGGCGCAACTTAAGAAAAACAAAGTGACTATGAAATCTGCTGAAGCGTTTATCGAAGGCAAAGATGCCGACGGCTACGTAGTAAAAGCAGGTGAAGAAAAATATTTAGCAAAGAGATTGCTTATTGCAACCGGTTCAATGCCTGTAGTTCCACCAATCACGGGACTAAAGGAGGGAATCGCATCAGGTTTAGTTTTAACCAATAGAGAAATTCTTGATTTAGATAAGATTCCTGAAACGTTAGTAGTAATCGGCGGTGGAGTAATCGGCTTAGAAATGGCAAGTTATTTCTCTTCAGTAGGTAGCAAAGTTATCGTAGTAGAAATGCTAGATAAAATTGCAGGCCCAACCGAAAAGGAAGTATCTTCAATTTTACAAAAATCTTTAGAAAAGAAAGGAATTATCTTCAACCTAGGTTGCAAGGTGACCGAAATTGCTAAAGACGGCGTAGTATTCGAGAGAAACGGCAAGGCAGAAAAAGTAAACGCAGATAAGATTTTACTTTCAATCGGCAGAAGAGCAGTGACTGCAAATATCGGTTTAGAGAATATCGGCGTTAATATGGAAAGAGGTGCAATCGTCACCGACGATAAGATGAGAACCAACGTTGCAAACGTATACGCAGCAGGCGACGTAAACGGAAAGATTATGCTTGCACACACGGCGTATAGAGAAGCAGAAGTTGCAATCAACAATATGACGGGTAAAAAGGACGTTATGAGATATAACGTAATCCCATCGGTAATCTACACCAATCCTGAAATTGGAACGGTAGGTGAAACGGAAGAAAGTGCTAAGGCAAAGGGCTACGACGTAAAGGTAGTTTCAATTCCAATGACTTATTCAGGTAGATACGTTGCAGAAAACACCGCGCTTGACGGAATTTGCAAACTTATCATCAATAATAAGACCAACACCTTAATCGGCGCACATATTATCGGCTCGTACGCAGGCGAATTTATCGTGACCGTATCTGCTATGATAGACTTAGAAGTGGATATCGAAAACATCAAAAAACTCGTATTCCCACACCCAACCGTATGCGAAATCGTTAGAGAAGCGATTTTCCAAATATAATTTAGATAAAAAATTTAAGGAGATAGAATAATATGTCAAAACAGTTATTTGTAGACCCAAAAGAATTAAGGGCACCGGGTTATATTCAGTTTGAAGATATTCCCGTAAACCAATATAACAAAACTATTTTAGATGAAAAGAAAGCAAAGAATTTCACTAATGACGATTTCGTAAGAATTTTCAACGATATCGCAGTTTTAAGAGAATTCGAAAGCATGATTATGGATATCAAGGTTAAGCAAGAATACCAAGGCTTTAAGACCAACTATCCAGGTCCTGCACACCTTTCAATTGGTCAAGAAGCTGCTGCAGTAGGTCAAGCGTATATCCTTGATTTAGACGATATGACTTTCGGTTCGCACAGAAGCCACAGCGAAGTTTTAGCAAGAGGTCTTGCATCAATTCATAAACTTCCAGACGACAAGTTATATCAAATAATGAAAGACTTTATGGGTGGCGAAACTCTTGCTCCTGTAGAAAAATTAAACAAAACCGGCGACGTAAAGGATTTAGCAGTTGACTTCTTACTATACGGCTTTACGAGTGAAATTTTTGC
>JAZOOV010000096.1:0-2244 GCA_045655215.1 Christensenellaceae bacterium | reverse complement strand
AGGTATAACAATCGTAAAAGGAAGTTTATCCTTGTCTACTTCTGCCCTAAAATATCCTTCTTTTTCCCAATTTTCATAAATCTCTTTTTCAAATTCGGAAGGATTATAAACTTTTGCCATTTCGTCCATTTGGCATTTCTCCTTGTATAATTTACCCATTTTATATCTCAAATCATTATATATGAAATTTTTTATATTGTCAAATATAATTCCTAAATCATACGATAAACTATAAAAAAATTATGGAGTAAATTATGAAAAAATTAATAGCAGTACTTTTATCATGCGTTTTGCTTCTTGTTCCCTTTTCAGGATGCAAAGATTCAAAACTAAAAACAATAAACTTAAACGAAGTGACTCACTCGGTTTTTTACGCGCCTCTTTACGTGGCAATTGAAAACGGATACTTTGAAGAAGAGGGCATTAAAATCCAACTAACTAACGGTGGTGGAGCAAACAACTCAATGACTGCCGTTTTATCGGGTGACGCAGATATAGGACTAATGGGGCCGGAAACGGTTATTTATATCGCTAACCAAGATAAAAAAGACTTACCAAAAGTATTTGGTCAACTAACTAAAAAAGACGGCTCTTTCCTAGTTTCTAGAGTCGCAGAGCCCGATTTCTCTTGGGAAAACCTTAAAGGAAAAGAAATATTAGCAGGAAGAAAAGGCGGTGTTCCCGCAATGACTTTCGAGTACATCTTAAATCAAAAAAATATGTTTGATAAGACGGACGTAAACTTAAACTTTGACGTTCAATTTAACCTTATGACAAGTGCATTTTTATCGGGAACTGCCGATTATTGCACGGTTTTCGAGCCGACGGCTTCGGAATATGAAAAGGAAGGAAAATGGCACGTCGTTGCAAGCGTTGGCGAGGCTGGTGGAGATATTCCCTACACGTCGTTTATAGCATTAGAAAGTTTTCTAAATAAAAATACCGATTTAGTAAAAGGGTTCTTACGAGCAATTAAAAAGGCATTTGAATTTATGAACACACACACCGACTATGTAGTTGCTGAAAGCATAGTAAAACAATTCCCATCAACTAGTATTTCGTCTATTGAAACCTCAATAAAGAGTTATAAAGAGATTGACGCTTGGTCAACAAATCTTCAAGCAACGGAAAGTAGTTTTACTAGACTTCAAGATATTATGGAAAATGCAGGCGAATTAACTGAAAGAATTGAGTTTAATCGCCTTGTAGAAAACAAATACGCAAAGGAAATATTTGGATAAAATAAATTAACTCACGGTGGATAAAATTATGAAGAAACTCTTGGAATTGAAAAACGTTCGTTTAACTTATCAAACGATAAACGACGAAATAGAGGCAGTAAAAGACTTAAGTTTTTCTTGTGAAGAAGGCGAATTCGTTTCTATAATAGGCCCATCGGGCTGTGGAAAAACTACGGTGTTATCTCTTATTGCAGGGTTGTTAAAGCCAACTAGTGGAGAAATTTTAATTGACGGAAAACAAGTAGAGCCGTCGTCAAGCGTTGGTTATATGCTTCAAAAAGACCAATTATTCCCTTGGCGAACTATCGAAAAAAACGTCTACCTACCACTAGAAATTAAAAAAAATAACACACCCGAAAATAGAGAATACGCGCTAAAACTACTAGAAAAATACAACTTACTTCCCTTTATAAAAAAATATCCCGATCAACTATCCGGTGGTATGCGACAACGCGCGGCTCTAATTAGAACACTCGTATCAAAACCAAGATTACTACTTCTTGACGAGCCTTTCTCGGCGCTTGATTATCAAACTAGAATATCCGTTTGCGACGACGTTTATAACATTATAAAAAGCGAGAGAAAAACTACCGTTTTAGTCACTCACGATATCTCGGAAGCAATCAGTATGTCAGACATAATCATAGTGCTAACCGCTAGACCTGCCGAGATAAAATCAATACACGTTCCAAACATAAAAGCCGACTCCCCTTTAAGAAAAAGAGAGAGCAAAGAGTTTGGAGTTTTGTTTGAAAAACTATGGAAGGAGTTAAACTAAAGATGAAAAATTTTTCCATTAACCATACCCTGTTCCTAAAAAAAATTAAGAGAGAAACTCGCATCGTTTGGACGTTTAGAATACTGCTTCTCGTTGGGCTATTATGCGTTTGGGAATTGTTTGCTAGACTAAATATTATAGACTCTTTTATCTCTAGTTCCCCATCTAAGATGGCATTAACCTTAGTTGAATTGTTTAGAGAAAGCAATATGCTCTATCATATTC
>JAZOOV010000095.1:0-10346 GCA_045655215.1 Christensenellaceae bacterium | reverse complement strand
ATTGTTGAAATGATTTAGTAAATTTAAAAATTTTTAAGCCCGAATTACTCGGGCTTATTTTTTTATCTCTCTTCTCTCAAAAATAATAATTTGAGAATTTTTCTTATTATCGTTGGTGGCTTAAAACAACATATTTTCATTTTTACACCTCTATACAATATATTATCAAAAAAATATTAAGGTGCAAAATCTCTACTCGTTTCTTAATTTTTCAATTATTGCCTTTCTATCTTTTTCGTTAAACACCGTGCTTCCTGCAACCAATACGTTTGCACCTGCCTTTTTAACAAGCGGTGCGTTTTCTAAATTTATTCCGCCGTCAATTTCTAGGTCGATTTCCTTGCCACAAGCGTTTATCATGTTTCTAACTTCTTCCACTTTAGGCAAAACGTCTGCAATAAACTTTTGTCCTCCAAAGCCTGGGAAAACACTCATTAATAGTATCATATCGCACTCTTCTACTGCATCTTTAATAGCAGATGCAGGCGTATCTGGGTTGATAACTGCGCCACACTTTTTGCCGAGTGATTTTATAGCCTTTAAGGTGTCTACTAATCTATCCTTACAAGCCTCGTAGTGAACGGTTATTATATCTGAGCCTGCGTCTGCAAATCTTTCGATATACTTCCAAGGCTCTACTATCATTAGGTGCGTATCGAACACAGCCGTAGAGTATGGTCTTGCTTCCTTTATAAACTTAGGGCCGAAAGAGATGTTTTTTACAAATACTCCGTCCATTACGTCTAAGTGCAAAAGGTCTGCTCCATTTTCGGTGATAAGTTTTACTTCTTCGCCGAATTTTGAAAAGTCTGCCGATAACATTGATGGTGCAATCTTAATTTTATTCATAGTCTTTTCTCCTACATTTTATTTGGTTATATATTTCTACGTATCTATCGTATCTTTCTTTTGAAAGTTTACCTTCTTCTACTGCCTTTTTCACCTTACAGTCAGGCTCGCCCGTGTGCGTGCAACCTCTAAACCTACAACCCTTCGCGTAGTCTAGGTATTCTTGGTATAAATTTGGAAGTTCCTCTAAGTCCACAAACGCTTCTATTTGAGCAAACCCCGGCGAGTCGATTACACTTATGTTGTCCTTTATAAATATTTGTGAATAAGTGGTGGTGTGCTTGCCCCTTTGAATCTTTTCACTAAGTTCGCCTACCCTTAAATCTAGTGAAAAGATAGCGTTAACTAAGGTAGTTTTCCCAACGGCACTTTGCCCTGCTAAAACTACCGTTTTATTTTGCAAAAATTTCTTTATTTCTTCTACGTTTACCTTGTCTTTTGCACTTACGCTATATACTTTTGCTACACCCTCGTACTCTCTTTTTACACTTTCAAAAAGACTAGCGTCTTTATCCATTTTGTTGACTAAAATAATGGTTTCTATATCGTTTTTTATGCCGGATAAAACTACTTTATCCACCAAATAATAGTCGGGTTTTGGCTCTACTGCTATAACTACGACTATTGCATCTACGTTAGATACTCTTGGACGAATAAGTTTATTTTTTCTAGGCAATATTTTAGTAATTATGCCGTCTTTTACTTCTACGTAATCGCCAACAAATAACCCTTCGCCACTTATTTTTAGTTTTCCCTTTGCCTTGCACGGATAATCCTTTTCTTCACATCTTACCGTATATCCGTTAGAACAAACCTTAATTAGTCTTCCTATCAAGAATTAATCTTCCTTATTTTTGGTGTTTTTTGCTATATTTTTCCTACTCATAATAGTATAGTAGGTTATTATTGAAACAATATTTGCAATTAGTTCGATTGTGTATGATAACGCGTTAAATATGGGTGCGTGTGCTAATAAATTATATAATATCGATAGCACGGTTGGAACTAGCATAGTAAACTTTACTATTCTTATATCCCTTATTCTAAATATAAACGCGTACATACAAAGGGCTATAATATTCATTACGTCATAAGGCGTTGCCGTATCTTTTATGGCTTGCGCTATAAAATAACCACCTATCGTTAGTGCCGAAAATACAAACGACCACAAGAGTGGGGCTTTTTTTCCCTTCTTTTCGTATATGAAAAAGGTTATCGTTCTTACTAGCCCGATTGATAGCCCTATCATTGCGACGAACATTACCGAAAAGAAAAAGGAAAGTATTAAAAACACTATGCCCACTAATTGAAAAAACAAGTAGTTCCTCTTATTCTTTACAAAATAACTAGTGGCTATTAATGCCATCGCTATAAAACTCGATATATCTGCAAGAATTTTTATATCCATTTTTTCTAGTCTTCCTTTGTTTGCTCAATATACTTTTGACGAAGTTGTCCACAAGCGCCTTCTATGTCTTCGCCCATTTTACGTCTAACGGTGGCAGATAGTCCACCCCTTTCTAGTAGCCCTAAGAATTGGTAGGCTTCCTTTTCCGTTCCACCCTTTAAATCCTTTTCCTTTACTTCGTTTAGCCTTATTAGGTTTACGTGGCAAGGTCTTCCCCTTAAGAGTTTTATAAGTTCTTCTGCGTGTTCTCTTTTGTCGTTTTCACCCTTTATTAGAACGTATTCAAATATATATCTTCTTCCCGTCTTTTCAAAATAATATTTGCAAGCGTCTAAAATCTCTTTTATTGAATACTTTTTGGCAACGGGCATTATCTTTTTTCTCTCTTCGTCAAAGGGAGAGTGAAGTGAAACAGTTAGGTTTACGCTTAGGTTTTCTTCTGCTAGTCTCTTCATTTGAGAAACTAAGCCAGAAGTTGATAAACTTATGTTTCTAGGGCTTATATTTATTCCGTCCTTAAATGAAACTAGCCTTAAAAACTCCATAACGTTATCGTAGTTATCGAGTGGCTCGCCACTTCCCATAAGCACTAGGTTTATAACCTTTCTCTTTTCACCCAAGCCCCCACCGAGATATTTATTTACGCAAATTACTTCACCTAAAATTTCGCCTGCCGAAAGATTTCTAACTAAGCCGTTTAGCCCCGACGCACAAAAGGCGCAACCCATTCTGCACCCTACTTGTGTGGATATACATAGTGACGAGCCGTGTTTATATTGCATTAAAACGCCTTCAACGACGTTGCCGTCTTCAAGCAAAAATAAAAACTTTTCCGTGCCGTCAATAGACTTTAGGCTCTTTATAATTTTTACGGGAACTGCCGAATATCTCTCGGTTAATTTTTCCCTTAAAGAGTTAGATAAAGCCGTCATCTCTAAAAAATCTTCACCTAAATGTAGGCGCGTGAAAATTTGCCCTGCTCTAAAGGGCTTTTCGTTAAGTTCTTCTACTATTAAGTTTTTTATCTTTTCTAAACTAAAAGACAATAAACTCTCTTTCATTTTTTAATCTCTTTTCAATTTTGCAAAGTAAAACCCTAGCCCCTTAGAAACGTCGGGCAAATACTGAATTCCTATCCTTTTAATTTCGCCGTCTAATTTACTCTCTATCTTGCAAGGGGTAAATTCGGGATTTTCTTTAACGAATTTTTCCATTTGAAGATAGTTTTCTTCTTCTAGCACCGAACAAGTGGAATAGTATAAATATCCACCTTTTTTGACGTAGTTTTTTACGGTGTTTAGAATTTTTTCTTGCTCTAAAACTAACTCTTTAATAGCATTTTCTTCTCTATTTAACTTTATATCGGGATTATCGTTAACTACGCCTAGTCCAGAACACGGCGCATCGACTAAAACTGCGTCGAACTGACCAACTAAATTCTCATCAAAAATCTTAGCGTCTTTTTGCTCTTCACTTATATTTTTTACGCCCATACGCTCTTTGTACGCCGTAATAAGTGCTACTCTATGCTCGTGAACGTCCCACGAAATTACGCTATCAAATTTACTAGATAATCTAACGCTTTTTCCACCAGGGGCTGAGCAACAATCTAATAACTTATTTCCTTTTTCCACTCCGTCGCATATAGCCACCGAGCCTAGCGCTTGATAGGTGTATATTCCCTTATCAAAGTCTATATTTCTAGTAAAATTCTCTACGCTAAACACGTTATCAAAAGGGGTTTTTTGGTGTTTTACACCTAGATTAGTTAAGTATTCTTCCCCGTCCACCCCATAAAAAACAAGCGTTTGGTAGGGGTTTGCCAATGAAATTATACTTTCCGTTCTCTCTTTGCCGTATGTTTTTATAAGTTTTTTCACGGCAAATTCTGGATATGAATATTTTATAGATAAATTTTCTTCTTGCTTTTCTGGAAAGTCAATTTTTTCCCTTATAAATCTTCTTAAAAAGGCGTTTACAAAGCCACTCGCTCCCGTCTTGCCTAGTTTTTTTGTGAGGGCTACGGCGTTTTCGGTGACGGCGTATTCCTTTTTATTAAGGTATTTTATCGCGTACATTGAGATTTTAAGTATAGTTCTTATAGCAAGTTTTGGACTTTTTTCCGTCAACCTCTTTATATAATAACTAAGTTCTATATCTCTATCTAAAACTCCGTAGCAAGTTTTTATGGTTAAAGCACGATTTTTCTCTTCTATTATCGTGCTGGATATGGCTTGCTTTAGGTAGGTTTTTTCGCTATACACCTTGTTTAGAATATTGTAGCAATCGTAAACGTAATTTATCATTTAAATTCCTTTCCCACTTCTAGTCGGTTGCCCCTTAAAAAGTCTACTGCATTCATTGGCTTTCCACCACATTTTTGAACAACTAATAGTTCTACGCTCTTATCCACGCAACCTATAACGAGTCTTTTTTCGCTTTCTAATATTTTGCCTACTTCACCCGTTTTTTCGTTAACTTGTGCCTTATAAATCTTAAAAGGCTCTCCGTTTAAGGTTGCGTATGCCACGGGGGCAGGATTATACGCTCTTATCTTATTTACTACCTTTTCGGCTTTTTCGTTAAAGTCGATTTTTGAGTCTTCCTTTTTTATTATTCTAGTATACGGAAAGTCGTTTTCAGGTTGTTTAACGTATTCCACTTTGCCGTCTATTAAATCTAATACTACTTTCTCTATTGCGTTTGCACCTATTATAGATAATCTCTCGGCTAACTCTCCAGCAGTTTCATCTTTACCTATATCAGTTTTTACGCTAAAAATAATATCGCCCGTATCTATGCCGATATCAGTTCTCATAATGGTGACACCCGTCTCTTTTTCGCCACGCAAAATAGCCTCGTTTATTGGCGACGCACCCCTATATTTTGGAAGTAGCGACGCGTGTATATTAAATACGCCAAATTTTCCTATATCTATTATCTCTTGGCTAAGTATTTGGCCAAAAGCACACGTTATCATTAGGTCGGGTTTTAAGGTTTTTAGATCTTCTACCCCTTCCAATCTAATTTTATCGTATTGAAGTACGGGTAGACCTTTCTCCATTGCCTTTATTTTTACCGGGGGCGGAGTTAAAATTTGCTTTCTTCCCACCTTTTTATCCTTGTTCGTCACAACAGCCACAACTTCAATTTTATCCATTTTTAGAAGTTTTTCTAGTGGTGCTACGGCAAACTCTGGCGTTCCTAAATACACTATTCTCATTTTTTTACGCCCTACCTACGTTCTTTGCTTTGTCTATATATAAAATTCCGTCTAAATGGTCGTTTTCGTGGCAGAATATTCTCGCTAAAAAGCCACTGACTTTTAGTTTATTATACTTGCCGTTTCTATCATAAAATTCCACGGTGATTTTTGTCGGTCTTTCTACTTCGCCGTACATTCCCCTTACCGACAAACAACCTTCTTGCTCTACGCATTTTCCTTTCATTTCGGTAATTTTTGGGTTTATGCACTCAAAGTAAAAATCTTCGTATTTAACGATAAAAATTCTTCTTAAAACGCCAATTTGTGGCGCTGCTAAGCCCACCCCTTCCGATTTTATAAGGGTGTCTTTCATATCGTCTAGTAGAGCGCCTAACTTTTCGTCAAAATTCTCTACTTCAAAACATTTTTTTCTCAATACGGGATCGCCGTTTTGAACTATATTGCGTATTGCCATTTTTTCTCCTGTTTTTTAACTTAAATTGTTTGGATTTTTCTCAACGAACACGGATAAATTTCTACTATTATACTTTTCTGCCTCAAGGTAAATTTTATCAATTAGGTGGCTATTTCCCGTTTCCACTCTCATTAAAATTTGATAACGGAATTTGCCTTGAAG
Source organism: Christensenellaceae bacterium (assembly GCA_045655215.1). Lineage (GTDB taxonomy): Bacteria > Bacillota > Clostridia > Christensenellales > Borkfalkiaceae > UBA1259. The sequence continues at coordinate 4,247 of JAZOOV010000095.1, read as the reverse complement.
TTTCTTTATGGGCGCTTTCATACACCCAAAAAAGAAAAATTTATCTCTATTTTCCTCATATATTTCTTTAATTTCTTGGTAAACTTTTTTAGTTCCGTCTACCAACGTTTGCTCTTCGCTCGCCGAAATTAAAACTCTTAAAATGTTGGAAAAAGGTGGAAATGCCGTCGCTTTTCTAATGGAAATTTCGTGTTCGAAAAATCCTTCGTAATCGTAATTTATCGCTCTAACTAAGACGGGGTGATCGGGCGAATATGTTTGAAGTATAACTTTGCCCGCTTGCTCGTCTCTTCCACTTCTTCCTGCAACTTGAGTTAAGAGTTGAAAAGTTCGCTCCCCACTTCTATAATCAGAAAAATGCAAACTCATATCTGCATCTAAAATACCAACGACCGTGACTGACGGAAAGTCGTGCCCTTTTGCTACCATTTGCGTGCCGACCAATATATCGGCTTTTCGTTCACTAAATTCATTGAGTATCTTAAAGTGCCCTTCTTTTGTTTGAGTGGTATCTCTATCCATTCTCAAAATTCTTGCATTTGGAAATAGTTGACTTAATTCACTCACCACTCTCTCTGTGCCTGTTCCACCATATCTTAGCCTTGTGCTACCACACTCGGTACAAGCATCAATCATTTTATACTTTGCTCCACAATAATGGCATAAAAGTGAATTATCTTCCTTATGGTAAGTGAGCGAAACGTCGCAAGAAGAACATTTTTGCACGTGTCCGCACTCGGTACATATAACTGACCTTGAGTATCCCCTTTGATTTAAGAAGATTATGGCTTGGTTGCCTTTTTTTAAGCACTCGGTTAGTTCGTATTTTAACGCTCTTGAAAAGGGTGAAACGTTGCCTGCCCTAACTTCCTTTTTCATATCGACCGTTTCAATGTCTGGTAGGGGTTTTTTGTTTATTCTATCCTTTAAGGTGACCAAGTTATACTCGCCGTTTTTTGCCTTTAGATAACTATCTACTCCTGGCGTTGCGCTTCCTAAAACTAGTTTTGCGCCGTTTTTATTGGCTCTAAACGTGGCTACTTCTATGGTTGAATATCTTGGCGAGGATTCACTTTGATAACTTCCGTCGTGCTCTTCGTCGATAACTATTAGACCTAGGTTTTCTACCGGCGCAAATATAGCGCTCCTTGCACCAATTACGATTTTGGCTTCGCCACTTCTTATTCTCCACCACTCGTCAAACCTTTCGCCTGCAGATAGACCACTATGCAGTATTGCCGCCGTCTCTCCAAATCTCTTTCTTAGTTGTGAAAGCATTTGCGGGGTGAGTGAAATTTCCGGCACGAGCATTATTGCCGTTTTGCCTTGCTTTATGGTTTTATCTATTAAATCAAGGTATATTTCCGTCTTTCCAGACCCCGTCACGCCGAATATTAGCGTTGCTATTTTTTCCGTTTGCATTACGCTTTCTATTGCGTTTTTTTGGTTTTCGGTTAAGTTTATTACCTTGTCTTTTCTCTTTAGTTCTTGATACGGCGCTCTAAGTTTTTTTACCTTTTCTATTTTTATAAGCCCTTTTTTAAGCGCGCCGTTTACTGCGCCGTTTCCAAACTTCTCGTTTAGAATTACGCTAGTTTGCTCCCCTTCCTTTTCTAGATATAAAATTAACTCTCTTTGCTTTACTGCGTTTTTATTTAAACTCTCTATCGCCTTTTCTACGTCTAATCCGTCAAATAACTTATAGTAGGTGGTAAATTGCTCTTTTACCTTGCCCTTTCTCATTTCACTAGGCAAAAACAATCTTAACGCAAGCGCTTTGGTGACAAAACACGTTTTGCAAATAAAATCGGCAAGTTCCAAAGTTTCTTCAGTTAAAACGGGGGTGTCTTCTAAAACCTTTGCTATATCTTTAATCTTGTCTTCACTATATTCGCAAGTATTAGTAATTTTAGTTATAATTCCCTCTATTAGTTTTTTTCCAAAAGGCACTAAAACTCGACTCCCAAGCCTTGCTTGAAAGTCTATTGGAATTCTATATTCAAACACCTTGTCTACTTCGGTGTGAGATATGTCTACTATTACTTGACAAAACATAATTCTTCTTAAATAAAAATGCGTTTAAGCACGAGCCCAACGCATTTTTTTACTAGTCGTTTGTGGCAATAAGTTTGCCCCCGTAAATCTCTTGCGCTGCAGTTGATAACGGCTTTTCGTTGTTTGGAAGAGTGGTTAAACCTTGGTTTGCCGCTTGTTCCATTAACTGTCTTGCGCGCTTACTGGTCACTACGCACAATGCGTACTTTGAACCAACTTTTTCTGCTAATTCATCAATAGGTGGTTTATGTATCATATCTATTCTCCTTTTTTTGCTATCTATTTTTTTCTTTTTTTATGATTTCTATAATTTTATCGACCGTTTGATTTAAGTCGTCGTTTACTACCGTATAATCGTATTCACTTTGCTTTTCTAACTCAAAGTCCATTCTCTTTAGCCTTAGTTCTATCTTCTCTAGGCTTTCGGTGTTTCTCTTTAGTAATCTCTTCTTTACTTCTTCTCTCGATGGGGGCGCTATCATTATTAGCACGGCTTGGGGGAAGTTCTTTCTTACGTTTAATCCACCGTTTACGTCGATTTCAAGAATAACGTCTTTTTCGCCGAGTTTATCCATTACGAATTGTCTTGGCGTTCCGTAATAATTTTCAAAATGCTCGGAATATTCTAAAAAGCCGTTATTTGCCATTTTATCTAGAAAACTTTCCTTGCTTATGAAAAAATATTCTCTGCCGTCTACTTCGCCTCGTCTTGCCTTTCTCGTCGTACAAGAAATACTGAGCGCAAACCCACTTTCTCTTTCTACGAGTTTTTTTGCTATAGTGCCCTTGCCTACTCCCGACGGGCCTGATAATACTACAAGTAAATTTCTCATACTACTCCAGATTTTGAACTTGCTCTCTTACTTTTTCTATCTCGTTTTTAAGAGATAGTGCGTAGTTTGTCACTTCTATATCGTTTGATTTTGAACAAATGGTGTTTGCTTCACGATTGAATTCTTGCATCAAAAAGTCTAACTTCTTGCCTGCTCCTGCAGTTTTTATTATCGCCCTAAATTGAGATATATGTGAGCCAAGTCTTGTTAGTTCTTCGTCAATATTTACTTTATCCGTGTAGAAGGCTATCTCGTTTAATAATCTCACTTCGTCCATCTTAACGTCGCCAAGCGCTTCTTCAATGCGTTCTTTTAGTTTCTTTTTATGCTCTAACGCAACTAATGGCGAACGCTCTTTAATCTTTTCTCTTAATGACTCTATGGTGTCCATACGAGAAAGCATATCTTCTATGAGTTTTTTGCCTTCTATTTCGCGCATTGCGTTTAGATTTTCGCACGCTTTTTTAACCGTTTCTATAACGGCTTCTTTTACGTCCTCAATATCCGTGCCAATATCTTCTACCAACACGTCCGGCGACTTAAGGATAAAACTTGCGCTCGCATCAAACGGCAAATTAAATTCACTCGATATGGTCTTTAACGCCTCGTAATATTCTCTCGCTTTATTAAGGTCAACTTGTACGGGATTTTTGCTCTCTCTTCTATCCGAAAAATTGATAAATAAGTCTACTCTGCCACGCAACACGTATTCTGCTACGGTCTTTCTAAGTTGGTCTTCTAAGCAAATAAACGCTCTCGGCATCTTTGCGTTAAAATCTAAGTTTCTATTATTTACCGTTTTTATTTCTACGTTTAAGGTTATTCCCTCTTTTGCGTATTCGGCTTTGCCGTATCCCGTCATACTCTTCATAATCAAAATTTGCCTTATATTATACTTATTTTATTTATTTTATCATAAACTTTCTTTTTTATCAAGTTTTTATTAAAGATTTAAATGTTTGTTCGTCGATTATTTTTATCCCTAGTTTAATCGCCTTATCTAGTTTACTTCCCGCTTTTTCACCTGCTAAGACGAGCGTGGTGTTTTTAGATACGCTAGATACTATTTCTCCGCCTAGTTCTTCTATAATCTTTCCCGCTTGATCTCTAGTAAAACTCTCTAGTGAGCCTGTTAAAACTACCCTTTCGCCACTAAACACGCCTTGCGAGACGTTGTTTTTAACTTCCTCTATCTCAACTCCCAATTTTCTTAGTTTTTCTATCTCTAAAATATTTTTTTCGTTTGCAAAATAATCGACTATGCTCTTTGCAACTATTTCGCCAACGTCTTCAATAGAAAGTAGAGAGTCTATATCTGCGCCGATTAGATTATCTAGTAAAAGATATTTTTTTGCTAAA
>JAZOOV010000094.1:0-9576 GCA_045655215.1 Christensenellaceae bacterium | reverse complement strand
TTATAAAGGAACTTTTAATTTGCTCTTTACCCCTTATGAATTCGTTTTTAGTCACTCCGTCACGATTAAATTTCTCAATTTCTTTTAATATTTCGCTAAACGCTAAATCTCTCGATTGATTATTAACACCACTATAAATTTCTAAAACACCACTATCTTGATAAGACGATTGATAAGAATATATTGTATAACAAAGCCCCAATTCTTCTCTAATCTTTTGAAACAATCTACTACTCATACCACCACCAAAAATGATGTTGGCAATACTTAGCGCGTCACACCTATCATCTTTAATGGAAAGCGAAGGCATGCAAATTCCAATATGCGACTGCTCTATATCTTTTTTCTTAAATAAGTTTTTGCACCCATTTTGGCTTGAATTATAACTAGTAATCTTACTTTTAGAAGTAAATTTATCAGCAAAAAGATTTTTAACAAATTCCTCAGCTTTAATTTCGTCAACGTTTCCAGCAATAGCAATTACAACGTTGTTTGGCGTGTAGTAGTCGCCAATATATTTTATCAAATCATCTCTAGTGAATTTTTGAATATTTTCAATCGGCCCTAGAATAGTTTGTCCTAATCCATTTTTACCATAATAACTTTCGGCAAGCAAATCTAAGCATATATCCTCAGGAGTATCTTCACACATATTTATCTCTTCAATAACAACGCCCTTTTCTTTATCAAGTTCGGTTTGCTCAAACTTTGAATTAAAGAAAATATCCGATAAAATTTCAAGAGAATCGTAAAAATGTTCCGAAGTTGACTTGGTGTAATAACAAGTCGCCTCTTTTGACGTATAGGCGTTAATTTGCGCGCCTATTCTATCAATTGAATCGGAAATCTCAAAGGCTGTTCTCTTATCCGTCCCCTTAAACATACAATGCTCTACAAAGTGAGATATGCCGTTGCTATCTACATTTTCAAAAGCACTACCCGTTTTAACCATAACGCCACAACTAACCGAGTAAACACTATCCATTTTGTTTATAATAAGTCTTAATCCGTTATCATATTCCTTATAGAAATTCATTTATCTTCTCCTACGTTATTATGAGTAAAAATATAAAATCTATTAGCAAATATTTTCACTCACAGTCACTACGTTAAATCCGTTATTTATATAATACTCTAAAATTGAAGAAAGCGCAAGTAAAGTGTGTTCTTTTGGGTGCATTAAAATCAAATCTCCATTTTGAACGTTATTAGTTGCCCTTTTATAAACTAAATCCTTACTCTTATCTCTCCAATCTATAGTATCTTTAGACCACATAATAGTTTTGTATCCCAAATCAAACGACGCTTCTAGCGTAGTATTTGAAAAACTACCAGACGGCGGAGCAAAAAGATTGGTTTTAACCCCACATAACGCTTGAACAATTTTTTCCGTCAAGTAAATTTCTTCTTTGTTTTTCTCATATGAAAGTTTGGCGTGGTCTTTGTGAAAATAACCGTGATTAGCAATTTCATTTCCCGATTTTACAATTCTTTCAAGCGTTTTTCCGTTATCATCTGCCCAGCACCCACCAACAAAAAACGTGGCTTTAACTTTATAGAGTTCTAGCGTATCGATTATTGAGTTTACAATTTCGGTATTTTCGTAAACGTTAAACATAAGCGAAACGTTTTTATTTTCTCTATTTCCGTTATAAATAGCAGATATTGAACTGCCACCGTAGATTGGAGAAATACTCTCGGGAATAAAACTAACCATACCCACAACCACTACGACTAACACCAAAATAATATTTGTAAATATTGAAATTTTCTTAACTTTCTTCACGTCTGTTCCCCTTTTTTAATACTATGAAGAACAAATCGTTTTAATTACAAAAAAAGCAAGGTAGTTAACCTTGCTTTTTTATTTTGTGATTTTTAATTAGTCCTTAATAACTTCTAGAAGTTTTAAGTCGATTCCCTTTTCGCCGATCTTGATAATTTCTACCTTAACTTTGTCGCCGATATTTAATACGTCTTCAACGTTTTCAATTCTCTTTCCAAAGTAATCGCCGATTTTCTTAATGTAAATTAAACCTGACTTGCCAGGAGCAAATTCACAGAAAGCACCGGTCTTTGATAAGATTCTAGCAACCTCGGTTATAAACATATCGCCAACTTCTGGATCACGCGCAATAGACATAATAATTGCTTTTGCTCTTTCGCATTGAGCAGTATCGCCACTTGATGCGATATTTACTAATCCGTCATCACTAATATCAATCTTAACGCCAGTCTCTTCGATAATCTTGTTGATTACTTTACCTTGTTTACCAACAACGTCGCCAATCTTTTCAGGATCAATGTAGAAAGAGATAATTCTTGGAGCATACTTAGAAAGATCTGCTCTAGGTTTGTCGATAACTTCAAGCATTTTTCCTAAAATGTGTTGTCTACCAACGTTTGCTTGTGCAATTGCTTGTCTTAAAATATTTTCGTCAATACCCTTAATCTTAATGTCCATTTGGATAGCAGTAATGCCCTTTTCAGTACCTGCAACCTTAAAGTCCATATCTCCAAGGAAGTCTTCTAAACCTTGAATATCGGTTAAAATTGAAACCTTGCCAGATTCGGTATCTTTAATTAAGCCCATTGCAATACCTGCAACAGGTGCTTTAATTGGAACACCTGCATCCATTAATGCTAAGGTTGAACCACAAACGCTACCTTGTGAAGTAGAGCCGTTTGAAGATAAAACTTCCGAAACGATTCTAATAGCGTATGGGAAATCTTCCTCAGATGGAATAACTGGTTCTAGCGCTCTTTCTGCCAAAGCACCGTGACCAATTTCACGACGACCTGGGCTCTTTAGAGGTCTAGCCTCGCCAGATGCATATCCAGGCATGTTGTATTGGTGCATATATCTCTTGGTTGACTCTCCGTCAAGACCTTCTAGTTTTTGAGCCTCTGAAAGCATACCTAAGGTACAAGTTGACATAACTTGAGTTTGTCCTCTAGTGAACACGCCCGAGCCGTGTACTCTTGGAAGAACGCCTGCTTCACACCAAATTTGTCTAACTTCGGTTAATTTTCTTCCGTCAGGACGAATACCTGTGTTAGTAATCTTTGCTCTAACCTTTTCCTTAGTTAAATAATAGAGTGAATCTTTGATTTCTCTTTCTTTGTCTGGGAAAATTTCAGCAAAGTGTTCTAAACATTCCTTTTCAACAGCGTCTTGTCCTGCTTGACGAACACTTCTATCAAAGGTATCTAGTGCCTTGTCGAGTTTTTCACTTGCAAATTCTCTAACTGCATTATCGATATCTTCTGGAATTACGTATAAATCCATTTCCTTTTTAGGTTTACCGATTTCTGCAATAATTTCTTCTTGGAAAGCGCATAATTTTTTGATTTCTTCGTGACCGAATAAGATTGCTCCAACCATTTCGTCGTCACTAATTTCTTTTGCGCCTGCTTCAACCATCATGATTGCGTCCTTAGTACCTGCTAGGTTAAGAGTTAAAGTGCTCTTTTCTCTTTGAGCGCAGTCTGGGTTGATTACGTATTCGCCGTCAACAATACCAACTACAACGCTGCCGGTTGGTCCAGCAAAAGGGATATCCGAAATACTGATTGCAATAGAACTACCTAACATTGCAAGTGGTTCTGGTTGAATATCTGGTTCAACTGAAAGAGCAGTTGCGATAACTACTACGTCATTGAATAATCCCTTAGGAAATAGTGGACGGATAGGTCTATCAATAAGTCTACTAGTTAAAATAGCCTTATCAGACGCTCTGCCCTCTCTCTTTTTAAATCCACCAGGAATTGAGCCGATAGAATACATTTTTTCTTCAAAATCAACGCCTAAAGGGAAATAATCCATGCCGTCTCTTGGCTTTTCAGCCATAGTCACGTTAACCATAACTGCGGTTTCACCACAACGGATAACGCATGAGCCGTTAGTTTGTTCTGCATACTTGCCGGTTTCAACGATAAGTTCTCTACCACCGACAGTTGTCTTAAATTCTCTGTACTTTTCTGTCATTTTTTACTTTTCTCCTATATCTAAACTCTTTTATATGAAACATCGTCGTCCTACGGCGATGCATATCTTACTAAAAAAAAGAAAAATGGGGCGACAAAAGTATATGTCGCCCTTTTTGTGCAATTATTTTCTTAAATCTAAGTCAGCAATAATTTTTCTATATCTTTCGATATCGATTTGTTGTAAATATTTCAAAAGACCACGTCTTTCACCAACCATCTTTAAAAGACCACGACGAGAGTGATTGTCGTTTTTGTTAGCCTTTAAGTGTTCGTTTAAGTGGTTAATTCTTTCAGTCAAAAGAGCGATTTGAACTTCTGCTGAACCGGTGTCACCTTCGTGACGAGCGAACTTTGAAATAATTTCTGTTTTCTTTGCTTTATCCATTTTAATTTTACCTCCTATATTCTGGACTAATTCACTTTGAACAAAGCCAAGGGTGGAGAACCACAAAACCTTGTCACAAAGCACTAAGCCTAAGTATTATAACAAAAATTTTACTACTTGTAAACTTATTTTAAGCCGTTTTTTACTATTTCTTTTTAGAATTATAATCTTCTATTGCAAAAGCATAGAATTTTCTCATTTCTTCTACAACTTGATCCCAAGTTTTATAAACTTCTGCGTAAGCCTTTTCTTTTACTTCTAAAAGTTTTTGCTTGTCCGAAATAATGTCTAGAATCTTATCTGCCCAAGCGTTAGAATCACCAATTTCTAAGAATCCATTTTGGTTATCGGTTATAATCTCGGCAGTAGAACATCCTTTTGTCATTAGGGTTGGTAGTTTTAATGCCGACGCTTCAATTGGTGCTAAACTTGCCGTATCAAACGTAGATGGGAACAAGAATAGATCGCTTCTTAAATAGTATCCTGCAAGAAGTTGTCTATCCATAATCTTACCAGTAAAGATTACGTAATCTTCCATTTGATAGTCTTTAACCTTTTTCTTTAGGTTGTCTTCCCAACTACCAGAGCCAACTATTATGTACTTAAATTTTACGCCCTTATCTTTTAGCACTTTTAGCGCGTCTAAACAAAGGTCTAATTTCTTATTTTCAACGATTCTTCCAACTGACAAGAATACGTTTTCTTCGCCTTTTAGATTTTCTTTTTCGTTTACCTTATCAATTAGTTCTACGCTATTTTCAGGATAAACAAGATCCGTGCCGTTTCTTATAACGTATGCCTTTCCTTTATAACCATAACTCTTTAACGTATCTACCGTTTGGTCGGAAACACAAATAACGTAGTCTGCGCGATTAAAAGACTTCATAATAAATTTCATCATAAATCTTCTAAGCGCCTTAGATTTAAGCAACCTATCAAATTCTTCGTGATAGCAAGTATGCAAAGTAATTACTGATGGAATTTTATATTTTTTCGCCTTCTTTATTGCGTATCTTCCAAGTAAAAATGGAGAGTGTGCGTGGATAATATCAAAAGGCTCTTCTTTTCTACCAATAATTTTTCTCGCTTTTCCATTTAAGAAAGGCAACGCGCAACGATAGTTTTCTTGCGCACCAACTGATTTTATTCTATTTACCTTAAAGGTTGGATCGTCTTTATATCCCTTAAATTCGGGAACTAATACTTCAACGTCCATATCCTTTCTTTTTTTCATAGATTTTCCGTAATTGGAAACCAAGGTAGTAGGTCCGTCAAAAGTTGGAAAATAAGTGTCTAATACTTCTAATGCTCTAATAATTTTTTCTTCCATTATGCTCACCCCTATTTAAAAAAAGTTTTTTTATTGTCTAAAATCTCATCAACCTTAGACAAATATGTTTTTATATCTTTTGGAGATGCCAATCTCTCTATCCTATTTTCACCATGAAAAACTCTCTTGCTTATTGCGTTTGCCCCACAAGCAACGGTGTTAGAAATTTCTTCCATAGTGTTGACGTTGTAAATGCAAACCTTACCACTCTTTGCATAACCAACGTTTTCAAGATTGCCCACCATATATTTTTGTCTATACATATAATAAGGCATGTACGAAAAATTTTCAAGAGTTTTATTTGAATAATCAATCATTTTTTCAATTTCTTCACAATTAACCCTATTTTCTTCTTGCGCAAGATACGAGCCCTTCTTAACGCATAGCGTATGAACTGTTATATCTTCAGGATCTAAAGAAATAGTTTTATCTAAACTATACTTAAAATCTTCAAAACTCTCCCCAGGAAGCCCTGCTATTAAATCCATATTTATATCGAACAAGCCTTTAGCAAGGCTATATTTTTCTTCTATTTCACTAGCCTTGTGATTTCTACCTAAAATCTCTAGAGTCTTATCGTTAAAAGTTTGTGGATTTATACAAATTCTTGAAACTCCGTGATCTTTAAGAATCTTAAGATTTTCTTTTGTTATTCTATCTGGTCTTCCCGCTTCAACGGTGTATTCTACGCCACTATTAATAGAATCGATTGCAGATAGGACTCTATCTAAATTTTTATCGTCTAAAGCAACCGGCGTTCCACCACCGACGTAAATGCTTTTTAAGGTCTTAATATACTGCTTACTGCCCTCAATTTCCTTTATCAAGGCATCAACGTAAGCGTCAACATACGAGTCGCTATGCTTAATATCTGCCGTTATAAACGAGCAATATTTACATCTCGACGGACAAAATGGAATAAATACAAAAAAATCGGTGTTATCGTCGTTTTTTTCATATATTCCCTTTTGCGAATCAATAATCTTTTTCACAAGAGAAGTCTTCTCTTCACTAACTTTCATTGTGTTAATGAAAAAATCCTCAAATTCGCCCTCTTCTTCTAGTTCCATATAGGCAAGTTTAGTAGGTCTTATACCCGTCAACGCTCCCCAGGGCATTTCCTTATTAAAGACTTTGCACAAGGCTTTATAAACCGAAAGTTTCGTATACCTTTTTATCAATCTTTTTCTAACGATTTCATCATTAGGCAAAGTTAATAAATTACCATACGCGTAAACACTACCATTTACCGTAATAGTATTTACGATTTTATTTTCTGTAGAAGAAAATCTATGGCGTAAATTTATATCTTCTGCCGTAGTAAAAAGATTCACTACTTCTAATATATCGTTTTCTAAATGTTTTAATTCAGTATCAATCATAATCAACAAAAGTATTGTATTTTCTCTCGTGAGAAAGGGTTGTAAACTCTTGGTGTCCTGGATAAACTTTATAATCCCCCTCAAGAGCAAAAAGTCCCTTTACAGACTCAATCAATTGCTCCTTATTTCCAGTAGGAAAGTCCGTTCTCCCAACGCTTTCTAAAAACAAAGTATCTCCCGTAAAAAGCATATCTTCTACTAAAAAAGTGACCGATCCGTCAGTATGCCCTGGAGTATATATTACCTTAATTTTAATATCTTCTAAAACAAGTTCTTCATTATCACTAAACTCGTAGTCGGCAACGCAATAATCAAATTTTCTACCAAAATCTAAACTTAGATTTAGATCGTTTAATAATTTTGGAGAGTCAAGTTTACTAACGAATATTTTAACTCCGTCGTCTTGAAGTTTTTTAACGTTCCCCGCGTGGTCAAAATGAGCATGCGTTAAAAGAACGTACTTAATAGTAAAGCCATAATTTTTTTCAGTATTTTTTATAAGTTTATAATTCTCGGCACTATCAATAACTACGGCAGTTCTAGTTTGTTCGTTAACTAAAAAATAAGTATTTACTTTAAGTGGCCCTGAAGATAAACAATATAGTTTCATTAGTATGTCGTCCTAAACGCGTCAATTATTTTAGAATCTTGCTTAATTTTTGAAAGTAAATTAGTTAAATCGTCTTTAGAATTTAATCTAATATTAAAGTCAACAACTACTTGGTGAGTTTTTATATCCGTTCTACCATTAGTCGAAATAATGTCAAGTTTCAAGGTAGCAACTACGGCAACAACTGAGGATAAAATATCAGTTTGTTGCTTGCCGATAACCCTAATGGATACGTTATAAAATTCCTTACCGGTATCTACCCAACTTACCTCAATAAGTCTATCTTGGCTTGCTTGCTTTAAGTTAGGGCAATTTTTTCTATGAACGGTGACTCCGTGCCCTCTAGAAATAAACCCTACAATTTCATCACCAGGAACAGGCGTACAGCATCCTGCAAAATGCACCAAAATCCCCGTCATCCCCTTAACAGTCACAGCACTTGCATGATTATTTTTAGTCGAATAGTATTTAACAACATCTTGTTTAGGTTGTTTTTTACGATAAAAGTCTATGAGTTTTACTATTACTTGATTAACGCCAACTGCTCCGTATCCAATAGATGCGTACATTTCGTCAATACTATTAAAACTCATTTTTGTCGACAGCATTAAAAATGATTCTTCGTTTAGAAGTTCACCTAAACTATAGTTTCTATGCTTTGCTTCTTCTTCAAGCATAGTTTTACCCATTTTTATATTATCGTCCTTCATAGCCTTCTTGAAGAACTGCCTAATCTTTACTCTAACTGAAGAACTTTTTACAATCTTAAGCCAGTCCCAAGACGGACCTTTTGAGTTGGCAGACGTAATAATTTCAACAACGTCACCAACTTGCAATGTGGTGTTTAAGGGCACCATTTTAGAGTTAACCTTTGCCCCAACGCAACTATTTCCAACTTGCGAGTGAATACTATAAGCAAAGTCAATAGGGGTTGCATCTTTTGGCAAACTCTTAACGTCTCCGTTAGGAGTGAAAACTAAAACTTCCGAAGAATATAAATCGCCCTTAAGAGAATTTAAGAATTCTTTACTATCCTTTAATCCCCCTTGCCACTCCATAACTTCTCTAATCCAGGAAAGTCTAGTGTCAAACTCTTCTGCATCAGATTTATTTTCCTTATACTTCCAATGCGCAGCGATACCATATTCGGCAGCGTGATTCATTTCGTACGTTCTAATTTGAATTTCGAATGCTCTACCAAAATTCGTGACAACAGTCGTATGCAAAGACCTATAAAGGTTTGCTTTAGGTGTTGCAATATAGTCTTTTATTCTACCTGGAACAGGCTTCCATTTATAGTGAATTTTGCCAAAGATTTCATAACACTCGTCAACTGAATTTACAATAACCCTAATAGCAACGATATCGTAGATTTGATCAAAAGTTTTATTACGCGTTTTCATCTTGCGGTAAATACTATAAAGGTGCTTTTTCCTACCAAAAACTTCGCCGGAAATTTTTGATTCTTTGAGCATTTCTTGAACTTCTTTTTCTACTTGTTCAATAAAATCTCCACCCTCTTTCAATCTCTCTTCTAAGGCAGTAGACAAATATTCGTAAACGTCTGGTTGAAGATATTTTAAGCACAAATCTTCGAGTTCGCACTTAATTTGAGAAATACCTAGTCTACTTGCAATAGGAGCGTAAACTTCAAGCGTTTCTCTAGCCATACGTTGTTGTCTTTCAACCGATAAAAAATTAAGCGAACGCATATTATGAAGTCTATCGGCAAGTTTAATAATAATAACTCTAATATCTTTTGCCATAGCAACGAAAAGTTTTCTAAAGTTTTCGGCTTGCTCTTCTTCTTTAGAGTTAAATTCGATTTTTTCTAACTTGGTGACACCTAGAACTAATTCCAAAACTTCGTCACCAAACT
>JAZOOV010000093.1:0-7992 GCA_045655215.1 Christensenellaceae bacterium | reverse complement strand
AATAGAAAAAATCGCTAGTTGTTTACTAGCGATTTTATTTTCTTATTAAACTAAAAAACGGAAAGAAATCATCTCCCCAACACAATTATTATAACATATAATATACCCTAAAATCAATATGGTTTTTAAAAATTTTGTTTTAAAAAATAAAGAAAATTTTTAAAAAACGTATTGACGGAGAAAAAAACATAGTTTAAAATATAATTGAAAATAAGATTTCACTAAAGGAGGTTTGGACCAATGAACAGAAGAACCCAAAAAAAATAAGATAAAGGGGGAAGGTCCAATGTACAATTTAGCGTAAAAATTAAAAAGGGGGTATAGACCAATCAACTGTAATCTTGCTTATCTTAAAAAACCCGTATGGCAGGCGACGACGCTTTAGAAAGAGCATTTTAGTAATCTAAAAAATTTCTGCCGTAAGCGGTAGTGACGATAAGCTAAAAACTAAATAACATAGATTCTAAGGGGCGAAAAAATTCGCCCCTTAACCTTTTAAAATTTTTTTATAAAAATATGAATAGAATTTTTTTCTCTGCCCATAGTAATTATTGTAAGGGGGAAAATCATGAAGAAACAGAATAAGAATAACAAGACTGCCAGTAAGAAGAACAGTCAAGAAAAAACTACTAAAGATTGTAAATAACTCATTTAGTAGCAATTACGACCCAAATGGTTCTTACACGGGAGTATGTAGCGACGACAAGTACGCTATACCAACACAAGATGCCGACGATTTATAAGAAATTTTAGGATAATATTAGTAAATTTATTGATATTTTAAGATTTCGAGATAAATAATTAAGTTTGAAGATGAAAAGTAATTTTCACAATCCAAGATTTAATAAAAGTTGGCAAAAACGTTCTAATCTAAAAGATTAAAACCTTATAAAAATGGAAAAGACAGAAAGTTAATATAATTTTCCGTCTTTTTCTTTTGCTTGACAAAAGGGAATAAAAGGTTTATAATTAGCGTACTTTTAAGTTGGTTATACGGTCGCGGGGGCGGAGAAAAACCGCCAATGAGGAAAGTCCGAACTTCTTAGAAACAGGGTGCTGGAGAAATCCCAGTGAGGGCAACCTTAAGGAAAGTGCAACAGAAAATAACCGCCGATAAAATCGGTAAGGGTGAAAAGGCATGGCAAGAGCATACCGTCCGCTCGGTGACGAGGGGAGCAGTGTAAACCCCACCTGAAGCAAGATTGACAGGCTTTATCCAATAGGGAGTTTCGCCTGATAGAGCCTAATTAAATATCGCTTGACGATATGGGAAACCATATTCGCTAGATAAATGACCGTACACGACAGAATTCGGCTTATCGACCGGCTTAAAAGCAATTTAACTAAAAAAGCAATCTAAATTAGATTGCTTTTTTATTTTTTTAAGTAAACCATCAAAACGGCGATATCTGCAGGTGAAACACCCGAAATTCTGCCTGCTTGACCTAGGTTTTTAGGTCTAATCTTGTCTAATTTTTGTCTTGCTTCAATTCTAAGCCCCTTAATTTCAAGATAGTTTATATCTTCAGGAAGAAGTTTTTCTTCTAATTTTTTTGTTTTTTCAATTTGTTCTAAGCCCTTTTGAAGATAGCCCTCGTATTTGGCATCTATTTCCACCATATCCAAAATATCTTTTGGAATATTTATAAATAGAGAAAATTCTTGCTTAATTTCATTAAGTGGAATACCACGTCTAATTAAATCACCAACCGAAAGTGCCTTATCTGGCTTAGTAAAGCCGTATCTACTTAAAATTGGAAGTAGTGCGTTTGGCTTTAGTAAAACTTCAACCTGTTCGATTGCCTTTTCGTAGAGTGCCTTTCTTTTTAGGTAAATATTATATCTAAGGTCGTCAACGAGCCCTGCTTTTCTACCAAGTTCAGTCAATCTAAAGTCGGCGTTATCTTGCCTTAGAATAAGTCTATATTCTGCACGGCTAGTCATCATACGGTAAGGCTCGTTAGTGCCTTTAGTCACCAAGTCGTCTATTAAAACACCAATATATGCCTTATCACGAGTGATAATAAGTTGCTCTTCGTTTCGCATTTTAAGTGAAGCGTTAAGCCCTGCAATAAGACCTTGTGCGGCAGCCTCTTCGTATCCACTAGTTCCGTTAATTTGCCCTGCCGTGAAAAGATTTTCAATCTTTTTATACTCTAGGGTAGGGTAAAGGTCAAGTGAATCGATAGCGTCGTACTCAATAGCGTAAGCATATCTCATAATTTCGCAATTTTCTAGTCCCTTAACCGTTCTATACATAGCCTTTTGAACGTCGTGTGGAAGAGAAGAAGACATACCTTGAACGTAAATCTCGTCGGTATCAGCCCCTTCAGGCTCTAAAAAGAGTTGGTGACGGTCCTTATCGGCAAATCTAACCACTTTGTCTTCAATAGAAGGGCAGTATCTCGGTCCAGTTCCGTGAATTTTGCCAGAATATAGTGGAGAACGATGTAAATTTTCTCTAATAATTCTGTGCGTTTCTTCGTTGGTGTAGGTTAAATAGCATGGTCTTTGCTTTTGTGGAACGCCGTCAGTTAGCAAACTAAACGGATAAATATCCGTTTCTCCGTCTTGAACTTCCAAAACGGAAAAATCAATGGTTTTAGCATCTACTCTAGCGGGAGTTCCCGTCTTAAATCTTCTAATAGAAAAGCCTAAATCCATTAGGTTTTTAGTTAATTCGTTAGCAGGTTGGAATCCGTTAGGACCACTTGCTTGTCGCCACTCGCCTGCAATAACACTTCCGTTAAGGTAAACGCCCGTGGCAACGACAACCGTTTTGCACTCTAAAATTCCCCCAAAAGCCGTCAAAACACCCGTCACACGCTTTCCGTCGGTTAGAATTTCTACGGCTTCGCCTTGTAAAATCTTTAGATTTTTAGTGTTCTCTAATGTTTGTTTCATTAAAGTATGGTAAAGATTTTTATCTTCTTGTCCACGAAGAGATTGAACGGCAGCCCCTTTACCACGGTTAAGCATGCGAATTTGAAGTAGCGCCTTGTCTGCGTTAACCCCCATTTCTCCGCCAAGCGCATCGATTTCTCTAACGATTTGCCCCTTCGCCGTTCCACCGATAGAAGGATTGCACGCCATAAAGGCTATACTATCTAAGTTTAGAGTAAGCATAGCCGTGTTAAAGCCCGTTCTAGCGAGGGCAAGCGCCGCTTCGCAACCGGCATGTCCCGCGCCGATTACAACAGCATCAAATTTTCCTTCTATATACGTATTCATTATTCTTTAAGTAGCATTTTTTTAATGTCTCTAATTTGAGTAGCGAGTTTTTTGTCCGTTCTCATAAGTTCTGCGATTTTATCACGAGAATAGATAACGGTAGAGTGGTCCTTTCCACCCATAATTTCCCCAACCTTTTGAAGTGGAAGACTGCTCATCATATCAGTAATAACGTAGATACAAACTTGTCTTGGCTCTACGAATTCCTTGTTCTTTTTCTTGCTTAAAATATCATTTTTACTAACCTTAAAGAAGTCGCAAACGCAGTTAATAATATCTTCTGCTTGCATTTCTTCTTTTTTCTCGCCCGCCGATTCTTTTAACGCTTCGTCAACGAGTTCTTTGGTAATAGGTCTTTCGTGAAGTTTAGAAAAGAAAATAACTCTAGTTAGTTTGCCGATTGACGAGCGAATATCCCCGTCGTCCATCTCGGCTATACGAGCGAGAACTTTTAAGTCCACAGGATTTTTTTGTTCTTCGGATTTTCTTCTTAAGATAGCGATTCTCGTCTCGAGCGTTGGTGGTTGCACGTCTGCAAGCAAGCCCCCCTCAAAACGATTGCGAAGTCTTTCTTCTAAAACTTCGATTTCCTTAGGTGGACGGTCGGAAGTTAAAACGATTTGCTTATTTTGGTTAACGAGTTCGTTGAAGGTGTGGAAGAACTCTTCTTGCGTGGTTTGTTTTTTTGCTAAAAACTGAACGTCGTCAACGAGCAAAACGTCAACTTTTCTAAATCTTCTCTTAAATTCGGCAGCCTTGCCCTTAGAAAGACACTCGATAAGTTGGTTAGTGAATTGTTCGCAAGTGATATACATTGCGTTGAGGGTAGGTTTATTTTTCTTAATGTAGTTGGCAATAGCCATCAACATATGAGTTTTACCAAGTCCCGTGCCACCATAAACGAAGAGTGGGTTATAACTGCCACTAGGGTTTTCGGCAACGGCTTTAGCTGCAGCATATAAAAACTCGTTGCAAGAGCCAACTACGAAAGAATCGAAAGTAAACTTAGGGTTAACGGGCGAGCCGAAGTTTTCAAACTTTTCAACCGGCTCGATTTCTCTTTGTTTAAGGTACTCATCTCTACTTGAAGCAACAACGATGTCAAAGTCAATAATTTCCCCATTAGTTTTTCTAAGAGCGTCTCTAATTTTATCACCCATTTTGCCGTTAACTGCTTGAGCGAAGATATTAGTTTCCGTCCTTAAAACGATTTTATTGCCTATGATGTCTACAGGCTCTAGGGTAGAAATATAAGAATCGAAAGAAATTGAACTAACCGTCTTTTCTAATTCCGGAATAGCGCAATTCCAAATAATTTGATAACTTTCCATTTGTACTTTTCCTTTTTTGTTGCTTTTCGGTAAAAAACATTATATAATATTTTTGAAAGAAAATCAAAGTTATATGACCATTTTTAAGAAATTTTTTTAATATGTTTATAGAAAGTTTATCTTTAAAAAATTTCCGCAACTACGAAACGGAAGAATTTACCTTCCAAAACGGAATAAATATACTAGTCGGTCAAAACGCGCAAGGTAAAACCAACGCGGTTGAAGCCATATTCTTTTTATGCACGGGATATTCGCCACGCGCAAATAAGGATAAGCAAGTGGTAAACTTTAACTATTCTCTAGCAGATATCTCGGCAGTAGCAAAATCTAACTACGGAGATATAAAAACTCGTATTATTTTTGATAAAACGGATAAAAAACGCGTTTTTGTAAACGATATTGAAGTTCTAAAGATAGGCGAATTTTTAGGCAATATCCATAGCGTTTTCTTTAATCCAATGGAGTTAAAACTCGTTCAAGAAAGCCCCGAAGATAGAAGAAGATTTATGAACGTTTCTCTATCTCAAATGTCTAAGAGTTATTTTTATTCGCTATCGAGATACAATAAAATTTTATCTCAAAGAAACAATTTACTAAAAACGCCGGACGTTGATATTATTAGAGAAACCTTGCCCATTTGGGATATACAACTAGCAAGAGAGGCAGGCAAAATCATAAAGCAGAGAAACGACTTTTTAAGTGAACTTTCCCCAATAGTAGAAGAAAAACAAGCCTACCTAACGGGTGGAAAGGAAACGCTAAAAATGAAAAGTCAGGACGGCTACGTGGGTAGTGAAGAAGAGATAGCCTACGCAATAAAAGAAGACTTAAAAACGGCGTTTGAAAAGGATATAAGACTAGGCTTTACTTCAATAGGACCGCATAGGGACGATATAAAGTTTAGCCTAAATAATCAAGACGTAAGGGTGTACGGCTCGCAAGGTCAACAAAGAACGGTAGCCCTTGCGTTAAAACTAGCCGAAACCGAACTATTTTATAATAAGTTTAGAGAATATCCTATCCTAATTTTAGACGACGTGTTGAGTGAACTAGATAAAGGCAGACAAAAGTGTCTAATTACGGCAGTAGAAAAACTACAAACGATATTTACAACGGCAGTATTTGAAAGGGCAGTCTTTAAGGGCGTAGATTATAACAAAATAACGATAGAACAAGGAAAAATAAAAGGTCGCAAATAGTCGCGACCTTTTTAGTTTAAAATATAGTTTATAGGAATTTTTCTTCCATTTCTTTTGCGGTGATATAGCCAACGCTCTTTTTTTCCACCTTGCCGTCCTTAAATAACATAAGGGTAGGAATAACTTCCACGCCGTATTCTAGAGCGATAGGGGTGTCGTCGTCAATATTAACTTTGCCAACTTTTATCTTATCGGGGTTTAACGTGGCAAACTTTTCAAGTTCTGGGGCAATCATCTTGCAAGGCCCACACCAAGTTGCCCAAAAATCTACTAAAACAGGCTTATTAGAGTCCAAAACTTCTTCTTTAAAATTTTTAGCCGTTAATTCTAACATAATATTTCTCTCCTAATATTTCTACTTTTATTATACACAATTTTAAGATAAATACAATAGAAAAAATAAAAAAATCACGATTTCTCGTGATTTTATTTTTTTAATCTTGTTTATCTTTTAGGCTGTTGCCAAGGTAAGTTCCAAATCCAAAACTCGTCTTTTTAGGAGCGCTTATTGAATTTTGTGGTCTTTTTTGACCTTTTCCTTTTTGGTCTCTTCCACCTTTTTTTGAATTGCGATTTTTATCTCTTCTATTAGAGTCTTTATTTCTTCCCGCGTTGTATGGGGTAGAGAACTCGTCTTTATCATTAGGAACGATAACTACAAATCTATTAGGCTCTTTGCCATCACTCTTGGTA
The DNA here is from genome assembly GCA_045655215.1 of Christensenellaceae bacterium. Taxonomy (GTDB): domain Bacteria; phylum Bacillota; class Clostridia; order Christensenellales; family Borkfalkiaceae; genus UBA1259. Next base: position 1,538 of record JAZOOV010000093.1, on the reverse strand, counting down.
GTGACCGTTTCGCTATTAGCAAGTGCCGTATGAATAATTCTTCTCTCAAACGGACTCATTGGTTCTAGTTGAACCTCTCTTCTCATTTGAGTAGCCTTATCTTCAAGTTTATGCGCTAAACTGATAAGAGTTTCTTCTCTTTTTGCTCTATAACTTTCGCAATCAACCACAACCTTTTTATAGTCGCTAGATCCAACGTTAGCCATTGCTCCTGCTAAGGTTTGAAGAGCGTCTAAAACTTCGCCTCTATAACCAATTAAACTAGAAGAATCGTCGGTAATTAACGTCAACACGTCATTTTCTCCGTCGTTAGAGATATTAACTTTAGCATTTACGTCTAAAATATCTAAAATTCCTTGTAGAAAAGTAGATGCTCTTTCTAAATCGGTTGCTTTTTTAGTAATTTCCACTACTGCGTTGCCCTTTAATCTTCCAAATAAGCCCTTAGTTGGCTCTTCTTTTACGGCAACGTCTACTTGTTCTAAGGTTAAGCCTAACTCAGTTAAACCAAGTTGGATAGCCTCTTCAACTGTTTTGCCCTTAAATTCCATTATTTATCTCCTTAAAATGCTACTTTTTCTTTGATTTCGATTTCTTTTCTTTTTCGGGCTCAACGTAAACTCTACCGCGAATTACTTGCTTAGTTGGATTTGCTTTTTTGAATTTTTTATCGGCAAGATAGTTAATTCCAAAGGTAGTAAGAACGCTAATAAGCGAACTTATAATGATATAAATTGAGAAAGCCGAAGTATAGATGAACGAGAATACTGCCATCATAATAGGCATCATATAAGTCATCATCTTTTGGTTTTGAGCGCCTTGTCCGTCAACCGTTTGAAGTTCTAATTGCGCCTTTTGACCTTTATTCATAACGATTTGAGTTAGTAGAGAGATACCTGCCGATAGGATACATAAAATATAATATCCGTTTGGCGAAGTTTTTTCTTCTGCTAACTTAAAGGTTAATAAATCGTAATTTTCTTTAGAGATAGGTGCTTCGATAGTTGAGCCGTCACACGCACAACCACAGCCACAACCTGAATTTTCTTGCGTAGCAACTAAACCCTTAAATTCGTCGTATTCTAAAACGGGGTGTTTATGAGCGCCGTCGGCAACCCAAATATTTTTTACCCACAAGAAACTTGCGTCGTTTGCTCTATAAGCTTCTGCCGAGCGAGTTTGAGCAATGCCCACTAAAAAGTCGTTTGCGCTAACTTCCGTTTGACTAAAGATTTTACCTGAATCGTCGATTAGGGTTTTATTATCTAGTAAAACCGAACTTCTTGCCATAAACGAAACGTTATTAAATTTGGTTTCGCCTTTATCAACGCTAACTTCTCTAAAGTATTGCATATAACTGTCGTCAGTATTAGTGAATAGGGTATAGCCAAGGTCAGTTTTAGCAAGTTTGATATTTGTATTTTCAACTTCAGTCACTGCTTTTTCTAAAAGTTTATCCTTATCAGGAATAATATTCTTTTCAGCGTCTACTTTAATAAAAGTATCGTCCGTTTCAATACCAAAGAAGAAATCACTAC
>JAZOOV010000092.1:0-2054 GCA_045655215.1 Christensenellaceae bacterium | reverse complement strand
AAAAAACAGCAAACTCGTTATAATTGAAAACGCAGGGCATTTTTGTTTTATAGATAAAAGCGATAAGTTTAATATGGAGGTGAGAGAGTTTCTTCTCTCAAAGTAAGGATGGAGTTTTCTCAAATTCTAAGCAATCAAAACTTAATAATATATTTAGTTATAAGCGCTATGAACGCTCTTTTGCTCTACTTTTCTTCTTTTAAGTTTATGCTCGTTCTTCAACAAAGTGGATATAAGGGGAAAAGATATTTTAAGTGGGTTAAAGATAGTAAAAAAACCTATATTGCAAGGTTAATGCTTTTAGCCTTTATGGGATTACTTTTCTTTTGCGTGCTTAATATTTGCTTTGCTTCACTACTTGGAACGGAGGCTTGTTCTTACGTTGGGTTTGCGTCGTACGCTCTATTTGGCGTGTCATATATAAAAACCGAAGGGGCAGTTAATGCGAAAGTTCCACTAAAGAAAACAAAAAGACTAGTTAGACTTTGCATAACCTACGCAATAGTTTTATTTGCCTTTTCGTTTGGGCTTATACTTTTAGTAAACTACCTAGCAAGGCTATTAAATAGCGAAACGGTTTTTGTTTTAAGGCACTCAATTATTTGCTTGTCACCATTATTAACCCCCATCTTACTTATAGTTGCCTACGGCTTAAACGAGCCTATGGAAGAAATTATAAGGCGCAGATATTACGCTATTACTAAGAGGAAACTCGATAGGCAAGACGTTATTAAAATAGGTATAACGGGTAGTTATGGAAAAACCACCGTAAAGGAAATTCTAAAGGGAATACTTTCGGTTAGATATAGAGTTTTGGCAACGCCCGAATCCTTTAATACCCCACTTGGAATGAGTTGGGCAGTTAAAAATCTAGATAGCACGCACGACGTATTTATTGCCGAAATGGGCGCTAGAACAAAAGGCGATATTAGTGAACTTGTAAAATTAGTTAAGCCAAAGTACGGAGTGTTGACGGGGATAAACAATCAACATTTAGAAACTTTCAAGGATATAGAAACGACTAAAGACACTAAGTTTGAATTGTTCCTTGGCTTGCCTGGTGACGGAGTTGGATTTTTCTCTTCGGAAAATGAAGGGGCTAGAGAACTTTTTGATAGATTTAACGGCAAAAAAATCCTTGCCGGTGGAAAGGTGGAAGGTAGTTTAGTTTACGCAGAGGACGTTAACGTGACGGCAAGGGGTACGTGGTTTAACCTAGTTATTAAGGGCGAAAAACCCGTTTCTTGTATGACTACGCTACTAGGCAAGCATAGTATAGATAATATTTGTTTAGCAGCGTCCGTCGCCTATGAACTTGGCTTAACGCCCGAAGAGATTTGCTTTGGCATTTGTAAACTTCAAAGCGTAGGGCATAGGCTAGAACTTATTCCTAACAATAAAAATATAGTTATAATAGACGATAGTTTTAACGCCAATGAAGACGGGGTTAGGGCATCTATGGAAGTTCTAAAGCATTTTACGGGTAGAAAAATCGTTCTAACTCCAGGGCTTGTGGAACTAGGCAAAAGGGAAAACCAAGCCAACTATGAAATGGGTAAACTTTTAGCAGAGAACGTAGACGTAGTTATAGTAATCGGCAAACACAATGCAGAAATGCTAGTTAGTGGGCTCTTGGACGGCGGTATGGATAGGAACAATATTGCCTTCTATAAGTCGCTAAACAAGGGCAACGAATATCTAAACACCATACTAAAGGAAGGGGACGTAGTTCTATTTGAAAACGACCTTCCAGACAACTATAGTTAAGAAATAAAAAACACCAAAGCAAAAAAATCAATGCGGGGGTGTTTTTTTATATGAAAAATATAGCAGTTTTCTTTGGTGGAAGTTCAATAGAGCACGAAATTTCAATAATCACGGGCGTTTTAACTACTAATAGCGTGGATAAAAAATATAACGTTCTTCCTATATTCGTAGATAAAAAGGGCGAGTTTTTTACGGGTGAAAGCCTAAAAAATCCCGATTTTTATAAAAATCTAGACTATAAAAAAATAAAAAAGGTCACGCTGATTCCAGGTTGTAATTGCTTGCAT
>JAZOOV010000091.1:0-2143 GCA_045655215.1 Christensenellaceae bacterium | reverse complement strand
CGCTACGGGAAATAAAAAGACGTTTAATAGCGATATTATCGCCATACATATTAAAATGGTTATAATATAAAACATTTTTTCTCCGTTTCCTACTTATTATCTTCGTATTCTAATGGAATATTATACACTCTTTCGTATAATTCTTTCCAAGCCTTAAAGTTTTCTTCCTTTAAGTATTCGGTGTTTTCTTTAATAGATAACTCTTCTTTAGGATATATTGGATTTAAGAACCAAACGGTGTATTCTGGAATATCAAAGCCGTTTCCGTCGTCCTTTTCAGATGGAGTCATAGTGATAAATGATGGAATTATAGGCGCTTTAGTTTTTGCGGCCAGTTTAAATGCCCCACTCTTTAATGGACGTGGCTTTTTATAATTCCACCACATTGCTTGCTCGGGGTAAATTAAGATTCTCTCTCCCCTTTTAATAAGCGCGTCTATTGCCTTTAAGAACTTTTTCATAGTTTCGGTGTTAGAAGATAGTGGCAAGGTATTACAATGCCTAAAGAAAAACCCGTATAAGCCCTTAAAGTTTGTATAATTGCCTTCCCTAATGATTTTATAAAGTCTTTTTCCACGCTTAAAAGTAGGCTTAATTGCGCGCCAAACGGCATAGTTATCGTAAACGCTAAAATGGTTGCAAGTTATAAACGCCCCGCCTTTTACGCTCTTATAATTTTCTAGCCCCACGATATCTTTAATTATCATATTGCCCTTTCTTATTTGCTTTTCATAATAAGAAGTTGCGGCAATATTTGCAATTTTCGTGAAAAATCTAGAAGAGCACTTTTCCCCTAGATAATCTACTTTATCGGGAGTTAAGATTATCGTTTCAGGATCGTCCTCAACGTCTACGTCGAACTTTTTTTCTATTTCGTAGCGTCTAATTTTTTCTAAAACTTTTAATCTATCTGGGTTTTTGCCACTAACTAGCGCTATATAAGTATCTATTCTTTCGGCTTCTTTTTTAGCAGTTAATGCTAGCCTTTCTCCACTCTCTAAATCCTTTTTTCTTTGCTCGTCGGTATAAGAATTTAAAACGTCTAGAATCTCATCATACACGTTAGTCATTTTAGCGTATTTCCAAAATTCATCCTTAAACCTACAATCGTGATAATGCCAAGGCTTAGAAACCATTATGTAGTGCAAGATTTTAATCTCTTCGTATGGAACGGGAATTTCGCCGTAAACTTCGGTATTCCAGCCGTTATGTAGCCAATACACTTTATCCTTGCAAATCACGTTTAGATAGTCTTCGTCTTGAGTGACAACGAAAGAATAAATGCCTAAAAGATTAAAGAATTGCTCTAAAACCTTGTTTTTTCTAAACTGCTCGCAGTTAATTAAAATCATACCTGCGTTGAAAAATTTATGCCTTGAAATGCCCATAACCTTTTCAACGTAATTGCCGTAAACTTCCGTTTGAACCATAGCCTGCTCGTTGCAAGCACCAACGTAGTTGTCGCCAATATCGGTATCGTATAGTTTAGAAATATCTTCTAAAACTATTGTATCGCTATCAATATATATTACCTTTTTATATTGTGGAAATATCTCTGCTATATACAATCTAAAATAGGTGGTTTTAGAGTAGTAATCCCTTAGTGGAAGTTTGCTGGCAATTTTTTCCACTTGTTCTCTTACGTCGTGAAATACTACTTCAAAATTATCGTCTGAAAGTTCTTCTGCCGTTTCTTTCATATCTTCGGAAACGCCGGTATTTAGAATATACACTTTATATTGTCTATCTCTAGACGCGTTTTCCTTCATTGAAGTTAAAGAAACGATAGTATACTTGATAAAAGTATCGTCTACTGCGTAAAAAATAGGTATAACGCCGTGGTTTATATTCTTTTCCTCTGCCATTTTTATCCTCCTGTAAAAAAGCACTCGCTTGGCACCAGTACACATTTTACAGCAAAATTTTAGATTTTTCAACCTTTTTTTACTCTCTTTAAAATTTATCCACCTTGAAAGTTAGTCACCCCCTTTTCTATCTTCACTCTACTCCCCCTTTTTTCTCTACTAACGGTAGAATATGCCCTTTTTTTAACGTTTTTAATAGGTTTTTGGTCGTTTTTAGATAAACCTACTTTTTTTATTATTTTAAAATTTACGCAAATTTTTTCTAAATTTATTTAATC
>JAZOOV010000090.1:0-10737 GCA_045655215.1 Christensenellaceae bacterium | reverse complement strand
CATATTTTATTTGCTTTTGCATATTATTTAGAATATTTTATTTTTTTATTCACCAAATAAAGAAGGCAGAGAATTCTCTGCCTTTTTAATTTTTATTGAATATAACGTTTTATGCTTTGAAGGGCGGTTTTTTCTAGCCTGCTGACTTGTGCTTGAGAAATGCCTACTTCTCTGCTAATTTCCGTTTGAGTTTTGCCTTCAAAATATCTTAGAAGAATTATTTTCTTTTCTCTCTCTTCTAGTCTTTCAAGAGCAGAAGATAGGGCGACGTTTTCCGTCCACAACTCGTCGGTATTTTTTTGGTCACCAAGTTGGTCAACGAGTAAAAGTTCGTCTCCATTTTTGCTATAGACGGGGTCGTAGAGAGAAACGGTGTCGGAGATTGCGTCCATAGCGTAAACCACTTCTTTATACGCGATATTTAGTTTGTCGGCTATCTTTTGAAAACTAACTTCTTCCTCTGCTTTTTCTAGTTCTCCCCTAGTTTTAAGCACTTGGTACGCCGTATCTCTAATGGAGCGAGAAATTCTTAAAGAATTGCCGTCTCTTAAAAACTTTTTCACTTCGCCAATAATCATTGGCACGGCGTAGGTGGAAAACTTTACTTCAAACCTTAAATCAAAGTTATCTATGGCTTTTATTAGACCTATACAACCTGCTTGAAAAACGTCGTCCGGATTAAAGTTTTTTACGTTAAACCTTTTAATCACAGAAAGAATAAGTCGCATATTGCACACGATAAATTCTTCTCGAGCCGTTTGGTCACCATTTGCGATTTTCTCTAAATACTCCCTGCTCTCCCTATCGTTTAGTTTTGGAAGAGTAGAAGTGTTTATGCCTGAAATACTTACTTTATTCATAAATCCCCCTATGTATAAATCAAGGGATATTAAGTAGTATTCCGTTTTGGCTTAGTTTTTATTCGCCCAAACTTAATTTATTTTTTTGTTAACTCTTCGATTCCTGCAAAAATGCTTTCTACGTTTAATTTTCTCTCGCCGTCGTTTACTATTAGTTTGCAAGCGCTTGCGTTATTATTTTTTGCGAAAATTTCTTCGATTTTGACAAAGGACTTTTTAACGCTCTCTACCGGCAACCTTTCGTCATTTTCGCTCGTCACGATAAGAAGTTTTCTAGGCGCAATTAAGCCAACCAAATCGTCCATTTCAAACCAATTAACAACGTCTGGGATATAATTACATAGACATTGCCAACTATCGAAGATTGAATCTTTATAATTGCAAAAACCACTACTTGAAACGGTCAATTTTATTCTCTCATCAAACGCGCCTAAATAGTAGGCGATATTTCCTGCGCCTGAAGAGTGCCCGATTGCAATAATATTATCTAAATCAACTTGTGGGAATCTATCCATTACGTCGATTACCTTAGAAACGTCCCAAACTCTTTCACCACTTAAACATCTTCCTAAAAGCATAGATTGGAAAGACGCAAAGCCACATCTAACCTTTGCTCTACCCCTTCTTGAAGGACGGTGAAGTTCACCCATACCACGCATTTCAACGCAAAGTGTGGCATATCCACGCTCTACCGAGGCGAGAGCCAACTCTCCGTATGGTGTATAGGAATATTCTTCGGGCTTTTTCATAAGTCCGTTTGCGTTATAAATATGGTCGTTATCGTGTCCTTGCAAAGTGATGGCGAGTGGATATTTTTCCTTTTGCATCTTTGGAATAAGCAAGTGGCAAGGAATAAACGAATCTATTTCCGTTTCCACGATAAATCTAGTCAAAGTAAAGTTTTCAAACTCTTCTTCGTACTCAAAAATATATCTATTTCCGTTAAGGTGATTTTTAATATCTTCTATCTTAAAAACCACGTTAAACGCATCTTTAAGGTCAATTTTCCATTGCTTAAAGTCCTTATCAGCAGAATAAGCAACCTTTTTTATTTGTCTATCTACAAGCAAATCGTGATATTTATCAATATTTATTTCCATAATACACCTACTTTTTAAGCCCTCTTTGAATACTTGGCCAAACGATATCTTCACACCACCAATGGTTTTTTGGAGTAGTGACGAGTTCTGCGTTCCCCTTAGCCCCTACGCGTTCGTAAATTCTCTCTACGATAGGATAGTTATCTAAAACCCCTTGGTAAGGGAAAACGTCGTCTAAAGCACCTGCAATAATGGTTAACTTTCTAGGAGCGATTAGCCCTGCTAAATCTCCCATATCAAAGTATCTAGGCGCTTCGGGAATAACGTTGCAAAAACAATGAAACCAATGCAATATTGACGCCGAATAACTACAGAACGCGCAAGACGGCGCAGTTAAGGTTATTCTCTCGTCGTATGCCCCTGCATAGAAAGAAGCAGTTCCACCACCCGAATTTCCCGTGATAACGATTGTGCTTAAGTCGACTTGTGGGAATTTTTCCATAGCGTCGATTGCTTTAGATATATCCCAAACTCTCTCTCCTATAACCGACCTTCCTAGAGAAATTGCCATAACTGACGCAAATCTACAAGAAAATCCCTTGTTTCTGCTCTCGCTAACCGATTCAAGTTCGCCCATGCCACGCATTTCTACGCATAGTGCTGCAAACCCTTCTTTTACCGCTTGCAATGCAAACGCACCTCTCGGTTGATATTCCCTATCGTCGTCGTCTTTTACTATGCCGATTGAGTTGTACATACCACCGCTCTTGTGTCCTTGCAAGGTGATTGCGAGTGGATATTTTTCCTTGTTCCCGTCCGGAATTAAAAGATAGCAAGGAATAAATACGTCCTTTTCCGTTTCTATTACTAATCTAATTAGTTCGTAGCCCTCTTTTTTCTCTCTATATTCTACGATTACGTTTAATGGACAATCGTTTTCTCTAATTTTATTTATACCCAAAAGTTCTGTGAACTTTACTCTTAGTTCCTTTCTCCACGCGTCAAAATCTTTCCTTTCCGAATAGGCTAGTTTTGGAACTTGGTTAACGATTATATGTTCGTGGCTTGCCTCAGCGTCAAAATTAAACATCATTTCTCTCCTTTTTACTCTTTAGAAAATTCTCTAATACTATTCCAAACGATATCGTTGCACCAATAGTGATGCATTGGGGTTATTACCATTTTAACCTTGTCTTTCGCCCCTATCTTATCGTAAATTTCTTGCATTTCGCTAAAGCCCCTTTTTGCTGGCTCTATCGGGAAAGCAACGTCCTTTTCACCATTAATTACCATAAGTTTTCTAGGTGCGATTAATCCTGCAATATCTTTCATTTCAAAGTAGTCGCAAACGTTTGGAATAAGGTTGCAAATACAATGATTTATATCTAAAATGGAATCTTTATACGGACAAAAGGCGCATACCGGAACGGAAGTAGTAATTCTCTCGTCAAAAGCGCTTGCATAGAAGGTGGCAGTTCCACCACCAGAGCCTCCCGTACACAAAATGCTAGAAGTATCTACTTCGGGGAAATATTCCATAGCGTCAATTCCCTTAGAGATATCCCACACTCTCTCGCCTATTAGCGTTCTACCTAACGCCATTGCCGAAAAGGCTGTGAATTTACACATATCTCCCCACATACGAGGTTCGGTTGACGGCTCTAATTCGCCCATACCACGCATTTCAATACATAGTCCTGCGTAGCCCTCGTTTATGGCTTGAAGTCCGTGCGCTCCACGTTGGAAAACGTCGTTGCCGTTTTCATCTTTATGATAAAACACCGAGTTAGCCATACCACCTTTGTTATGACCTTGCAAGGTGATGGCGAGTGGATATTTTTTCTTATCCCCTATTGGAATTAATAGATAGCATGGAACTTGCATATCCCTTTCGGTAGTCATAATAAATCTAATTCTTTTATAATCGCAATTAACGAATTGATCCTTTTTTACTATCTCTTCACTCTCGATTTTAACTTCTAAAGGGCAATCGTTTTCTCTAATTTTATTTATGCCTAAAAGTTCTATAAACTTTCCTTTTAACTCTTTTCTCCAAGCAAAAAAGTCTTTATTTTTGTCAAATTCAAGTGTAAGGTTTGCATTTTTTATTAAGGTGTCGTGACATAAGTCTGCATTTATTTTAGCCATTTTTATCACCCCTTTAATTTCTCGCAAATTATTATAACACCATTACATTTTATTTGCAATAGCCTTTTCAAACTTATTTAAATTTAAATTTATAATTATAGTTAGAGAATTTTTTACTTCTTTGCCATATTTTATTGGCTTTTGTTATATCAAATATGTTATAATATCCATATAAAATAAAATTTTTGTAAGGTTTATTTATGAATATTCAGCACATTAAGTATGCAGTTGAAATTGCCAACACTCGTTCTATAAGTAAAGCGGCGAAAAATTTATACACTTCTCAGCCTAATTTATCTAGAGCCGTTAAGGAACTTGAAAACGAACTCAAAATTAAAATCTTCTCTCGCTCTTCCAAGGGGATTGAAGTGACGGTTGAGGGCGAAGAATTTTTACTCTACGCTAGAAACGCGCTCGCTCAAATTAAAAGAATCGAGTCAATTTCCGAAACACACAATAAAAACAAGGAAAGGCTTTCAGTTAGCGTGCCAAGGGCTAGTTTTTTCTCGTATGCCTTTGCTGAATTTAGTAAGGAAATGCAATTCCACCCATCTATCGAACTCGTTTATAAGGAAACAAACTCAATGCGTACCATTATCAACGTAATTAGCCAAGAGTATGACCTTGGAATTGTTAGATATCAAAGCACTTTCGATAGATATTTTACAAACTTTTTTGAAGAGAAAAAACTTAACTACGAGATTATTAACGAATTTTCATACCTATTACTAGTTTCCAAAAACTCACCACTTGCAGAAAAAGATGAAATCGTTGAAGAAGACTTAAAGGATATGGTGGAAATCTCTCACGGCGACCCATACGTTCCCACACTTCCCCTTATCGACGTAAAGAGAGCAGAACTCTCTCAAGTGACCGACAAGAGAATTATGATTTTCGAGCGTAGCGTTCAGTTTACCCTTTTAGAAGAAGTGCCAAATACTTTTATGTGGGTTTCAAATACTCCAAAGGATTTGCTCGACAAGTTTAACTTAAAGGAAATAAAGTGCAAATTCAATAGCAAAACTTATAAAGACGTGCTTATTTATAGAAAAAAATATCACCTTTCTAAACTAGATAAACAACTTATAGATAAGATATTGCAAGCAAAAAACAAATATTTTAATTAGTTTAAGCCTAAAAAAGACGCAAAAAAACTCCCAAATTTTTGGGAGTTTTCTATTTTTTCTATTTTTTTTAGATTAAACCAATCATAAGGTTGCAAGAAAGCACTATTAAAACGAGTGCTATTGGATAGGTTGATGCGTATGCCCCTGCAACGTCTTCAGTTTCCGCCGTGTTAATTAAAGTTCCTAAAGCAGGAGTACTCGTCATACCACCCGTTATTGAGCCAAGGTTGTTTAGCATTGGCAACTTTAAGAGTTTTCTTCCCACAAAGTATCCAACGAACATAGGAACGGTTGTCATAACTGCGCCTGCTAGTAATCCGTAAACTACTATCATGCCACCTAGCGTACTTTGTTTAATTTGGCTAACTAATTGTACGCCACCATCTACACCTGCACCGATAAGGAATAGCATAAGTCCTAATTCTCTTAGGGTTTTTGCCGTTTTGGTTGGAACTTCTAAAGAGAACTTGCCAATTCTTCCAAAGTGACCGAATACTAAGCACATAATAAGTACGCCACCTGTAGTCGTCAACGAGAATACGGGAGCACCAATTGCATATCCGTTTGCGCTTAGTGGAATTCTAATTCCACCTAAAATTAAGCCACCTACGATTGCGAGCGCTAGTGGAGCAAGACCGAAATCGTCTACTTGAATAAGCCCCTCTTTTTTCTCTATCTTAGTTTCTACGCTAGATTTTAGTAAACCCCTTTCAACTTCCATATTTGCCTTTAATAATTTTGGCAATAATTGAACGAATAAAACTACGCCTACTACGCCGAAAGGATATGCTATTGCGTATCCTAAGGTGACCTTAGCGGCTTCTGCCCCAGCACTTTCAACTGCTGCAGAATAACCTGGGGTTGAAGTTAACGCGCCAGACAATACGCCTGCAGAAAATTCCGAACCAATTCCTGGAATTAGAGCAAAGCCTATAGCAACTGCCGTTCCCGATAGAATAATGATTGCGCCCATTAAAATATAGGTCTTAAAGTTTTTTCCTAAATCTCTAAAGAACTTAGGGCCTGCGATCAAGCCAACAGAACTAACGAATAGCACTAATCCAACGTTTTGAACTGCCCCTTTATAATAGGTTAAGATTTTAGACGTTGAATCCAAGTGAAAGCCACCTACAACGGCAACGTCACTTGATATTAACGTACACAAATATCCAAATAAAATTGCAATTAAAAACACACCTGCCGTGCCGAGTGAAACGCCTTTAATGGTGATTCTACCGAGCAAATATCCTAAAACGGTGACGATAAATAAACCGATTAAGAAATAATTTAGGTTAAATACGCTACTAACGCCCGATTGACTTCCAAAGTAGGTGCACCAGCCTGCAATTAAGCCGACAACTGCTAAGGCAATAATTATCCAAAGCCACTTACGGCTTCTTTTTTGTCCTTCCATTTTTTCTCCTTTTTGTTCCAAAAATAGCCTTTACAATAATATACCTTTTTTTATTTTTTTGCAAGTAAATTACACGTCTTTTTGCTTGGTGTAGTTAGGAAGTAGTTTTGGGGAAAGAATTTCACTTTCAATTCCCGCTTCCTTTCTAATTTCTTCAAATTCTTCCACGTGCTTTAAGTTTAATCCCTTAGGCGTATCCATATCTTTTACCTTAAGGCTAGCAAACTTACCTGCGTTTCTACCAAACACTATTATATCTAAAAGTGAGTTGCCCATAAGTCTATTTCTTCCGTGGATTCCCCCAACAGCCTCACCTGCTACGAACAAGTTTGGAACGGTTGTAGTCATACCATCAGCTGAAATATCCAAACCACCGTTTTGATAGTGGAGTGTTGGATATACTAAAATTGGGTCTTTTCTAATATCTATTCCGTATTTACCAAACATTCTCATCATAGCGGGAATTCTCTTTTCGATAGTGCCTTCTCCACCGATAATATCAATCATTGGAGTATCTAGCCAAACGCCCACGCCGTCGGTAGTCTTAATTCCGTTATTTCTCTTTTTGCACTCTCTAATAATGGTAGAAGCCGTCACGTCGCGAGTTTCTAGCGAATAGACGAACGCTTCACCGTTCTTATTTACTAATTGAGCGCCTAGAGAACGAACTTTCTCAGTCACAAGCCCACCCAAAATTTCAGTAGGCTCAGCAGCACGCGTAGGGTGATATTGCAAAGTGTCGGCATAGAGAAGTTTTGCACCTGCTCTATACGCTAAAACAAGTCCGTCTGCAGTAGCGCCGTAATGGTTTGAAGTTGGGAATTCTTGATAGTGAAGTCTACCTGCTCCACCCGTAGCAATAACTACGGCTTTTGCCCTTGCTACCAAGATATCCTTAGTTTCCATATTCATTAAAACTGCGCCTGCGCACTTTCCGTCTTTATCTTTTATGATTTCGATTGCCGAAGTAAAATCCACTACGGGAATTTGACGATTTAACACTTCGTCGCGAAGAGTTCTCATAATCTCTGCGCCCGAATAGTCCTTACAAGCGTGCATACGCTTTCTAGAAGTTCCACCACCGTGAGTGGTTATCATATTGCCGTCACTATCTTTATCGAACATAACGCCTAAATTAGATAACCATTTAATAGCATCCGGCGCTTCGTTAACTAATTTATATAAAAGTTCCTTTTTAGCGGCAAAGTGTCCTCCACCAAACGCGTCTAGATAGTGAATTGCAGGGCTATCGTTTTCCTTGTCTGCCGCTTGAATTCCACCCTCTGCCATCATGGTGTTAGCGTCGCCTATTCTAAGTTTAGTCACCATCATAACATTAGCGCCGTTTGCGTGAGCCGTGATTGCGGCAGAAGCACCTGCTCCACCACCACCGATAACTAAAACGTCTACGTCGTAATCGGGATTTTCTAGGTCGATATCTAAGCCTAAAACTCTAGATTTTCCTTGCAAAAGGTCTGCTAGTTCGTGAAGAACTTTCTCCCCTTTGTTTGGACCAATTTTTAGCGTTTCATAAGCGCTATCTATGTAGTCTGGGTGATTTTCTTTTAACACCGTTTGCTTTTCTTCAGCAGTCATACGGGGGAAAAGATTTTTTAGTCTTTCGTTTCTACTTTCTTCAACTTTCTTCATTGAAAGCAATTGTTCACTAGAATATTGGTACATAATTTTCTCCCCTTATTTTTCTATTTCTCTATGATTATAGAGTTCTTTTAATTCTTCTATAGGCTTATTCATAACGTCTTCTAGAAGTTTAGTTATCTCGCCGTTATTTATCTCGTCCACTCTCTTATTTAGGTGTTCGCAAGCAGGTGCTATGTATTTTCCGTAAGTTCTTCTTGCTAAAAGCGCTACTTGTGGGTGTGAAATACCCGCAGGACAACGAGTAGAACATACGCCACACATTACGCAGTCAAAAGATTCTTCGGCACAATTAGTGAAATCTCCCCTTTGAGCGTATGCAATGTATTGCATAACGTTTAGACCTTGCGTACAATTTTTAGTACAAGCGTTGCAACCTATACAAGCATAAATTTCAGGATAGAGTTGCATCATAATCATTTCGGTAGGTTTAATTTTTTCCATATCGTAAACTTGCTTTACAAGTGGGAAGAACGGAAGTGTTGCTACAAACATTCCCTCTTCTACCTTAGTTTGACAAGCAAGACAAGTCTTTAATTCTCTATCTCCTTGAATACGATAGATAACTGCGCACGCACCACAGAATCCGTTTCTACAACCACAGCCTCTAACTAGTTGATAGCCTGCGTATTCTAAGCCCTTCATTATAGTAAGACTTTCTGGAACTTGATATTTCTTTCCAAAAAAGTATACGTTTACCATTTTTTCCATTTATTTTCTCCTTGTATTATCAAATCAATATTCGTCTGGAAGTTCTTCTAGTTCGTCCATTCTAAACACAGGACCATCTTTACAAACGTACTTAGAACCAATATTGCATCTTCCACATTTTCCAATGCCACACTTCATCTTAAGTTCCATAGTGGTATAAATTTGAGTTTGGCTAAAACCTAGTGATTTTAAACCTTCTAGAGTGAACTTAATCATTATCGGTGGACCACACAAAACTACCGTTTTATCGGTGGTAAAGTTTAACTCTTTTACGTAGTTAGGCACAAATCCAACGTGTCCGTCCCACCCTTCTTGTTCTCTATCGATAGTTAGGTGAACGGTCACTTGTTCGTCTTTTTGCCACTCTTCGATAATCTCTTTATAGTCAACTAAATCATCTTTACTTCTAGAGCCGTAAACTACGTCGATTTTGCCGTACTCATCTTTATAGTGGCGAACGTAATTTATAACCGAGCGAAGTGGCGCTAATCCAATACCACCTGCTACGAACAATAAATCCTTGCCCTTAAAAGCCGTGTCTACTGGGAAGGCGTTGCCGTATGGCCCACGAATAGTTATTTGTTGACCAACTTCTGCACTATGTAGCCACTCGGTCACGCAACCACATTTTTTAATGGAAAACTCCATAAATTCGGTGTTGGTTGGCGACGAAGTGATAGAAAACATTGCTTCGCCGATACCTGGGATAGAAAGCATTGCGCATTGTCCCGGTTTATGCTCGAACGCTTTCTTTCCGTCGACCGTGACAACTCTAAAAGTCTTAACGTCTGGCGTATCAATTCTAACGTCGGTTATTACTCCAACTATTGGAATTAAAGGTTCAGTCATTTTTGCCTCCTTTAGATAAGGTCTTTATAACCTTAACTATGTTCATTGAAATTGGGCATTTTGAAACGCATCTACCACAACCTACACAACTAAATACTCCGTCGTTATTGGTTGGGAAATATACTAGTTTATGCATAAATCTTTGACGGAATCTCTCGGTTTGCGAATTTCTTGAGTTTCCGTGAGCCATCTTAGTAAAATCCGAATACATACAAGAGTCCCAGCATCTATATCTTTGCACCCCTTTGCCCGTATTAAAATCTTTAATATCGTAGCATTGGCAGGTTGGACAAACGAAAGTACATGTTCCACAACCTAAGCATGCGTTAGATAACTCTGCCCACTCTTTTCTATCGAAAAATTCTTGCGTTTTATCCGCACCAAAATCTTTAACCGATAAATCTTTTAGAGGAAGTTTATTCTTTACTTCTTCTATCTTTTTAATCTCTGCGTCTACTTGTTCACTAGTAGTGTCTTCAAGTAAAGCATTAACCTTTTCTAAAACTTTATTGCCCTTTTCGGTTAAACCTTCAAAATAAAAGTCGTCGCCTATTTTATACGTTCTAATATCACCTTGTGGTCTTGCCATATCAATACCGAAGGTAGAGCAAAAGCAACTTGCTTCAGGGCGAGAACAAGCCGTAGTTATTATAACGCCGTGTTCTCTTTTATTTTGATAGTAGGTATCAACGGGATCTGCGAGAAAAACTCTATCTAAAATTTGTAAACTCATCTCGTCGCAAGCGGGAACACCGAAAACTATAAAGTCTTCGCTTTCGCTTCTTTCGTCGATAATTTCAATGGTCTTGCCTTGAGTCTTAAACTTAATTAAGTCTTCAGATTGAGGGAAGAAAAAGTCTTTTGCGCTTCTATCCGTCTTGAAGTTGTCGGCTAAAACCACGCCGTCAGAGTATTTTTTATAAAAAGTT
>JAZOOV010000089.1:0-1736 GCA_045655215.1 Christensenellaceae bacterium | reverse complement strand
AAATTAATATATCTTTTATTCCATTAAACCTAATTCTTTGCATAAATCCTCTAATTCTAATTTTCCTGGGTTTAAGACTTCTTCTAAACTAAATCCAGAATCCCCCGTTGCTGCGATAAGTTGGTCTATCTTTTCTTTTGGTCTAAAATCGGTTTTAGAAGTAATTTGAGAAAGCCTATTCTCTATTTCTTCAACCGTTTGGCAATCATCTTTAGAAAGCACTAAAGAGTCTAGCGTTTCTTTTAATTTAACAACCTTTTGAATAGTTTCATAGTTTGGATATTTTTCCTTTAGAAAATTAAAATAGTCCGTCCAATCTTTTGAAAACTTCTTAAGCCTTTCCACAACTAACGTGTACTTGTCTTGAATAGTCTTTTCCATTTCGTCAGCCTTTTCTTTTGCAACCTTTAAGGTAGACGAAATCAACGCGTCTTTTTCTTCAAATTCTTCAGTTTTCTCAGCAAGTCTCCTATTTTCTTCTACTAAAAGCGCGATTTTATCCCTTTGACTATTTAATTTTTGTTGGTATTCTTCACCTTGTTTTTTAAGTAGTTCTTCTACTTCAAGTTTAGAATACTTTTTCTTACTTAGTTCCAAATTATAATCCTATTTATTAAAATTTTTTTTCTCTAATTTTTTCAATCAAATCGGTCTTTAACTCAAAGAGTTTATCAGACAAGTCGACTTTATATACGTGTGGCTTATCTAAACGCTTATATTCATCCCAAAAACTATCGAGTTCCTGCTTTGCATATGCCTTAATCTCTTTAATGCTAGGCATATTATAAACGAGTTTTCCATCTTTAATAACGTCTACGTGAAGTTTTCTAACAGTATAATCGGTGAAGGTGGTTTTCTTCCATCTCTCTGCAGGGTGAGTTAAAACTAAAGGCTTAGTTAAGTCGATTTCTTCTTCATTTCTTAGGAAAATACAGTCTGCCTCAGCCTTTCCACTTTGCCTATCGTAAACTCTATAAATATTCTTAAAGCCTGGATTTGTAATCTTTTCAGCATTATTTGAAAGTTTAATTTTAGGCTCGATATTTCCGTCGTCGTCAATTATAGCAGAAAGTTTATAAACGCCACCTAAAGCAGGCATATCTGCGCTAGTGATAAGCCTTGTTCCTACGCCCCACGAATTTATCTTTGCTCCTTGATTTTTAAGCGAATTAATTGAATATTCGTCTAAATCACCCGAAGCGCAAATAATGGTTTCAGTAAGCCCTGCCTCGTCTAGCATGTCTCTTGCTTTTTTTGATAGGTACGCTAAATCCCCTGAATCCAATCTAATACCCTTAGGCTTTTTGCCTTGAGCCTTAATTTCCTTAAACACTTTAATTGCGTTTGGAACACCTTGTTTTAGGGTATCGAAAGTATCAACTAAAAGCAAAACGTTATTAGGATAAACTTCTGCATAAGCCTTAAACGCAGTATATTCATCTTTAAAGTTCATAACCCAACTATGTGCGTGAGTACCTGCAACGGGGATATCAAACATTTGACCTGCTAAAACGTTAGAAGTTGAATCACATCCACCGATAACTGCAGCCCTTGCCCCATATACGCCTGCGTCCGGTGCTTGCGCTCTCCTAAGTCCAAATTCCATAAGTAAATCGTTTTCTGCTGCATAACGAATTTTTGCAGCCTTTGTTGCGATTAGGGTTTGGAAGTTCATTATGTTTAGTATTGCCGTTTCAATAAGTTGCGCTTGCATAACGGGTGCTTTTACCGTTAAA
>JAZOOV010000088.1:0-1568 GCA_045655215.1 Christensenellaceae bacterium | reverse complement strand
TAAGTGGGCACGATTTGATAGTGTTTGGTTTTAACGGCTTGGGGCTAGTTAGTTATAAGAAGGAACTAGGTGGAGAAACCGAGTATTTTCAAGACGTGGCAAAACTTTCAAAACAATTATCTTCAGTCGTAATTTGTGGGTGCGACACTGACACGTACGGAGTGTTTCGCCACTCTGCTGTAGTTGCTGAAAAGGGTAGAATTTTAGGCGTTTCTGATATGGCGCACGCCATTGATAATAGTGAATTTGTTGCAGGGGGCAACTTTAGAGTTTACGATACTTCAATAGGTAAAGTCGGGGTAATTTTAGCAGAAGATTTATTTTTTCCAGAATCATCTAGAGTATTAGCCCTTTGTGACGCGGACATTATAGTTTGCATTTATAAAAAAATAGATAGCCCAATGCCACAAGTTATGATAAGAGCGGGTGCGTTTTCCAACGGAGTGACGATGGCGCTTTGCGCTAAAAACTACGTTGCCGTTTCTAATATTAAGGGCGAAATTTTAATGGCAAGCGCGCAAGATATCGTGCATAATAATATTGAAATAGAAAAAGATTTTCATCTTATAAGTTCTAGAAGAAGGGGACTTTATAGAGATTTTAATTCAGGATACTAAAGGAGATAAAAATGGCTATTAACGTTGTTTTAGTAGAACCAGAAATTCCACAAAACGCAGGCAATATTGCAAGGACTTGTGCAGTCACGGGGAGCGTTTTGCATATGGTTAGACCACTTGGTTTTGAAGTTTCGGACAAGTATTTAAAAAGAGCAGGGCTAGATTATTGGCAATACTTAGATATTAGGTATTACGATAGTATAGAAGAACTTATGGACAAGTATTATAAGGGCGATAATTTTTATTTTTATTCAACAAAGGCTAAAAAAATTTACTCAGAGCCACAGTATAAAGACGGTGATTTTATAGTGTTTGGAAAGGAAACTAAAGGACTTCCCGAAAAACTTCTTAGCGAGCACTATGAAGAGTGTGTTAGAATACCAATGAAAGGCAAACTACGCTCACTTAATTTGTCAAATTCAGTATGCGTAGGAGTGTACGAAGCCCTTCGTCATATTGGTTTTGACGAACTTAATACTGAGGGGGAATTAACTCAATACTAATTTATAATAATGGCTATAAAGTATTTGACACGATTACAAAAAATAAGTTAAAATATATATGAACTGAATATAGCCTAATTACTTAAGGAGAAAAAATATATATGGATATGGTTTGGAATTTGTTCTTCATGTTCGGTGGCGTTGCAGCAATGATGGTTGGTATGAAAACGTTAGGCGCTGCGTTAGAACACGTTGCCGGTGGGGGAATGAAGAAATTACTAAGCAAAGTGACTACGAATAGATTTTCCGGTATTGGCGTAGGTATTGCTGTCACTAGTATTATTCAAAGTTCAACGGCTACAACCGTTATGCTTGTCGGGTTTGTTAACGTAGGATTGATGACTTTAGTACAAGCAACAAACGTTATTATGGGTGCAAATATCGGTACGACCGTGACTGCACATATCGTTTCATTATCTGGTATCGGCTCTATTGACATAGGCGCAAT
>JAZOOV010000087.1:0-5865 GCA_045655215.1 Christensenellaceae bacterium | reverse complement strand
ATAGGGAGTATATCGTTTTCGTCAAACTTGTCGAAGTCGTAAACGAATACTGCGCCTTCGCAAAGCCATTGTCCGTATAGTTTGCCCCAAAGAGATTTACCCCAACCGGTGTCCGAAATGGTTAAATGCAAGCCGTCTCTTTCGCAACAATGCCAATATTTTGCCGTCACGAAGTGACCTAGAGCGTAGGTGTGCTTGTGTGATGCCATTTTTGGATTGCCCGTAGTTCCCGAAGTAAAGAACATAAGCGCCGATTCATCTCCAGAAGAGCAATCTTCTGGGCGTTCAAACTTGCCAGAGAATAGTGGATATTCTTTGTCGAAGTCTAGCCAGCCTTCCTTAGCACCTCCAACCATCAATAGTTTTTCAACTTGTGGGCATTTTTTAGCAGCACTTTGAGCGTAGGTATAAGTATCTCCGTCCGCAGTACAAACGATTGCCTTTACGCCTGCAGAGTTGTATCTATATTCAAAATCGTGTTCTTTAAGTTGGTTGGTTGCAGGAATTGCTACTGCGCCGAGTTTATGAAGGGCAACCATGCAGAACCAGAATTGATAGTGACGCTTTAGAACTAGCATTACCTTGTCGCCACGTTTAATTCCTAGAGAAGTAAAATAGTTTGCTACTTGGTTAGACGCGCGCTTAATATCCTTAAAGGTGAATCTACGCTCGGTTTTATATTTATCAAGGTGGAGCATAGCGAGTTTTTCGGGATATTTTTCGGCAATTCCGTCAACGATATCAAAGCCGAAGTTAAATGACTCGGTGTTTTTGAAGTTGATTTTTTCAAGTTTGCCGTTAACGTCTTCCTTTACGTCTACGAACTTCTCGCAAACGAGTTTTTCACTCTTTTTAGCCGCCATAACGCTCTTTCTAACTACAGGCTCTTCAGTGTGTTCGCCCGACATAACTACTGCACAGAACACACAATCTTTGCCGTCTACGGCTATCATTCCGTGTGGGATAGAAGAGTTGTAGTAGATGCTGTCGCCTTCTTCTAATATTTCCACGTGTTCGCCTACTTGGATTTTAAGTTTGCCACTTAAAACTAGGTCGAACTCTTGACCACTGTGGGTGGTTAGATGTATTGGCTTGTTTTGCCCCGATTGCGAATATTCGTATTTAACGTAGTAAGGCTCTGCAAGTTTATCCTTAAATTTAGGTGCAAGGTTAGATATATCAATGCCGTCTTCTTTTGCAGTTTCTTGACCTTTGCCTTTTCTAGTCACCGTATAGGTGGAAAGTTTTGCAGAACTTCCCTCTAAAAGTTCAGTCATTTCAACGCCAAATGCTAAGGCGCATTTATGAATAAATGAAAAGGGGATATCTACTTTTCCGCTTTCATAAGCCAAATATTGCTCTCTATTTACGTTGGTTTTCTCGGTCATCGTTTCAACGGAAAAGCCCATAATTTCACGCAACTCCTTAATTCTTGTTGCGATCTCCGATAACTGATTTAGGGTGTTGTTGGTGTTCATGGTTGCTACCTCCTTAATTATTTTTTTATATTTTACTTGTTTTTTGGCAAGAAAAACAAAAAACCCGTCTCAAAGTTTTTCTTTGAGACGGGTATAAGTTCTATACTCGCGGTACCACTCAAATTGTAGAAAATATCTACCACCTTCGAAGTCTATTAACTTCTATGCACTGACGTAGCAAACACGGAAAGCGCCTACTTGGGTAGAACCCTTTGGGACTTTCGGCTCGGAAGTGATAGGAAAAGTCGCTTGTTTTTATCGGGATTGCACCGCCCCCGACTCTCTAGGAAAAACGCTTTGCGATATCCGTCTTCGTCTTAGCCTTTATATTCAAGATGAACAAAGTTTAGCACATCAAAAAAACCTTTGTCAAGGATTTTTCAATATTTTTTTAAAAAGTTATAAAAAAATCGGGCTACTAAATTTAGCGCCCGATAATTTTAATTAGTCTTTAATATAACCTATATTTGATGGCTTGGTTTCGTCGAAAGTTAGGTTGCAGATAGATGCAACGAGTGGGTAAATACCAAAGGTTATGTAGCCTAAAATGAAGTATGCCCAAGTTCTCGAAGTGTGTCCTGCAGGTTTTAGACTAGTATGGTTTATGATTAAACTACCAATCCAGCCTAAGAAAAATGTTAATAAAAATCTTGCTAATTTGTTATCCATTATAACTTCCTCCTTGCACGGTGAATAATTTTATTGTCTTGTGCCACCGTTATAGTAAATATATTATATAATTAAAGTCGAAATATGTCAATAATAAAAAAATTAATTTTATATTAAATTTTTCTAGCCCTTTGCTTTGCTAAACGTTTGTCGAATTATTTAGCCGTTTTTGGTTTTTTGAAACAATCAATGAACAAAATTCACAAAAAAAGGAAAAAAACGGAAAATTTTGAAAAAAATTATCAAAAAACCCCGTTAAAAAACTTTACAAATTAAAATAAATGTTGTATATTATTATTGTCGAAAGGGTTTCCAAGTAGATAGCGACACAAAGTTCGCTTAAAAAAATGCTCATCATTTTCCCCCTTATCATATATTATTCAGGAAGCAGTTAACCAAGTTAATTGCTTTTTGAATTTTATAGGGAGAATTTCGTTAAACGAAGTAAAGAAATTCAAAGATGCTTCCTTCTCCTCCGCTATTGCTACGGAGCACTAGTCCGTCAAGGAGGGTAGGGCAAAGTCGTGCAGGAAGCAGAAAACCCACGTTAATTGCTTTTTGAATTTTAAAATGATATAATGTGTATATTACAAAAAGGTGATAGTAAAAATGAACAAAGGACAAATAGCAAAAGAGATATTCTTAACGGGTAAAAATTGTAGCCAATCGGTAGTGTTGGCGTTTAAAAATGAACTTGGAATTAGCGAAGACCAACTAGAAAAATTATCAATCGGCTTTGGTGGGGGCATGGGTAGGCTTAGGTTAACTTGCGGGGCTGTTTCAGGTATGGTTATGGTTTTAAGTTATCTATTGTCAGACGGCAAGGATAGGGCAAGTATTTATCCAACTATTCAATCGGCGCTAAAAGAGTTTGAAAGTGAGCTTGGCTCTTTTTCTTGCGAGAAACTTTTAAGTGGGGTAAAGGTGGAAAAAGGGGCAACTCCCGAAGATAGAACAAAAGAGTATTATAAAAAGCGCCCCTGCGCAGAGATTTGCGAAATTGCAGCAAACATCACGGAAAAATACTTAAAAAATTTAAAGAAAAAGACGAGAAAACTTCTCGTCTTTTTTGTTGCACAAAAATTGTAAATGTTTATTTTCTCTACGTTAAGGGGATTTTTAGGTATAAAATTTATACGTATTGGAAGGCGTTTGTAGGGGTGTGGGGAGAATCGCAACTCCCCACGCCTTTTTGTTTCTTTTTCTAGCCTAGAAAAAGAAAATGTGTTTAATTTATAAGGCAAAATTTAAAAAGCAACACAAAATACTTAACCATAAAAATTTTAACCAAAATCGTGCCTGTCGCAAAATATGTTGTGTTTTTCTAGAACTTCTAAAAGTTTCTCAATCTTAAAAAAGGGGATTATATCCCCTTAATAAAAAAGATTATAACCCCCATAATAGTAGATGTCAATACTTAGGAGGTTAAAATGTTCAAATTTGAAAAGTTATTTTCTACAATGGATAAAAAGGGTGTTTCTACTTATAGGCTTAGAGAAGAGTGTGGCATAGATAGTAAAACGATTAGAAGGCTTAAGGCGAATCAAAATATTGAGATGAAAACGTTAGATAGAATATGTTCCTTTTTGGATTGCAAAATTGAAGACGTAGTTGAGTTTATTAAAGACTAGTTTTTACAAATTGTATGTAGCAAAAAAAGACGAGAAAATTTCTCGTCTTTTTTATATCTTTATTAATCTTTCTATTTAGAAAGTTTAAGTTTTTCTACTTGCCCGTTAAATCCTTTTGAAGAAAGCAATATAGCCCCAAACACTATTACTAGTGCAATATCAATAAAAACGTAAGAATTATACGCTAAACTATACGCCCAGAAATTATCTATTCCTAAGTCTGCGGCGTATGCTCCAAACGCAAACACGCCCGATAAAACGTGGCAAAAAAATCTCAACGAGCCACCGATAAGCGCAGAAATTCCAAACTTTAGTTGTGGCAATTTATTTAGAACGTTTAGGTTGGTAAAAAGCCCTGCAAAACAAACCATAGAAAAGGCGATTGGATAATCTAAAACAAATTGCGCTGGGTGAATAAGCCACGGATCTTGAACGGCTTGAAGAACGCCGTATAAAAAGCCTACGAGCAAGCCTTTTTTCATGCCATAAATGTAAGAAAAGAGCATAATTGGCAAGAAGGAAACTAGAGTAATTGAGCCACCCGTTGGCATATCCCAAAGTTTAACGTATGAGAGAGCAAACGATAGCGCCACACAAGCACCTGCAAGCGATATACAATGTGTATCAAATGGCTTTTTATCTTTTCTGGCGACTATAAATGTGATTGCTAGGGTAAATGCAACTACCAAAAGAGCCGAAATATAAAGGGCGTTAGAGTTTAGATATTTAGAATAATATCCGTCGCCTACGATATTCTTGCCGTAGTGCATGCCGATTAGCACCAAAGTTATAACCACTAAAACGGCTAAAACGATAATGTATATCTTAGAAAAAATCTTGCTTTTCGGCGAGCCTTTCTTGTCTAGAATAAAGGCGATAATTCCACCAACAAGAGCAAGGAACAGGGTTATTAGAAGTGGAAGTAATAGATAGTAGACAACGTCTAAACTAACCCAATTTTCTTCTAGATAAGCCGTGTCGAACTTCTTTAAGATTTCGGCAACGAGTAGCGTTATTCCCATAGCAAGAGCGTAGAAAACAAAGGCTAGTAGAGTGCATTTTGCAGTCCTGCCAAAACTTTCTCTCTCTAAAATAAAAGAGAATAAAAGGGTTAGTGCGACAGCAACTACCACTCCAATCGTAGCCCATAGAGAAATAGGCTCTAAGGTGTCTGAAAAATATACTTTTTCAGCAGAGAGTAAACTTAACAACATAAAAACCTCCTCTTATTCGCTACGAAAAAACGCTCCCTTTTGGGAGCGTATATAATCTAAGAAATCAGCATTTCCTTCAAGCATTACCTTGCGGATTCAATGGTATAATCTCAGCCAATATAGGCACCCATAGCGAATATATTAAATTTATTAACTATAATTTACCACTTTTTTTTCCTTGCGTCAAGCGAATTTATGTGATAAAATGATTAAACCATAAAATTAAAAAATAAATTTTCGCTAAAAAAAGGGGATATATATAATGTTTAAGTTTTTCGCTTTTATTGACCGTATGAAGTATATTAGACGCTGGTCGCTAATGCGTTCGGTTAGAGAAGAAAATATTATGGAGCACAGCCACCAAGTTGCCGTTATAGCGCACGCTTTAGCCCTTATTAAAAACAAGACCTTTGGTGGAAACGTAAACGTAGAAAAGGTAGTTTTAATGGCGCAATATCACGAAGTTGGCGAAGTTATCACGGGCGATTTGCCAACGCCAATAAAATATTTTAATCCTGAAATCAAATCGGCGTATAAAGATTTAGAGAAAAACGCTTGTCAAAAGATTTTGGCAATGCTTCCAGATGAGTTAAAAGGGGAATACGCCGAATACGTTTTGCCAGATACCGAGTGCTACGAGTATAAAATCGTTAAGTACGCAGATAGAATTTCGGCATATCTAAAATGTGTAGAAGAGATAAAATCGGGCAACGCTGAATTCAAAAAGGCAAAAAGGAGCATTGAAAACGAGTTAAAGGGCATAAAGAGTCCCGAAGTAAACTACTATTTAAAAGAGTTTGCCCCTGCCTACGAACTAACTCTAGACGAACTAGATTAGTTTGTGCAAAATATACAATATCGCCAAAATAGTTA
>JAZOOV010000086.1:0-7419 GCA_045655215.1 Christensenellaceae bacterium | reverse complement strand
CTAAGTCGTTTCTCCCTTAACAATCCCCTTCACAAACTCCTCAAAACCCCTTTCTTTCCCCTTACTCTTTAAGGGGAATTTTTATGTAAAAATTTATACGTATTGGAAAGCGTTTGTAGGGGCGTGGGGAGAATCGCAACTCCCCACGTCTTTTTGTTTCTTTTTCTAACTTAGAAAAAGAAAAGCATACTTAAAAATAAAAACAAACGGCACGATAAAATCGTGCCGTTTTTTAATTCAATCAAATTAAGAATTAACCAAAATTAGTCTTGCTTTTCTTTTTTAGCCGTGTCAACAACTTGTACGCCGTCATAATATCCACATTTTGGGCATACTCTATGAGAAGCCTTTAATTCGTGGCATTGTGGACATTCCGAAAGATTTGGTGCGGAAATTTTCCATTGAGCAAATCTAGTATTGGTTCTTTGTTTTGACGTTTTACTTTTTTGTACTGCCATTGTATTCTACCTTCCTAAAGATTTTTACATTTACATTCGCCTTTATTTAAGTTGCCACCACACTCGGGGCAAAGCCCTAAGCAATCTTCTCTGCAGAGAAAACTTACCGGCATATTCATAAATACGGCGTCGTCTATGATTTTTGTTAAATCGATTCTATCATTGACGATTGGATAACCATCCTCGCTATCCTCATCTAAGCCCTCGCGCACTTGCACAGAATACTCCCTTTCGGTTTCTTCTAAGCACCTGGTACAATTGCCCTTAACCTTAAACGTCGTCTCGCACTCGATAAAAGCGCTACCTTCACCTGTTATGAAAACCGTACCGACTACCATTATCGGCATCTCAATTTTCATAAAGGATGCATCGGTAAATTCTTTCTCGGGTGAATATTCAAAGAAAAAATCTAAACTATCTTTCCCTTTTCTTTTGATATCCCTTAAATCAAGAATCATTTTTTCACCTTTAATCAAGCCTAACAAGTATATACTATTTGTTTGTGGCTTGTCAACGATTTTTTACTATATTTTACTTAATTTTGCTCTCTTATTTTGCTTGAGTTAACTCTTTGGTTTCTCTTGCGATAGATAATTCTTCGTTGGTTGGAACTACCATAATCTTAACTTTTGAGTCATTAGTATTGATATAGGTTTCGCCACGTACTGCATTTTTATCAAGGTCGATTACTGCTCCACAGTAGTCCATACCTTCCATTACTAAACTTCTAACGAGTGAAGAGTTTTCGCCAATACCACCGGTAAACACGATAGCGTCTACCCCACCTAATACTGCGATATAACTACCAACGTACTTTTTAACTCTATAAGCGAGCATTTCTAAAGCAAGTTTTGCCTTTTCGTTGCCTTCGTTCATAGCGGCGGTTAAGTCTCTAATATCACTACTGAATCCACTAATACCCATTACACCGCACTTTTTGTTAAGATAGTTAACAACTTCTTCAGGTGCTAAACCTAATTTTGCTCTTAAATATTCAACTGCTGCAGGATCGATATCACCACTTCTAGTACCCATAATTAAACCTTCAAGTGGAGTGAATCCCATAGAAGTATCTTGGCACTTTCCGTCTTTAACGGCAGAAATTGAAGAGCCGTTTCCTAAGTGACAAATAACCATTTTTGCATTTTTATTGCCGAGCAATTTACCCGTTTCTTCCGAAACGAATTTATGTGAAGTTCCGTGGAAGCCGTATTTTCTAATCTTATGTTCTTCGTAAACTTCATATGGAATACCATACATAAACGCCTTTTGTGGCATAGTTGCGTGGAAAGTAGTATCGAATACTGCTACCATTGGAACGTCGCCCATAACTTCACGACAACTCTTAATGCAAGCGATATTACCTGGCATATGAAGAGGTCCTAACTCAACGTTCTTTTCGCAAATTCTAATAACTTCGTCGTCGATTACTACTGAAGAGTGGAAGTCTTCTGCTGAGTGAAGAACTCTATGTCCTACTGCCGAAATTTCGTCGATTGACTTTAATGCTCCCTTTTCTTCATCTAGCATAGCATCTAAAACGAGTTGCATTGCTTCTTTATGAGAAGGCATATCCTTTTCGATAACCGTTTCTCTTCCGTCAAAAGTTTTTTGCGTAAGTTTTCCGCCTGCAAAAGTAATTCTTTCGCAAAGACCTTTTAAGATTACGCTTTCGTTGGTCATATCAATAAGTTGATATTTTAATGATGAACTTCCTGCGTTAATAACTAAAATTTTCATATCTATCTATTTCCTTAAAAATTATTTTGCTTGTAATGCGGTGATTGCTATAACTGCAATAACGTCTTCTACTGAACAGCCACGTGATAAGTCGTTAATAGGTTTAGCAAAACCTTGACAAATTGGGCCTAACGCTAAATAACCACCGAATCTTTGTGCGATTTTATAGCCAATGTTTCCTGCGTTAATATTTGGGAAAATAAATACGTTTGCATTGCCTGCTACCTTTGATTCAGGTGCTTTCAACTTGCCTACTTCAGGAGCAACTGCAGCGTCGAATTGGAATTCGCCGTCTAAAATAAGGTCTGGCGCTTGTTCTTTAGCAATTCTAGTTGCTTCTTGCATTTTTGGAACGCTCTTAAAGAACTTATCGTCGTTTCCAGAGCCTTTAGTTGAGAAAGAAAGCATTGCAACTCTAGGTTCAATACCTGCAATCTTTCTAGCAGTATCGGCAGAAGAAATTGCGATATCTGCTAATTGTTGTGCGTCTGGTTCAATATTGATAGCGCAGTCTGCAAAAACAGCAACACCGTCTGGATTATATTTATTTTCTCTATCGGCAATCATAACGAAACTGCTTGATACGGTGTTGATTCCAGGAGCAGTTTTGATTACTTGAAGTCCTGGACGCAAGGTGTTTGCAGTTGAGTGGCAAGCGCCTGAAACTAATCCGTCTACGTCACCTGCTTTAAGCATTAAAGCGCCGTACATGGTGTAGTCTTTTAAGATTCCTTTCTTTGCTTCTTCTACGTCTGCATATTCAGGAAGACCGGTCTTTTTATTGATTTTGCCCTTTCTTGCTTCAAAAAGCATTTCAGCGTATTTTGCCGTTCTCTCGTCGGTCACAGGATCTACGATTACAACGCCTTCTAGGTCTACTGATGGATTGTTTTTCTTGATTTCTTCAGGATTGCCGAGTAAAGTGACGGTTGCAAGACCTTCTTTAACTGCTTGAGCAGCCGCTTCAACTACTCTAGAATCTTCCCCTTCAGGAAGAACTACGTTCTTGTTTAACGCCTTTGCGTTCAACTTAATACTTTCTAAAACGTTTGCCATAATTAACCTCTATAGTTTTTTATTTTTTTACGATTTTATTTTGATTTTTACCTAAAATAGTGTAAAATAATATCAACAGTTATATTTTACAACATTTTATTTAAAAAGTAAATTATATCGACCAAGGATTTTGTTTTTTTATGAAAATTTGCGCTATTATCGCCGAATACAATCCCTTTCACTTAGGGCACTTAAAACAAATAAACTACGTGAGAAATTCCCTTAATGCCGATAAGATTATCGTCGTTATGAGTGGAAACTTTTGCCAAAGGGGTGAACCTGCTGTTTTAGATAAGTTCACTAGGGCTAGGCACGCTATTTTGGCGGGCGCAGATTTAGTTATAGAACTTCCGTCGGTTTTTGCTTCTAGCAACGCGGAAACTTTTTCTTGTGGGGCTATAAATTTAATAGACGACCTTAAGATTGTAGATTCTATTTGCTTCGGCGTTGAAAGTGGCGAAAAACAAGATTACGTTTACCTTGCTAGAGAATTAGTTAGCGAATCAGCAGACTATAAAAAAACCTTAAAATCATACCTAGATAAAGGCGTTTCGCTCGCTAAAGCAAAAAGCCAAACGGTTAAGGCTCTATACGGCGAAAGACACGAAAAACTTCTATCTTCCCCAAATAATATTTTAGGGCTAGAATACACTAAGGCAATCCTAAAGAGAAAAAGCAGTATAGAAATTTGCCCTATGATTAGAGAGGGCGACCATAATGATAAAACGCTTAAAAAGGGCATTACTAGTGCTTCTAGTATAAGAGAATACTTAAAATCAGGCAAAATTAAGCCGTTAAAAAAATCGCTTCCACCCTATACTTATTGCGACCTTGAAGTTTATCCGTTTGGGTTTGAAAAAATTATAATGACAAGTATTATAACCACTGCCGAAGAGAGTTTGAAAAAAACGCCCGACTGCACCGAGGGGCTAGAAAATCGCATAAAGGCGCTAGTTAAAGACAACTTGTCGGTGGAAGAATTAGTGGAGAAAGCAACTACTAAAAGATACACGTCTTCAAGAATTAGAAGAATACTTATAAACAACCTTTTAGGCATAACAGAAGACCTTAGAGTAGACGCACTAGATAAGCCACTCTACGCTAAGGTTTTAGCAGTAAAAAAGGAAAGTTTAGACTTAATTTCCACCTTGTCAAAATCGAGTGAAATTCCACTAGTCACTAGAAAAAGCGACCTATCGTCGCTAAAAAAGACGGCGAAAAAATGCTTTGAAGTGGACTGCTTGGCGCAAGAACTTTTTAACCTTGCAACCGACAAGAAAATTAACGAAAATTATATGCTTATTATCTAGCAAAAGGAGAAAGTGAATATATAGAAAAATCCTACCGATTTGGTAGGATTTTTTGTTTTCAGTTTAGTTTTATTTTTCAGTTGGGCAGGATATTTTTTGAAGCCTTTCAATAGCGTTATGAAGTTCCTTTGCTCTAGGCGAATCACTTGCAGTATAAAGCATTTCCTTTCCCGACCTTTCGCTGACGATTAGCCCTAAATTTTTCAAAATTTTTAGGTGGTGAGAAAGGCACGGGCTAGATGCGTTCATAATTTTTGAAAGGTTTAATACGCACTCTTTAGTATGGCATAAAATCCAAAAGAGTTTTAATCTAGTTCCGTCGGACAAAAGTTTAAAACTCTCTGCTAAGCTATTAAAATCCCCCGACTTTTCAATTTTCTCTAAAAGTTTATCCGTTTGACCGTGAAGGTGTGGAAGTTTACTCATATTTTTCCCCTTTACTTATTTATTAACGCCCTAAAACTATTTAATATTGCTAAAATCATTACTCCAACGTCTGCAAATATTGCTAAGAACATATTGGCAATTCCAAACGCCGAAAGAATTAATACTGCCACTTTAATCGCTATAGAAAATATAACGTTTTGCTTTACTATTCTCATACATTTTTTTGCACTCTTTATCGCTAGTGGCACTTTTAATATATCGTCGTCAATTATTACTACGCTAGAAGATTCTATCGCAAGGTCGCTTCCTACTGCGCCCATTGAAATTCCAACGTCTGCCGTCATAAGAGAGGGCGCGTCGTTAATTCCGTCGCCTACAAAAGCAACTTTTTCGTTTGATTTTTCTAGCATAATCTTAGAGAGAATTTCTTGCTTTTGGTCGGGCAAAAGATTTGCGTAAAACTTACTTATTCCAACTTTTTCGGCAACGATTTTTGCTTTGCTTTCGTTATCTCCCGTTAGCATAACTAGTTTATTTACGCCGTTATTATATAACTCTTCTAAAGAAGATTTAGCGTTTTCCTTTACGCTATCTAAAAAGGTGATATAACCTATAAACTCTTTGTTTTTACCTAAATAAACTGCCTTTTCAGTTAAATTTATCGGCATTTTTATTCCCGCTCTTTGCATTAAGGATAGGTTGCCTAAATAAAAATGGTCGTTATCTATTAGGGCGCTAATTCCGTAGCCACCTTCTTCATTATACTCTTTTACTCTAGTAAAATCAACGGGGATTTTATATTTTTCACAAACACTTTTTGCTAAGGGGTGAGAAGAGCCACTCTCAAGTAAAACTAAATACTCTATAAACTCTCTTTCACTAATCTTTTCAAAATAAACGTCTTTTACTTTTATCTTGCCGTCAGTAAGCGTTCCCGTCTTATCGAACACGACCGTTTTAATTTTAGAAAGATTTTCTATATGGCTTGAGCCCTTTACTAATACTCCACTTTTACTAAGCCCACCAATGCACGAGAAAAAGGTTAGTGGAACGCTTATAACTAGCGCGCAAGGGCAACTAATTACTAAAAACGATAGTCCCCTATAAAGCCAATCTAATCCGTTTATGGAAATTGAAAATATTAAGCCGATAAGCGTTGGAATTGTCGCTATTAAAAGCGCCAATATGCAGACGATTGGGGTGTAAAATCTAGCAAATTTAGATATGAATTTTTCGGCTTTTGCCTTTTTTGAAAGCGCCTTTTCAATAAGTGCTAAAACTTTTGCAACCGTTGAATCATTATATAGTTTAGTGGTTTTAACCTTTATTATTCCACCTTGATTTACGCTACCACTTATTACGCTATCCCCTTCTTTAACGTCAACGGGCTCACCCTCCCCCGTCATTGCTAAAGTTGATAGGCAAGCGCTACCACTTGCCACCACTCCGTCGATTGCCACCTTTTCACCCGTTCTAACCAACATTATACTGCCTATCTCAACTTCTTCTGGGGAAACCTTTAAAATCTTGCCATCTTTTTCTAAGTATGCGTAATCGGGGCTAAGTTCCATAAGTGAAGATATGTTTTTTTGGCTTTTCCTAACTGCAACGCCTTGGAAATATTCGCCCACTTGATAAAAAAGTAGTACGAGTGGGGCTTCTAAAAAATGGTCTTTCCAAATAAAACCCAATACTAGCGCCCCTACGCTTGCTATCGCCATTAAAAAGTTTTCGTCGAGAATTTGTCCGTTAAATATTCCCTTTACCGCCTTAATTAAAACGTCGTACCCAATAATTAGATAGGGCAAAATATACGCTAGCCCCAAGAAAGTATTGTTTTTAATGGGCAAAAGGCTAATCACCACTATTAAAATTGTAGAAATAATAATTCTAAGTAATATCTTTTGGTGTTTTTTCATACTTTATAAAATTCTAAAATCTCCGTCTACCTTTTTGCCAACCTTTTCTATGGCGAAAAGAAGTTCACTTTCTTTTTCTACGTCCTTAAACTCTAAAAACATCTTTTGCGAAATAAAACTTATGCTAACGCTCTCAACTCCCGCTTGCTTTTCAATCGCCCTTTCAATTTTCTCTGCGCAATGTGGACAATCTACTTGAATTTTATAAGTCTTTTCCATTTGTTTCTCCTTTTAATACGTCTACTTTTCTTTAGTTAACGATTAAACACTTGTTTAATCGTTTAATCATATTATATTCACTTTTAATCGTTTTGTCAACTAAAAAAATAATAAATTACCCAAACTACGCAATTAACATAATCCCACCCTTAAAGATTAAGGAAGTTTTAAGTATTAAATTTATACCTATTAAAAAGCGTTTAGGGGTTTAAGGGGGAATCACAACCCCCTTTGTCTTTTTGTTTCTTTTTCTAGCCTAGAAAAAGAAAACATACTTAAATATAAAACAAAATCTAAAAAACAATAAAAAAATAGGTTTTAACATACAAC
>JAZOOV010000085.1:0-6781 GCA_045655215.1 Christensenellaceae bacterium | reverse complement strand
AACACTCACGAAGATAGAGTACGTTTTGTTAATACCTTTACTTCTGCTAGCAAGACTATTTCTGGCTACTACGCATTAGTTGAAAACATTACTTTTGAACACGCAGTACAAAACGGAAGATTAGACGACACTTCAGAAGTGTTTATGAACAATACCGTTTACCAAAGAGATAATTTCAACACCTTTGCTGGTACGTTTGACGGACGTGGATTTGCATTTACCGGATTAAAAGTTAAGATTTATCACTATGCAATCTTTGGTAATCCAACCGACGGTGCAGAATTAAAGAACTTTGCAATAAACGGCATTACCGTATATAACGTATACAACGACTTTAACAGACAAAACGATTTCCACGGAATTTTATTTGCTGCATATACTGACGTTGCAGATGAAATCTTAATGGAAAACATTTACGTTGAATATGACGTTGTTGGTGGAGGTTCTTCTACTAGAAACGGTGCGTTATTTGCAAACAAAGCAAACGTTGAGTTTATGGCTGCAACTACCTTTAGAAACGTAATCGTTAAGGCAACTGCTTATAGTTCAGACGGAACTCTAGCTGCTGACGGTACTTCACAAGCAGCAGTAATCGACGCAACCGGAAACCCTGGTATTACCAATGGTATTATCGATTCAACTCATATTGAAAACTCTCACATTATTACCAATGGTCGTTGGACCAATGGTTTAGGACGCAGTTGGTTCTATGACGGTAAAAAGTGGAACTCGAGAAAAGAAATCTTTGGAAACTATGGTAGCTACGAAGCATTCGTTGCTGACAAGGCAAACATCGGTGCAGATACCTTCTTAGAACCTTATTGGATAATCAATGACGACGGCGTTCCAGCATGGAAGTCTCTTGCTGAAATTCCACAAATTTTGGATAGCGAAAACAACACCGTAAATTCTATTGTTTACGATGTTGAAGGCGCTACCGATAGCCTATACTTCTCAGCAGGTATTTGGACTGCAGAAGGAATCTTAGAGGCAGATGTTTCTTGTGACAACGAAAACGTTGTTATCGACGGCAACTCAATCGAAGTTAAACCTGGTGAATACTCAGCAACCATTACCGTTGCTAACCTTGCAGGCACTGTTTCAAAGACCTTTAACGTATCAGTTAACACTTCTCTTCCAGAAGAACTTGCAGAAGAAGTTCTATTAGAAAAGGCTACTGGTAAATTATTCTTCCAAGGCACTGCCTTAGAAGGAACTAGCCTAACTATCGATATGGCTAGAGTTGATGAAAATCAAGCAATGGCTACTCAATTTGCTTTAGGCACTGTTATCATTGGCGAAGAAAAATACAGCCTAACCAACGTTAAGATGTACGACAAAGTTTGGGAAAATACTTCTGAATCTAGACAAGATATGGCTGCATTCTTCTCTACTTATACTGGAGCAGGTGCACAAGGTGCTAAGGAACTTAAGACCTTAGACGGATATTATGCATTAGCAGAAGATCTTGTTTTCGTTAACGTTGCAAGCGAAGAAGCGCAATCGTACACCTTTAAGGAAACCTTCTATAGTGAACCTACTCACGCAAATACCTTCTCAGGTACGTTTGACGGACGTGGATTTGCTATGTATAATTCTGGTGCGTATGGTAAAGGCGGTATCTTCGGTATAATTGGTAGCAACGCAACCATTAAGAACGTTGCAATCATCAATCCTGTCACTTATGCTGGTGGAGATAGTCCTAGTGGATTCTCAATTAAGGCTCACAAGTATGGTATATCATCTGCAATATTATTCCACGGCGCTAACGTAAACACTGGTTTAACCAACATCAATATTAGCGACGTTTACGTTGAATACACTACGGCTCATACGAGCAATGAAACTGTATTCGTTATTAACAACCTTTCTAACCTACTCACTGGAGAAAATCAAGTTTCAATTAATAACTTTATCGTTAATAGATTATTCATTGAAGATGATTACTCTCCTACTCCTTGGGTTGATGAAACTGGCGAAGGTAGACACGACAATGTTGGTAATGCTCTATTCAACGAATGGTCTCCAACTAGAACTCTAGGCGCTAACGTAAGTGTCACCAACACGTATATGTTAACCTTTGGTAGAACTTGTGGTGCAGGTGGATGGCACATGGATAACTTTGTATGGTACAAAGACTATGCAACCTTTAGTGCGGCAGCATCTACTTTAAATATAACTTCATTTGCTAACAGCAACTGGACTATAGTTGAAGGTAGTGCTCCAACTTGGGCAAGTTTAGCAGACTAATCAATAGTTTACCTAAGTTAAAAACTAAATTAAAAGCGTAGCGAATATTCGCTACGCTTTTTTATTGCTAAAAAAATAAAGCCGTTGGCTTTATCTTTTTATCTATATATTTTTAATTTATTCTTCACTATTTCCACTTCAAATGGAATATTTTCGTATAGTTCGCCGTCTACGTTTACGGTGTAGGGCATAGGAACTGTCACTTTTATCTTTTCTGCTCTCTCGTGCGTAGTTTGTTTTATCTTAAACACTTTGCCCGTTTTAAGTTTTATAAAAGCGCCTATGATTTTTAGTTTCTTCATTTCTTTTACGGCTAACATATCTAGGCTATTATCCGTTGCGTCTGCTATCGGGCAAATGGGTATTCCACCACCAAACTTACTTCCGTTGCAAGCGCACACGATAAACGAGCGCACTATCTCTTTTTTGCCGTTTATCTCTAATTGAAAGTCGCCGTATTCAAACTTCATTAACGTTTTAATTAGGCAAGACGTATATCCAAACTTGGTCTTTCTCTTTAGGGCGTTATATCTTTTTAGTACGTCTACGTCTATGCCCATGCCTATTACGTTTAAGCCCCTAACTTTTGGCGTTTGCATAAAGTCGGTGTATTTTGCCTCGCCGTCTATTATTATATCTAGCGCTTTAATTGGGTCTTTAGGTAGCCCTATTGCCGTTGCAAAGTCATTGCCCGTGCCACACGGAATTATGCCCATATTCACCCTTTCAAAGTCGGTTATTCCGTTTAGCACTTGGTGCAAAGTCCCGTCCCCACCAACTGCCACTATATTGGTTGCACCTTCTTTTATTAGGCTCTCGGTCTTTTCCTTTGATCCGTTATGCTCGCCAAGTATATGTATTTTATATTCAATTTTTCTCTCTATCAATCTTTGTTCGAGTTTACTTAAAACTCTTCTCATTTTCTTGCCGTTTCTTCCTCCGGCTATTGGATTGACTATTAAATCTAATATTTTTTCCATATATTAACAATTTTACTATAAATAACTTAAAATTTCAAGTCCTTTCGTGATATAATTATTCTATGAAAAGATTTTTAAGCGACAAGTTAATATCCTTAGCAAACTCCTTTTCCGCCCCCTTATATATCGTGGGTGGCGCTTGCCGTGACTTTGTTTTAGACGGCTCTATTTCAACTGATATTGACCTTGCTTCGCCAACGCCCATTGGTGACGTTTTGCCACTTGCTAAAAGTCTTGGTTTTTCTATCCTAGCAGAATATCCAAGAACTTCTACTTTAGTTATTTTCGACGGGCAGAGAAAGTACGAATACACCTGCTTTAGAAAAGAAATTTACGCAAATGGCGGTGCGCACACTCCAATTTCTACCGAGTTTACGGATAGCGTTTTTGAAGACGCTTGCCGCCGTGATTTTAAGTGCAATGCTCTCTATTACGATATTAAACTAGATAAGTTCGTGGACCCCCTTAACGCAATGGACGACATAAAGAATAAAATTATTTCCACCGTCGTTTCGCCAGAAATCGTCTTTTCTCACGACGGGCTAAGGCTACTTCGCCTTGCTAGGTTTTCTGCAGAATTAAACTTTAAGATAGATAATCTCACCCTTTTAGGAGCAAAAGAAAACGCCGATAAAATTAAAGATATTTCGGTAGAGCGAATTTTTGAAGAACTTAAAAAGATTCTCCTTGCCGACTCCAAGCACTCTTTTAGCGATAAAATGGGGCACTACAACGGCTTAAAGGTTTTAGACAAGATTGGCGTTCTAGACGTTATTTTACCCGAACTAACTCTCGGCAGAAATCTTGAGCAACCTAAAAAATATCACGACCACGACGTTCTAGAACACTCTCTTCGAGCCGTTTTGTATTCACCACCAGAAAGTAGACTTTGTGCTCTCTTGCACGACGTTGGTAAGCCCTACTGCTATCATAAGCACGGCAACTATTATTTTCACGCAGATAGGGGAGAAAAGATTGTTAGAACTATCTTAAATAGACTAAAAGCCCCAAAACTTGAGATTGATAAAACTTGCTTTTTGATTAAACACCACATGCTTGACTTTTCTTGCGTAAAAGAAGTCAAAATTCGCCGTCTAATCGCCGATAACTTAGAGTTTATACAAGACCTAATTTCCCTCAAAAACGCAGACGCTAGGGCTTGTCGTGACCTTGATATAAACTTTTCAGGCTACGATAGGTTTATCGCCATTTTTAATCAAATGAAGACGGACGGAACGCCCTTTTCTTTAACCGACCTAAAAATTTCTTCTCATGAACTTATGGAACTAGGCTACAAGGGGAAAGAACTCGGTGAGATTAGAAAAAAACTTAGGGGTTTGTGCGTGGATAATCCAAGCCTTAATTCGCGTGAAATTCTTATTAAAATGGCTAAAAAGCGTAAAAAATAATTGACAAATAGTATAAAAATTGTTATTATATACTCGATTTATTGCGTGGCGTAATGCGCAGTATCATTAACCTTGCTTGATTAACGATCATAAATCAAGCCGAATAAGTCCGGGAGGTAAATTATTATGACGAAATACGAGATGCTTTATATTATCGACGCATCTTTGGCTGACGAGGCTAAGGACGCTTTGATTAAAAAACTCGAAGATTTGGTTGCTAATAACGGCGGTGTTGTTGAAAAAACCGAACGTTGGGGTTTGAAAAAATTACAATACCCTATCAACTATAAGTCTGAAGGCTACTACGTTTTAATGTCTTTTGAAGCAGAAAAAACGCTCGTAGTTGAAATTAAGCGTATCGTCGGTATAACCGATGGCATAATCAGAAGATTGATTACCAAAAGATAAGGAGAAAATTTATGAATAAAGTTATCCTAGTTGGAAATTTAACCCGTGACCCTGAACTCACGGAAACACCCAACGGAATAGCAGTGTGTAGATTTGCTATTGCTGTCACCAGAGATTACGCTAACAGCGAAGGCAATCGTGAAACTGATTTCTTCAACATTACCGTTTGGAACAAACAAGCAGAAAACTGCGGTAAGTATTTGAAGAAAGGTAATAAGGTTGGCATTGTTGCTAGACTTCAAAATCGTTCTTATGAAGATAAGGATGGCATCAAGAGATACGTGACCGACATTATTGCTAATGAAGTTGAATTTTTAACGCCTAAGAGCGCTCAGGGCGAGTCTGATGCCGAAGAATATACTTCTTCAGTAAAAAGAGAACGTCCTAAATTGGAAGAAATGGATGATAACCAACTTCCTTTCTAGTAAATTATTAAGGAGATAAAAATGGAAGAAATTACCAATGTAGTTCCTGCTGAAACCACTGAAGCACCCGTTGCTAAAGAAGCAGGCAAGAAATTTGTTAAAAGAATTCCTCGTAAAAAGGTTTGCGCTTTCTGTCAAGCAAAAGTTGACGCTATTGATTATAAAGATATCAATACCTTAAAAAAATACGTTGCTGAAGGTGGCAAAATCTTACCTCGCCGTATGACTGGTACTTGCGCTAAACACCAAAGAGTTTTAGCAAAGGCTATCAAACGTGCTAGGTTAGTTGACCTTTTACCTTTTAAGGGTGAATAAGAAAAACGCCTTGTCTTTTTGACAAGGCTTTTACTTTGCCTTTTTTTCCTTTTTTTATCCACAAAAAAAGAGAAAAGTATTGACTTATCTTGCTATTTCAAATATAATTAAAATTGAAGATTTTATAATAGGTATCTATTGATTTTTTCAAGTGATATTATAAATAAAAGAGGTTAATTATGATTTTTTTATCGGCGTTTGCCGACGAGGCGGGCGCTTCACTAGAAGAACAAATTTCGGCGCTTAAGAAAAACCAAATTAGTTATATCGAAATTCGCTCGATTGACGACGTTAACGTTTTAGATTTTACCATAGAAAAGGCAAAAGAGTACGCTAAAACGCTACTCGATAACGGCATTTACGTTTATTCTATCGGCTCGCCTATTGGAAAGGTGGATATCGATTGTGATTTTGACGAATACCTAGTTAAGTTTAACCATATTCTCGACCTTTGCGACGTTTTTTCTTGCAAAAAAATTAGAATGTTTAGTTTCTTTAATAGTTTAGAAAAGCCCGATAAGGTTGTCGATTGTTTAAAAACGTTAGTGAAAATTGCTACCGAGCGAGATGTTTTACTTTGCCATGAGAACGAAAAGGGAATTTTCGGCGACACCATTGAGAGAGTTAAATTCCTAATGGAAAACGTAGAGGGTTTAGGCTTTGTTTACGACCCCGCTAATTATCTTCAAGTTGGGGAAAAGGCAGAAGATACTTTAAGAGAGTTCTTTGATAAAACCGAGTATTTCCACATTAAAGACGTTATCGCTGAAACGGAAGAAATCGTTCCTGCAGGATACGGCGACGGGCAAATTGAAAAGATTATCTCTTTAATTTCTAAGGACACCATTTGCACCTTAGAGCCACACTTAAAAGAGTTTGGTGGATACAAGGATATCGACGATACCGAACTAAAAAACAAGTTCACCTTTAACTCTAATGCTGAAAGTTTTGATTTTGCTGTAAAGTCAATGGAAAAAATATTAGAAAATCAAGG
>JAZOOV010000084.1:0-2746 GCA_045655215.1 Christensenellaceae bacterium | reverse complement strand
CGTTTTTGCTTTAATATTACTCGTAAAAAATTCAACCAAAGCCCACGCAATACTAAGCCCGTCATACGTACTAGTTCCCCTACCAATTTCATCAAGAATAATCAAACTATTTTTAGTTGCGTTATTGATAATATCGGCAGTTTCGCTCATTTCAACCATAAAAGTACTTTGATCAAAAATAAGATTATCACTCGCTCCAATTCTCGTAAATATTTTATCAACAATAGGAATTTCAGCGCTTTTAGCTGGAACAAAGCACCCAATTTGCGACATAATACACATTAGAGCAACTTGTCTCATATACGTACTCTTTCCCGCCATATTAGGGCCGGTTAAAATAATAGTTCTGCTATCTTGATTATTTATATTCGTGCTATTTGGTATAAATCTTTGCTTGGAAACAGCCTCTACAACCGGGTGTCTTCCGTCAGCGATATTTATCGACTCACCAAAACCTTTAACTATTTGACGAGAATAATTTCTCTCTCTTGAAACAACTGCAAACGACAAAATAACGTCAAGTTCAGCGATAGTATCGGCAGTTTTTTGAATTTCTAATATTTGACTCAATAAGTACTTTTTTATTTCATTATAGAGCCTCAACTCTAACGTTTCCGACGACTCTTGAGCCGAAAGCAACCTATTTTCTAAATCTTTTAACTCTTCGGTCACGTATCTTTCTGCATTAGTTAGGGTTTGTCTTCTCGTATAATCATACGGAACCTTATCCGAAAATGAATTTGTAATTTCAATATTATAACCAAAAACTCTATTAAAAACCACTCTAAGAGTTCTAATACCTGTACGCTCTCTTTCTCTATTTTCAAACTCAGAAATAGCCTTTTTACCGTTTAATGCAAGACTCCTTAACTCGTCTAATTCAGCATTATAACCTTGCTTAATATACTTTTCACTTTTCTTTTTAGAGCCTTTTTCTTCGTCCTCAATCGACCTTTCGGAATCATCATAAATAGATGCTCTTAAGAGTTTAACGACGTCAGAAAAGTCGCCTAACTTATCGACCACGTCTTTAACAAACGCAGACTTAAGACCAGACAATTGAAATTTAAGCATAGGCAAAATTTCAAGAGATTTATATAGAGCAATACAATCTACAGGAACTAGCGTTCCATTAGAAATTTTGCCTGAAATTCTACCAATATCTTTAACGGCAGAAAGAAGTTCTAAAACACTTTCTCTGACTACGGTATTATTATAAAAATCTTCAACACCATTTAATCTATATTCAATTTTATCCCTATCAAGAAGAGGAGATAAAATCCAACTTTGAAGTTTTCTAGCCCCCATACTAGTTTTAGTTTTGTCTAAAAGCCAAAGTAGAGACCCATGCTTTTTTGCATCTCTATTAGTTTTAACGAGTTCTAGATTCCTAACAACGTTATAATCGAGCATCATAAACTCGCTATCACTTTCACAAAAAATTCTATTTATATTACTAAGCGCAATCTTTTGGGTTTCTTTTAAATAAGCAATAAGTGCTCCCGAAGAAGAAATAGAGTAATTTGACTTAAGACCCAAAACAGACGACTTAGCCACGTTAAATTGACTAGAAATAGTTTTTTCTGCAGAATATAAACTAAATTCACTTTCAACGTAGTTATATGGCTTTGGGAGAATATTTTTGGTGACAAATGGCGAAGAAATTAAAACTTCATAGCCTTTTTTATTCGCTATAATTTCAGCAGGGGAAATTTTTATTATTGAATTGAATAAATTTTCAATAGAAGTAATTTCTTTAGTGAAAAATTCACCCGTAGTAATATCAAGCCAAGAAATTCCAAACATGCCACTATCAGCAAATACAGATAGAATAAAATTGTTCTTTTTATCATCTATAAACTCACTATTCGTGACAGTTCCAGCAGTTACAATCCTAACAACGTCTCTTTTTACTAATTCTTTTGCAGAAGGTTCTGAAAGTTGTTCACAAATAGCAACCTTTTCCCCTAGTGAAACGAGTTTATCTATATACATATCTGCAGCATGAAACGGAACTCCACACATTGGAGCGCGCTCTTTTAACCCACAATCTCTTCCGGTTAAAGTTAATTCTAAAAGTGAAGACGCTTTTACTGCATCATCAAAAAACATTTCGTAAAAATCGCCTAACCTATAAAAAATTATGCAATCATTATGCTGTTCTTTAATTTTTAGATAATGATCCATCATAGGTGACAACTTCAATTCACCTGAATTTTTTTTCATTTGAAACTCCTAAACTAATTTTACTTAACCTTAACAACTTCACCAATCAAGGAAATTCCACCCGTTTTAGTGATTTTTACGTCAACAAATCTACCAATTAACCCTTTGCCACTCGCAAAATAAGCCATTCTACCATAAGTATCTCTACCTAAATACATCTCCTTTTTATCGTCGTACCCTTCGCAAAGAATTTCTACGGTTTTATTTAAGTATTTTTTTGACTCTTCTCTATTAAGCTCATTTTGATAATCAATAAGTGCCATTATGCGTTTTTTAGAAACGTCTTCAGGGATTTGTCCGTCCATTTCTGCAGCAGGCGTGCCCTTTCTTCTAGAATAAACAAAAGTAAACGCACCAGAAAAGCCAACTTCTTTAACAAGATTAAACGTATCCATAAAATCTTCTTCCGTTTCGGTTGGAAATCCTACCATAATATCTGTAGTTATAGCAATATCGGGAATATATTTTCTAAGAAGCTCCACCTTATTTAAGTAATCTTCTCTAGTATAACGCCTATTCA
>JAZOOV010000083.1:0-26364 GCA_045655215.1 Christensenellaceae bacterium | reverse complement strand
GTCAAGGCAAGTCCGTCATATGACGGGCGAACCAAAGGTTCAAATCAAACGCTCCTCCCCACCACACGAAAAAACGCATCGACTTGTGTCGATGCGTTTGTGTGGCGGAGAAGAGAGGATTCGAACCTCCGATACCTTGCGGTATACACGCTTTCCAAGCGTGCACATTAGACCACTCTGACACCTCTCCAAACGTATATTTAATTAACCGAAAACTATTATAGCAAAAAAATTTTTTATTGTCTATTAAATTTTTGTAAAAATCCTAAAAGTTAGTAGACTTTGCCTAATCGTAAAAATACTTGACAATTTAAATAAAAGTATTTAATATGTATTATATGAAAATCATTATTTTGGGCGCAGGTAAAGTAGGCGCAACGTTAATTAAAAGTTTTATAAACGAAGGGCACGACGTAGTAATATTAGATATCGACGCAGATGCAGTTGCCGATAGAGTTAATAGGTTTGATATTAACGGAGTTATCGGTGGTGGGGCAGAGCGAAACGCTCTCCTTGAGGCAGGCGTAGAAGAAGCAGACTTTTTGATTGCTTGCACTTCGCAAGACGAAGTAAATATTCTAAGTTGTGTTATAGCAAAAAAACTAGGCGCAAAGCACACTATAGCCAGAGTTAGAGATCCACAATACTTTAGCGAAATGGATAGCGTTAGAGATATTATAGGGTTAGACTGGGCGTTCAATCCAGAACGTCAAACGGCATTAGAAATAGAAAGGTTAGTTAAATTTCCATCGGCAAAAAGCATAGAGAGTTTTGCGAGTGGCAAGGCGTTAATGGTAGAGTTTGACGTGTTAGAGGGAAACCCTATAATCGGCAAAACCATAATGGAAATTGGCAAAGAATTTAAAAACAACGTTCTTTTTGGCATTATAAAGCGCGATGGAAGCGCAATAATTCCTAAGGGCGACACTAAGGTAAATAAGGGCGACGTAATTTATATAATCGGCGCAGAAACAGACATAATAAACTTTAGTAAAAAACTAAAAATCTTTAAGCCAAGGTCAAAATCTTGTTTTATAGTAGGTGGTGGAAAGGTTGCGTATTATCTAGCAAAGGCACTACTTAAAGACGGAATAGACGTTAAAATTTTAGAAAACGACAAGGAAAGAGCAAACTTCTTAAGTGAAGAGTTGCCCAAAGCCACCGTTTTACTTGGCGACGGCACAGACCATAGCGTACTAGAAGAAGAGGGGCTAAAGAACGCCGACGCCTGCGTGACCTTGATGGGTGTGGACGAGCAAAACGTAATCATTTCGCTCTTTGCTAAAATGAAGGGCGTAGCAAAAGTAGTCACCAACGTGGATAGAAGTATAATTTCTTCAATGGTCACTCAATTTGGGCTAGACACGGTAATATCGCCAAGAAAGGTAATAGCCAGCCACATAGTAAAACACGTTAGAGCAACCGAAGTTAAGGACGGAATAAACAACCTATATATGTTAACTAAGGACGTAGAGGCAGTAGAATTTACGGTGAAATCTACTTTTGAGAAAAAAGGAATTCCACTTAAGAGCCTAAACGTAAAGAAAAACTTCCTTATTGGTGGAATAGTTAGAGAGGGAGAATTCGTATTGCCGACAGGTGATACCGACCTAAGAGAAAACGATAGAGTAATCGTCGTTTCAAAGGGCGAACAAATTAACGAATTGAGGGATATTTTAGACTAGTAATGAATAAGAGAATCGTTATTAACCTATTAGGCAAAGCAATGGTTGTAGAAGGGGTGTTAATGCTCCTTCCAATGCTTGTCGGGTTTATATACAATGAGAATACTTATTTAAGTTTTTTGATACCGATAGTAGCGTTAATGCTAGTTGGTTTGCCACTATCGATGATAAAGTCAAAAGACAGACAATTTTACACTAAAGAAGGGTTGGTGACCGTTTCTTTGGTGTGGATAGTTATGTCTTTATTCGGGGCATTGCCCTTTGTGATAGACGGAGTGATTCCAAACTATATCGACGCTCTTTTTGAAACGGTTTCTGGGTTTAGCACTACGGGTGCAAGCATAATGAAAAACGTGGAAATAATGAGTAAATCTCATATGTTTTGGCGAATATTTACTCACTTTATCGGGGGTATGGGTGTAATTGTATTCGTGCTTGCCGTGTTGCCTAGTGATACGGGCGCAATGCATATTTTTAGAGCCGAAGCACCAGGTCCAGAAGCAACTAAACTCGTAAGCAAAATGAGATTTACGGCTCGTATACTATATTTAATTTACGTATCTTTAACGACGATAGAAATTATACTTTTACTATGTAGTGGTATGAGTTTTTACGACGCTGTGTTAAACTCTTTCTCTACTGCGGGAACGGGTGGCTTTAGTA
Organism: Christensenellaceae bacterium; assembly: GCA_045655215.1. Lineage (GTDB taxonomy): Bacteria > Bacillota > Clostridia > Christensenellales > Borkfalkiaceae > UBA1259. The sequence goes on along the minus strand of JAZOOV010000083.1, from coordinate 24,016 downwards.
TGTACAATAATAGTATAGCCCACTACAATAGCGTTTACGTGGAAATGGTAATAGCCGTATTTATGTTTTTATTCGGCATTAACTTTAATATTTTCTACCTAATTTTAATAGGTAATTTCTCAAAGGCTTTCAAGAGTGAAGAGTTGAGAGCATACTTTATAATCGTAATTTCAGCAGTTATTTTGATTGCGTTAAATATTTTAAGCACTTGTGAGAACTTCTGGCAAGCATTGAGATATTCTTTCTTTCAAACGACGGCGATTTCGTCAACCACAGGTTTTATGTCAAAAGATTTTGACACTTGGCCAACCTTTTCTAAAGTGATACTATTGTTCTTAATGGTATGCGGTGGTTGTGGAGGTTCAACTGGTGGTGGACTTAAAGTTTCAAGAATAGTTATGCTCGTTAAAGGAGTATTTGGCGATATTAAGAGAATTTTCTATCCAAGAGCAATCGTCACTCCTAGATTTGAGGGTAAACCATTACTAAAGGAGCAAGAAAATTCTGTAAAAGCATATTTCTTGATTTGGGCAATAATACTGGTTTTATCTACACTTTTGCTTTCGCTAGACGGGTTTGTAAGTGGACAAAATGGTATGATGACCTGTATATCTACAACAATCACTTGTATAGGCAACGTAGGTCCTGGATTTGAATTAGTAGGACCAACGCTAAACTATTCGGGCTATGCGACATACTCAAAAGTATTGCTATCACTAGTTATGCTAGTTGGTAGACTAGAGATTTTCCCAATGTTAATTTTATTCTCGCCAAAAACGTGGAAGAAGGCTTGCTAGTATGAGAGGAATAATAGTTATAAACCCATATAAATATCCCGAAAACGGCGTTAGGCAAGCAGAAAGATTAAGGGAAGAATTTATAAATCTCGGCGTTAGCGTAGAAATAAAAGAAAACGCATTTTTCAAGACCATTTTGAGTGAAGATAAAATATACTCATCACTAGAAAAGGTAGATTTTATCGTGTTTTTAGATAAAGATAAATATCTATCTAAAGAGTTAACCTTGCTAGGCGAACGCCTATTTAATAAACACGATGCTATAAGACTATGCGACGATAAAGGGGAAACCTGCCTTGCCTTAATTAACGGTGGGGTAAAAATGCCAAAAACAATGTTTGCGCCACTATGTTTTAGAGAGCAAGACCAAATTAGCGAAGACTATATAGAAGAAATTATAGGTAAACTTTCACTTCCCGTAATAGTAAAAGAAAGTTATGGTTCTATGGGCTACGGCGTTCACAAGGCTGACACCAAAGAAGAGTTTATAGAGATAGAAAAAAAATTAAAACTTCGTCCTAGAATATATCAAGAATATATAGGCTGTAAAAAGGGCACGGACGTAAGGGTAATAGTTGTCGGCAAAAAAGCCGTTTGTTCAATGCTTAGAGAAAACCCTAGCGATTTTCGTTCAAACGTCGGTCATGGTGGAAAAGGCAAGAGCATAGAGCCATCTGTAGAGTTTATAAAGACGGCGGAAAGATGCGCAGAGATTTTAGATTTAGACTATTGTGGGGTAGATTTACTTATTGATAAAGACGGCTTGCCCGTAGTATGCGAAGTAAATTCCAACGCCTTTTTTGAAGAGATAGAAAAGGTAAGCAAGGTAAACGTGGCAAAAATTTACGCCGAGTATATAATAAAAAGGGTAAAAAAGGGGTAAAATACTATCGCTATAGCAAAAAATACTTGACAAAAAGTATAAAAAAACATAAAATGTAAGTAGATAAGACTCTTAGGTCAAACGTAAATCTTTTCAGGGAGTATATGCCGTGGACTGAAAGCATATTAAGATTAAAGATTTAAGGCAACACTTATCGGTATAAATTAGCGTGAATATTCAAGTGGACGGAAAATATTTCGTCAATTCGGGTGGCACCACGGGTAAAGTAAACTCGTCCCGAGAATTCAAAAAGAATTCTCGGGACTTATTTTTTAATTAACGATAAAAAGGTACAAGGAGAAAAGATATGTACAGAACTCATAGTTGTAATGAACTAAACGAAAGCAATATTGGTAGCGTTGTAGAACTTGCAGGCTGGGTGGATTCTATAAGAGACCACGGCGGTGTAATTTTTATGCACTTAAGAGATGAAAAGGGCGTGACTCAAATAGTAGTTAACGACGAGAGCCTAATGGCAGGCGTTAATAGAGAAACGGTTATCTCAGTAAAGGGCGTAGTAAATAAAAGAGATGAAGACACCGTAAACGAAAAGATAGCAACGGGTAAAATCGAACTCGTAGTTCAAAGCCTACAAGTTTTAGGACCATGTAAAAACATGCTACCATTTGACGTAGAAGATAGCAAGGCAACCAGAGAAGACGTTAGATTAAAATATAGATATTTAGATTTAAGAAATCCATCTATCCACAATAATATCGTTCTCCGTTCAAAAGTAATTTCTCACATGAGAAAACTTATGGAAGAAAGAGACTTTTTGGAAATTCAAACTCCAATCTTAACGGCATCATCACCAGAAGGCGCTAGAGACTTTTTAGTTCCAAGTAGAAAGCATAAGGGAAAGTTCTACGCTCTTCCACAAGCACCACAACAATTTAAGCAATTATTGATGGTTTCGGGCTTTAATAAATATTTCCAAATTGCCCCTTGCTTTAGAGATGAAGACGCGCGTCAAGATAGATCTCCAGGCGAATTCTATCAATTAGACTTTGAAATGGCTTTCTCTACTCAAGAAGAAGTTATGAACGTTTGTGAAGAAGTAGTTTACGACGTATTTAAGACCTTCTCGGATAAGAAAATAAGCGATAAGCCGTTTAGAAAGATAACCTATAAAGAAGCTATGACTAAGTACGGCACGGATAAACCAGACCTTAGAAACCCACTTTCAATTATCGACTTAACTGAGTTCTTTAGCAAGGTAGAATTCCCACTATTTAAGGGAAAACTCGTTAGAGGAATAGTTGCAAACTGCTCGGGCAAATCAAAGAAATTCTTTGAAGAATCACTTCAATTTGCTATGAGTATTGGTATGAAAGGTCTAGGCTATTTAACTCTTAACGGAGATGCATTTAAAGGTCCAATCGACAAGTTCTTAACCGACGAACAAAGACAAGAAATAAAAGAAATTTCAGGCATTAAAGAGGGCGAAACCTTGTTCTTTATTTGCGACAAGTTAAGCGTGATTAACCGTGAAGCAGGTCAAATTAGAACTTGGCTCGGCGAAAAACTCGACTTAATCAAAGACGATTGCTTTGAATTCTGTTTTATCGTAGACTTCCCAATGTACGAATTAGACGAAAGCACGGATAAAATCATCTTTACGCACAATCCGTTCTCAATGCCACAAGGGGGAATGGACGCGCTACTAAACAAAGAGCCAACCGAAATTTTGGCATATCAATACGACCTAGTGTTAAACGGCGTAGAACTTGCTTCTGGTGCAGTTAGAAACCACAACCCAGAAATTATGAAAAAGGCGTTTGCAATCGCAGGGTACACCGAAGAAGAACTCGCAAAGAGATTCGGCGCAATGTATACTGCTTTCCATTATGGCGCTCCACCACACGCAGGTATGGCTCCAGGTGTAGATAGAATTATAATGTTCTTAGCAGGTGAAGATACTATTAGAGACGTAATAGCCTTCCCACTTAACGGAAACGCGCAAGACTTAATGCTCGGCGCTCCAAGTGAAGTGACCGAACAACAACTTCTCGAAGCAAACGTTGCAGTTAGAGAATAGAGGATAAATAAATGGAAATAACTGAATTAAAAAGTTTAGAAGAAGTAAATCAACTTAAATTTAATAGTCAAGAGAGTGAAGAAGTGCTAAACCTATTTGCCGAAATGCAATTAAAGGAAAAAGGTCTAGAAAAAATCGACACTGTAAATCAAGAATCGGTAGTATACGTAATGCCGATATATAACGTTTTGAGAGAAGACGAAAGGGTGCAAGATTTTTCTAGAGATGATTTACTAAAAGGTGCTCCTCAAGCGAGCGAAGATAGTTGGCAAGTGCCAAGACTCGTAAAGTAGGTGGAATATGGAATATATAACTAAAATCAACCAAAACGGACAAATAGCCGTAGAAGACACCTTGCTTGTAAAAGGGGAATTGTGCACGGCGGGCTCAAAGATGCTATACAACTTCAAACCCTTGTTTTCAGCAGAGTGCGTAAGCAGGTTGGAAGAAAAGGGCTATTCAATTTCGGGTAAAACCAACGTGGGAGAATTCGGCTTAGGTTTTTTAAGCGAAAACTCTTATTTTGGGGCTACTACGTCTAATGGAAAACTAGTTAGTGCTAGCGCAGAACTCGTTGCTAAGGGAGAAGTTAAAGGGGCTCTAGGCGTTGACCTTAACGGCTCTACTAGAAGGGGCGCTTGTATTTCAGGCGTGAAGAATATTAAGGCAACTTACGGCGTTGTTTCAAGATACGGCGTTATCGCTTGCGCATGCTCGGGAGAAACCGTTTCTATCACGGCAAAAGACACCGACGGCTTGATTGAAATCCTATCGGCAGTTGCTGGATACGACAAAAAGGACGGAACTAGTTTAGATAAAGAGTATAATTTTAAGGCTGAGGGCGAAGTTAAAAAGGTTGCCGTAGTTAGTGAACTAAAAAATGAAAGTTTAGATTGTGTTATCGAAAAACTTTCTAAAATGGGCGTAGTAGTAGAAGAAATTTCCATAAAAGAAATAGAAGAAATTTCTACTGCTTGGCAAATTTTAATGAGTGCCGAAACTTGCAATAACTTATCTAGATACGATGGAGTTAAGTACGGATACAGAACGGAAAACTATACGGATATAGACGATCTTTACGTTAATACTAGAACGGAGGGGTTAGGACTTTTAACAAAAGAAAATATCGTTTACGGCTCTTACGTTTTATCAAAGAGTAAGTATTTAGATTGCTATGATAAATCTCTTAAGATTCGTGGAATAGCAAAGAAAATTGCTAAAGAAATCTTTGATAAATACGATTTAATTTTAACGCCCGTTTATTCAGGAAAAGAGTATACGGAAGAGGATTTTAAGGAAAATCACTTTGAAAAGGTATTTAGCGAAAGTAAGTACACGGCTTTAGCAAGTATAACGGGGCTACCGGCAATCGTTAGCGACGGAGTTCAATTTATCGGCGACTATTTTAGTGAAAACTTATTATTTAGCCTAACTAAATCATTAGAAAAATAGGTATTGAAAATGAAGTACGAAGTAGTAATAGGGTTAGAAACCCACGTAGAATTAGATACAAAATCAAAAATATTTTGTTCATGTGGAGGACACTCTGAACACGTAGAGCCATACGACTGCGTTTGTCCTGCTTGTTGTGGAATGCCGGGGATGCTTCCTGTCACCAACAAAAAAGCAGTAGAAAAGGCAATAATGGCGGGTTTAATGCTCAATTGTAAAATAAACGAATACGTGACTTTTGATAAAAAGAGCTATTATTATCCCGATCTTCCGGGCGCATATCAAATTACCCAATGGTTTCATCCAATTTGCGTAGAAGGTAGCGTAGAGGTGACCACTAAAGACGGCACGAGAACGATTGGCATAAAGCAAATTCACATGGAAGAAGACGCAGGTAAACTAGTACACGACGAGTGGTCGGATACGACGCTTGTTGACTACAATAGAACCAGCGTTCCACTAATAGAAATCGTCACCAAGCCCGACTTTAGAAGTTCGGCAGAAGTTTTAGCATACCTAGAAACCTTAAAGGCAAACTTTAGATTTGCAGGAATTTCGGAGTGTGAAGAGGGAGCAATGAGATGCGACGTAAACATCTCAGTACGTCCACAAGGCTCAACCGAACTAGGCGTAAGAACGGAAATAAAGAATATGAGTTCGTTTGCAGCAATCGAAAAGGCAATCGAATTTGAAATTGCTCGCCATATAGACGCAAACGAAAGACAAACGGAAGTGCTAGTACAAGGTACAAGACGTTGGGACGACGATAAAAAGAGAACTTTCCCAATGCGTAATAAAGAAACGGCAGCCGACTATAGATATTTTCCAGATCCCAACTTAATGCCGATAATTATAGACGAGAAGTGGGTGGAATCGGTTAGAGCGTCAATGTATATGACGCCACAAGAGAAAAAGCAAGAATATCTAGAAAAAGGCTTGCTTGAGAGTGAAGCAGATACGCTTATCGTGGAAAGAAAAGTTTGTGACCTACTAGACAAATTAGTTGAAAACGGAATTGACTTAAAAGAGGGCGCAACTTGGATTTTAACCGACTGTATGAGCGTTTTAAGAAGACTTGGTAAAACCTTAGCAGACCTTAAGATTTCGGCAGAAAAACTCATAGCAATAATCGGCTTAGTTAAGGACAATACGGTAAATAGGTCTGCAGGAAAGAAGATACTTTCAGCAGTAATCGAAAAGGACGTAGATCCAATTGCCTACTATAAAGAACAAGGTCTAGATTCACAAGGCGATACGGGACTAATCGAGCAAATAGTAAAGAAAGTAATAGATAACAATCCAAACGCCGTAAAGGACTATAAAGAGGGCAAAACCAAAGCAGTTGGCTTCTTGTTTGGAATGATAATGCGTGAACTTCGTGGAAACGGAGATCCACAAGTTATCAATCAAATATTAACTAAATATCTCAATCAATAAAGGATAAAAAATGACCGAAAGATTATTTTTAGAAGATGCTTATTTAGTAGAATTTAGCGCAAAAGTTATAGAGAGTCAGTATGACGGAAAGTATTTCAACGTGGTTTTAGATAAAACCGCGTTTTTTCCCGAGGGAGGCGGACAAAAAGCCGATGGTGGCTTTATTGAAGATTTAGCCGTAGTAGACGTAGTGGAAAAGGAAGATAAAATTATCCATAAACTTCTAGAAGACTTGCCCGTTGGAAAGCAAGTAAACTGTGCAATCGACTTTGAAAAGAGATTTTCTTATATGCAAAACCACACGGGCGAGCATATTCTTTCGGGAATTATAAAAAGCAATTTCGGCTTTAATAACGTGGGCTTTCACTTGGGCGAAGAGTTAGTCACCTTAGACGTGGACGGCGTTTTAAGTGAAGAGCAAATAATTCTAGTAGAAGAACTTGCAAATCAAGTAGTTTATAAAAACAAAGAGATAATTGCCTTTTATCCAACCTTAGCCGAGCAAGAGAGCCTTGACTTTAGAAGCAAAATTTCCATTAAGGAAGGCTTAAGGCTAGTCGAGATAAAAGACTGCGACTTGTGTGCTTGTTGTGCTCCACACGTCAAGTCTACTGCCCAAGTTGGAAATATTAAGATTTTAGACTTCTCTTCGCATAGAGGGGGAACTAGAATAACCTTAGTTTGTGGCGAATACTTAGTAAATTACTTGCAAAAAGTGGACGGCGTGTTAAACGGCGTAATGAAGATTTTTTCTGCAAACAAAGATAGTATTTTTGATAAAATTGCTCTTTTAAAAGAAGAAAATCAAAAGTTAAAGTGCGAAGTTCAAGGCTTAAAAAATCAAATGGTTTTAAGTGCTTTAGAGATAAAAGAGAGCGAAAATCTAATTTTTGCAAAGACCAAAGATGCTGATTTTGACCAAATAAGATTTGCCTTAAATACCTTGCAAGAAAAAGGCAAAGCCGGTTTAATAGTGGCTGAAAATTCAGGAACTATTCTATATATGTTATCTTCATTAGATAATAGAGCAGAAATCATTTTTAACGAAATGAGAAAAAATTTGATAGTAAAAGGTGGCTTTAGAAACAACTTTTCGCAAGGCAAAATCGACAATTCGATTGAAGAAATAGAAAAAGTGATAGGTGGCTTTTAATGGAACTATGTGATTTACATACCCACTCAATATTTTCCGACGGGGCAGATACCCCAACCGAACTTGTAGAGAAAGCGATTAAAAGTGGGCTAAAAGCCGTTGCCTTAACCGACCATAATACTATTGCAGGTCTACTAGAATTTAGTTCGGCAGGGAAAGAATTTGGCTTGGAAACGATAAACGGAGTAGAATTTTCCACTGATTATAAAGGAAAGGAAGTGCACGTTGTATCGCTATTTATAAAGGAAAAGTATTTTGGCGAACTCACTTCTATTTTGGCTAAGCACGACGAGTATAAAGATAAAAGTAATATCGTGCTAGTTGAAGGGCTAAATAAACTTGGCTACGGTATAGATTATGAAAAGATTAAAAAGTCAACGCCAAGAAATAACGTAAATCGCGTACAAATAGCAAACGCACTTATGGAAAAAGGGTACGTTAAATCTATAAAAGAAGCGTTTGACGGGGTTTTATCTAAAGAGTACGGCTTGTACGTTGAACCAGAAAGACTAGAGGCAAAAGACGTTATAGGTTATACAAAAGATATTGGAGCAGTAAGCGTTCTAGCTCACCCATTTCTAAATCTAGAAGGGCAAATGCTATTAGATTTTATCGAAGAGATGAAAAGAGTTGGACTATGCGCCTTAGAAACCAATTATTCAACGTTTTCTAAAGAAGAAACCCTAAAGGCAAAAGAACTAGCCGATACGTATTCTCTTTTATATAGTGGTGGAAGCGATTATCACGGCAAGAATAAGCCCGATATAAAACTAGGGACAGGAAAGGGAGAACTGATAGTCCCCTACGAGTATTTAGAAAAACTAAAAAGTAAAATAAGAAATTAAAAAAACGAGAATAAATTTCTCGTTTTTTTATTTTTATTATGTAAGTTGAAACCTTAATTTTACTCTAATTATCATCTTTTTTGCATAAAAAACGGCAAAATTTAGCAAAAATTGAATAAATGCTCAAAATATTCAAAAAACACAATATCTTGTGGTTTGGTAAAAAAATTTTTACAAAATATTGGATAAAAGCATTGACAAAGAGCACCTAAAATGGTAATATAGTATCACTACGAAAAAAAGAGGAAGGGAATAGTTATGTTTCAGGTAAAAAAGAGAGATGGTAAAATTGTAGAATTTGATATGTCAAAGATTACAACGGCATTATCAAAGGCTTTCAATGCAAACCAAGTAGACTACACGGCAGACATTTTGAATATGCTAACTCTACGTGTAGCAGCAAATTTTTCAGAAAAAATCAAAAACAATTTAATATCGGTAGAAGATATTCAAGACAGCGTGGAAGTAGTGTTAATTCAAGCTGGCTACGTAAACGTTGCAAAGAGTTATATTTTATATCGTAAACAAAGAGAAAAAGTTAGAAATATTTCTAACACTATCGTTGACTATAAAAAAGTAGTAGACGATTATCTAAAGGTTGCAGACTGGCGTGTTAAGGAAAACTCAACCGTCACTTATTCGGTTGGTGGTCTTATTCTATCTAACTCAGGGGCTGTCACTGCAAACTACTGGCTATCAGAAGTTTACGACGAAGAGATTGCAGAAGCACATAGAAACGCAGATATTCATATTCACGACCTTTCTATGCTAACCGGCTATTGTGCAGGTTGGTCGCTTAGACAACTTATTAAAGAAGGTTTAGGTGGAGTTCCAGGCAAGATTACTTCTTCACCTGCAGGACACTTATCAACCCTATGCAATCAAATGGTAAACTTCCTAGGAATTATGCAAAACGAGTGGGCAGGAGCACAAGCGTTCTCTTCTTTCGATACTTATCTTGCGCCTTTCGTAAAGGTTGATAACCTAACCTATAAAGAAGTTAAACAATGTATTCAATCGTTTATTTACGGCGTAAATACTCCAAGTAGATGGGGTACTCAATCTCCATTTACCAACATAACTTTAGACTGGGTTGTTCCAAACGACCTTGCTGAAATGAACGCTATCGTTGGCGGTAAGGAAATGGACTTCAAGTATAAAGACTGCGTTGAAGAAATGAGAATGATCAACAAAGCCTTTATTGAAATTATGATTGAGGGCGACGCTAACGGCAGAGGTTTCCAATATCCAATCCCAACCTATTCAATAACCAGTAATTTCGACTGGTCGGAAACTGAAAACAACAAACTTTTATTTGAAATGACTGCTAAATACGGCACTCCATATTTCTCTAACTACATCAACAGCGATATGGAACCAAGTGACGTTCGTTCAATGTGCTGTAGATTAAGACTTGACCTAAGAGAACTCCGTAAAAAATCAGGTGGTTTCTTTGGTTCAGGCGAAAGCACGGGTTCAGTGGGTGTAGTGACAATCAATATGCCAAGAATTGCATACCTATCAAAAACCGAAGAAGAATTCTATGAAAGACTAAAGAGATTGATGGATATCTCTGCAAGATCACTCAAGGTAAAAAGAGATACAATCGGCAAACTTATGGAAGCCGGCTTATATCCATACACCAAGAGATATTTAGGCACTTTCAATAACCACTTCTCGACTATCGGTTTAGTAGGTATGAACGAGGCTTGCTTAAACGCAAACTGGATTAAGAAAGACTTAACTGAAAAAGAAGCGCAAAACTTCACTAAAAACGTTCTCAACTTTATGAGAAACAAACTCTCTGACTATCAAGAACTCTACGGCGACTTATATAACCTAGAAGCAACTCCAGCAGAGTCAACTTCTTTCCGTTTAGCAAAACACGATAGAAAGAGATATCCTGATATCATTTGTGCAACTGATAACGAGAACACTCCATACTACACCAATAGTTCACACTTGCCTGTAGGATTTACCGAAGATATTTTCTCGGCACTTGATATTCAAGACGAGTTGCAAACCCTATACACTTCAGGAACGGTATTCCACGCATTCTTAGGACAAAAACTTCCAGATTGGAAAGCCGCTGCAACCCTAGTTAGAAAGATTGCTGAAAACTACAAGTTGCCATACTACACTATGAGCCCAACTTATTCTGTATGTGCAGATCACGGCTACATTTCAGGCGAAGTTTACGAGTGCCCAATTTGTGGAAAGACCACCGAAGTTTATAGCCGTATTACCGGCTACTATCGTCCTGTACAAAACTGGAACGACGGTAAGAGAGCAGAATTCAACAATAGAAAAGTTTACGATATAGACAATTCTAAGTTTACTGCAAAGGCAAAAGACGCTTGCGATTGCAAGCAAGAAGTAAAGGGTGATCAAGAATTAGTAGGTCCTGTACTCTTCACGAGAAACGGTTGTCCAAACTGCAAAACTAGTAAAATGATGCTTGATAAAGCAGGTATTAAGTACGACGTAATCAACGCAGAAGAAGATAAGGAAACCACCTTAAAATACGGCGTAAAGAAAGCGCCAACCCTTCTAGTTCCTGTAGAGGGAAAGATTTTTGCTTACGACAACGCAAGTGAAATTAGAAAATATATTGAGAGCGTAAAATAATGTACGATATAATTGTAATAGGCGGCGGCGCAGCGGGAATGACCTCTGCGCTCTACGCTTTAAGAAATAGTAAAAAAGTATTGGTTTTAGAAAGCGAGAGTTTAGGTGGGCAAATAGCCAATTCACCAAGACTTGAAAACTATCCGTCAATAAAGGAAATTAGTGGCGAACAATTTGCCGACAATCTATTTAATCAAATAATAGAGCACGGCGCAGACTTCGAGATTGAAAAGGTTGTTGCACTTGAGAAACGAGAAGATAAAACTTTTCTAGTTAAAACCGAATATAACGAATACCAAGCAAAATCGGTAATTATTGCGGCAGGCGTAAAACATAGGCATCTTCGCACTAAATCGGATAGTGAAAGATTAGTGGGAAAGGGCGTTTATTACTGCGCTATATGTGACGGCGCTTTTTATAAAGATAGAGAAGTTATCGTTATAGGGGACGCAAATACGGCGCTACAATATTCACTACTACTTGCAAGTTATTGTAAAAAAGTTTATATTTACACTTTGTTTGATAAATTCTTTGGGGATAAGAGTCTAGTTAAGGCTGTCATTTCAAAAGAAAATATCGAGTGGAGACCGAATACTTCAGTTTGTGATTTTATCGGGGAAGAAGAACTAACTGCTATAGAATATAAGGATAAAGACGGAAATATTTTAACTCACGAAATTCCTGCAGTATTCGTAGCAATCGGTCAAGTTCCCGACAACAAAGCGTTTGTAAATTTAGTAGATATCGATAAAGAAGGGTATATAATTGCAGACGAGAGTTGCAAAACTAAAACTGAAGGCTTATACGTTGCAGGCGACTGCAGAACTAAGGCAGTTAGACAAGTAGTGACTGCCGTTGCCGACGGTGGAATTGCCGCAACTAACGCTTGTTTATATTTAGAAAGTCTAGAAAATTAAAAGGAGATATGATTATGAAATTTACTTGTCCATGTGGCTACGTTTATGATGAAGTATTAGGTGATGAAGAAAATGGAATCGCTCCTAACACAAAGTTTAGCGATCTTCCAGAAGATTGGACTTGCCCAATTTGTGGCTTAGGAAAAGACGCTTTTGAGCAAGAATAATAGGTAATAGTCTACGCAAAAGCGTAGACTATTTGTATTTTCCAAAATTTTTTAGGACTTAGGGGATAATAAAATGGCAGAAAAATTTAGAAAAGAGAGCGATTCGATAGGCACTTTAGATGTTCCAATCGACGCGTATTATGGAGTTCAAACTTTAAGGGGTTATCAAAACTTTAGAATTACCGGGCAAACAATGGATAAAACCATTATAAAGAACATAGTTTTAATAAAAAAAGCGTGTGCTAAAACTAATCTATATGCAAAAAATATAGACGAGAAGATGGAAAACGCCATAGTTAAGGCATGTGACGAGGCGTTAGACGGAAAGTTTGATAACGATTTTATAACTGACGCAATACAAGGTGGTGCAGGTACAACCGTCAATATGAACGTGAACGAAGTAATCGCCAATAGAGCGACGGAAATTCTAGGTGGAAAAAAGGGGGAATATCTTTGCCACCCAAACGACCACGTGAATTGTTCGCAATCTACTAACGACGTTATTCCATCAGCCGGGAAATTAACGATAATCGATTTATTTTTCAAACTAAAAAACAGCGTAATCGAGTTAACAAAGTCTTTAGATAAAAAAGCAATTGAGTTTAAGGACATTATAAAAATGGGTAGAACGCAATTAGAAGACGCAGTTCCAATTAGATTAGGACAAGAGTTTTCGGCATATTCTTCGGGCATAAAGAGATGCTTAACTTTTTTAGAAAATGCAGTAGAGCAAATGTACTATCTCAATATGGGTGGAACGGCAATCGGCACTACCATTAATGCAAATAAAATTTACGTTAATAATATTACTGAAAATCTCTCTAAGGTGACTGGATATTCACTAAAACAAGCAGAAGATTTAATAGACGCAACGCAAAATTTAGACGGATTTGTATTAGTTTCAGGGGCATTAAAAACCTTAGCAGTAAACTTGTCAAAAATGTGCAACGACTTAAGGCTTATGTCTAGTGGACCAAAAACGGGATTTGAAGAAATCGTGCTTCCCGCAATGCAAAACGGCTCTTCAATAATGCCGGGAAAAGTTAATCCAGTAATACCGGAAGTAGTTTCTCAAGTAGCGTTTGCCGTTATAGGAAACGATATGAGTATAGCCATGGCAGTAGAAGCAGGGCAACTAGAACTCAACGCTTTTGAGCCGGTAATCTTCTATAAAATGTTTGAATCGCTAAAGTGTCTTGATGGAGCAATAAAAACCCTAAAGGAAAATTGCATTGACGGAATTGTTGCCAACAAAGAGCATTGTGAAGAATTATTATATGATAGCGTAGGAATAATTACGGCGTTATGTCCGTATATCGACTACAAAAAGTCTGCAGAGATTGCAAAGAAAGCGCTAAAAGAAAATAGGCGAGTAAAGGACTTAATTTTAGAAGAGAAAATTATGGATAAAGAAACTCTTGATAAGGTGCTAGATCCATATGCAATGACTAGTGTAGAAGAATAAAGATATGACAAAATAAAAAATGTCGCAACCAAAAGGTTGCGACATTTTTAAGTTTAAGATTTAATTAAACGGGTGAGAATATTCCAAGTAGAATAATGCCCACGAAAGTTATTGCGATAGTTATGTAGTGCAAAATCGAGAGTTTTTCTTTTAAGAAAATTCTACTCCAAACAACCGAAAGAACACAGTATGCAGAAATTATAGGCAAGAATTGTGGATAATCGGAGAAAACCACCGCCATATAGAATACTTGACCTAGAGTTTCGCAAGCGCCTCCAATGTAGAGAGAGCCGTTTCTTCTAGCAAAGAGTTTATCCTTTTTAACGAATTTAACCCAAATAAACGCGAAAATTGCTAATGCGAAGAAGGTTAATTCAAAAGCCGAGTTCGCAGCGTAATCGGAAATAATTAAGCCGTTATTTTCGGTGATAAAGAAGAAAATCTCATCACTAAACGTTCCCAAAGCGTCGATAATAAGGTAAGCGATAGGAAGTAGAAGTGCAAGAAAACTCTTTGCGTATTTACGATTAGACTCTTGTCTTCTAAGTTCTTTTAACTCTTGATTTTCCTTGCTATCGACAAAACCTAGCCCAACTATACCTAATGTGATAAGAATAACGCCGATTATTGAGAACGCATCCATTGAAACGGGGTCTGCGCCAATAATTGGGAAGAAGATAACGCATAAAAGCAAGGCAACCGAGCCCGAGCAATTACAAATTGGCGAAGAGATAGAAAGTTCTATATATCTTAAACCAATGTAGCCCAAAACCATAGCAAAAATGTAAAGGGCGGCAACAGGCAAATAGTAAACGAAATCCATAAACTTAAAGTCGGTGTAGAATAAACTAGCAACGAATTTAGGAACGGATTCTTCACCACCGTTAGCGTTGATGATAGCGCCTCCAATAAGGGTTATTATAAAATGAATACCCATAATAAGACCAACGGCAAAAACAACCTTCCAATGACTATTTTTGTCCGTTTCGTCCGTGCCTTTTTTAGAAAAAAGGTCAGAACCACTCCAGCACAAAAGTGCAACGAGTGCAAAAATAAAAAACATTGTAGACATAATATTAAATTTTTCTCCTTGTAAAAAACGAAATTAAATTAAAATTAAATATCGTAGCCTCTTAAAGCCACGTTAGGAATACTTTCTTTAAGTATATCCTTAAATTTTAGTGCAGTTTCGTTTTCCACGGCGGAAAGATGTGACTGGATACAAGAGCCACCGTCTTTGAACTTCTGTAAAAAATACTTGTTTGCTCCTTTAATTTCTTTAGCAATATTTATAATATTTTCCTCTTTGTGAAACTCCTTTATTAAGGTCGTTCTAAATTCATAGGGGAAAGTATTCGAAAGTAAAAAATCCACCGAACTTTTAACCTTTTCGGTATTATAGTTTTTGATGCCGATAATATCGCCGTAGTTATCAAAGTCGTTTTTAATATCCATAGCGATATAATCGATTAGCCCGTTTTCTATAAGCTTCCTAACCATAGGTAAATTAGTTCCGTTGGTGTCAAGTTTAACTTTGTAGCCAATTTCCTTTACTTTTTCGCAAAACTCAGGTAAATCTCTTGAAAGGGTAGGTTCGCCGCCCGTAATGCAAAGACCTTCTAAAATGCCTTTTCTTTTTTTAAGGTAAGATAGAACTTCGTCTTCCGGCAATGTTTGTAAATTTTTATAATCTAAAACTAGGGGAGAGTTATGGCAAAAACCACATTTAAAGTTGCAACTGCCGGTAAAAATGGTAGCCGAAACGTACCCGTCATAATCGACGAGAGATAGTTTTTCCATACCGAAAATTTCCATACTTACTCTCCTTTTTTTAGTAATTATATTATACTTTATTATATTACTGCTTGTCAACTTTGTGAGTTTAGTGTATAATTATATAAATAAAAATTTTTAAGGGAATATAATGAAAGCAGTAGTTCAAAGGGTGTTAAGCGCCAACTTAAAAGTAGAAGGTGAATTAATCTCACAAATAGAAAAGGGATATGTGGTTTTTCTAGGTGTAAAAAAAGGTGACACTAAGGTTGATGCCGACTATTATATTAAAAAAATTCCAACTCTTAGAATTTTTGAAGACGAAAATGGAAAGATAAATAAGTCTATTCTAGACGTAGGTGGAGAGATTTTATTAGTTTCTCAGTTTACCTTGTATGCAGATTCTTCGCACGGCAATCGCCCAAGCTTTATTGAGGCAGAAATTCCCGAAAAGGCTAACGAACTTTACGAATACGTAAAAGATGGGCTTATAAAACAAGGATTATCGGTAAAAACGGGGGTGTTTGGCGCAGATATGAAAATCTCCCAAATTAACGACGGACCTTTTACCATAATATTAGAAAAATAAAAAAAGGACGGCTTGATATTAAGCCGTCATTTAATTTATTTAAGTTTAACGCTAATAAAGGTGCATAACTTTTGCTCTTTTAGTATTCCAACCGTAAAACCATTTTCCTTTTCTATGAATCTAATTGAGAGATTATCTCCCTCAAAACACTGCGAGATATAATGAATTTCAATCTCATAAATATCTAAAGAGTCAAGTTCTTTGGTCGATAAACAAGAAAACATAGCCCTTAAGTATGATAAATTGTTCATATGTTGGCTTAGGTCAATATCGTTAGAATTAACCTTGTATGAAAACTCACGGTCAAAGGTTAAAAAATCATCTTCGATTTTGAGCCAAGGCTCTTCTAGAAGAGTTTGTTCGCTATGAACTAAATCGTTGGGGTAGGCAACAGAGTGCTTAGCCACTCTAAAGGAAGATTTATCAAGCATAACCCACTCGGATTTAGCAAAGGCAAAATCGCCCTTATTATCAAATAGTTTACAAAATCTATTTGAGCGAACAAGTTGTGGTTTAATTGGCCAGGTAGATAGGGTAAAGTCTTCTAGAAGATTAGGTCTTCTAAAAAAACGGAATTTATTTTTTGTTATTACCCAAAAAAGACCGTGTTTTGCTAAGTCTGGTGCGGCGACTCCCATTAACTTTCCATGCTCGGTAGCACAGTCTAGAAAGGCAGTAAACATACTGAGTTCAGTTAGTTTAGAAGTAAAGTCACATTGACTCATTTTAACTGTAAAATTTTTATTATATATTTCCATAATTCACCTAATAAAATTATACCATAAAATTTATAAAAATCAAGGAAAAAAGTAATTGTGAAAATATACAATATTTTCATTTGACAAGCATAAGATAAAGTGGTACACTATCAGTCGTAAAAAGTACGAGAGGAAAAAGTTATGTCAAACACGGCAACAATATTACTCAGTTTATCTATAGCCTTATTATCGGGCTTGTTGTTAACTAGATTAGCGAGTAAATTAAAACTTCCTGCAGTCACAGCATATCTCGTGGCAGGTATTTTAATCGGTCCATTTTGTTTAGGCGCGCTTAATATTCCAGGCATAGGACTAAGTGGGGAACAAGTAAAAAGTTTTACCATTTTATCGGATATTGCGCTAGGCTTTATAGCCTTTTCAATGGGCAACGAATTTAGATTATCGCAACTTAAAGCAATAGGAAAACAAGCGACCATAATTGGTATAGTTCAAGGCTTAGTTGCGGCGCTTTTAGTAGACGTAGTTTTAATAAGTTTGCACTTTATTATTCCCGATAAACTATCACTAGGCGCAGCAATAGTATTAGGTGCAGCGGCTACTGCAACTGCTCCTGCCGCAACCCTAATGGTAGTTAAACAATATAAAGCAAAAGGTAAATTAACTGACATTTTGCTTCCTGTAGTTGCTATTGACGACGCGGTAGGTTTAGTAGTTTTTGCAGTATCTTTTGGCGTAGCGAAATCGCTAAGTGCAGGAACTGTAGAAATTCTAAACGTAATTTTAGAGCCGTTGATTGAAGTAATCGCTTCGCTCGGTTTAGGCTTTATAACGGGTATAATCTTCAACTTTGTAGAAAAGTTTTTCCACTCAAGGTCAAAGCGTATGGCAGTGACGGTGACTTTCGTTCTTATGACGGTTGCAATATCTAGCATAAAGTTTGAAATTGGTGGAATTCACGTTGGCTTTTCATCACTTTTATCTTGTATGATGCTAGGCTCGGTATTTTGTAATCTTTGCGACGTTAGCGAAGAGTTAATGAACAGAGCAGATAGATGGACTGCACCGATTTTGATTTTATTTTTCGTGCTAAGTGGTGCAGAATTAGAGTTATCGGTATTTGCAGACGTTATGGTAGTGTTAATCGGCGTAGCGTATATAATTTCAAGATCAATTGGTAAATATTTTGGTGCGGGAATAACTGCAAAACTTACAAAGTGTGACGATAGTATAGTAAAGTATCTCGGTATAACCTTGTTGCCACAAGCAGGTGTAGCGCTTGGAATGGCTCTTAAAGCAACCGAGCTTGGTCATGACGGAGCAGTAGTTAGAAACATAGTATTATTCGCCGTATTGATTTACGAACTAGTCGGCCCATATCTCACTAAGATTGCTCTTACCAAAGCAGGCGACATTAAACCTGAAGGCAAGGTTAGTGCGAGAGGTGAAAAGATTAAAAGTAGTATTCATAGAGGAGAAAATCACTAGTAAAAAAGAATAAATTCCGTTTTCAGTAAGAAGACGGAATTTTTTATTTTGCTATTGACAAACTAATATGTGTAAATTATAATAAGAAAAAAGGAGCGAAAATATGAAAAGTTCTAAAGGATTAAATATTTTCCTATTAGTTTTAGAAATTTTAGTGGCAATAATTTTGGTTGGCACGCTTGCTTTTTGCATTGCAACGACTATTCAAGTTAAAAACGATATAGATGAAAACGGCTGGGCTGCTTTAGGATTGGTGATAGTGATAGTGTACGGGCTTATGGGCAACGGGGCAGGGCTTGTTCTTTCACTTGTAGGTTTAATCACTTCTTGCGTGGCGAGAAGTAATTTGTCAAAGTACGAGCCAAGCGAACAAGTTGCATATTTAAAGAAAAAGAGAAAAACCAATATAACGCTATTTACTATTTTTATGGTTTTAGCAGTTGTATTTTCAATAGCAGAAATATTGTTTATAAACGTAATAAATTAAAAAGTTAAAAAATATAGCCAAGCGAAATTTTCGCTTGGCTTTTTACTTTTAAATAAAATTATTGATTAACTTCAATGCCTTGTGGAGAGAACATAAAGATATTTTTTTCCATTTCATAAACGCCCCCACCGATAGCGTAGATAGCGCCGGATAACATATCTAAAATTCTAATGGAAGTTTCGGTTTTTAGTTCGGTTAAATGAACTATAGCCGTTTTATTGCTTTTAAGTGCGTCTATAATTTTTTCCACGTCTTTATAGGAAGTAGGGCTAAAAACGGCAACAGGGCCTTTAGTTCCTTCAGTTTGAGTGATAGGCTCTCTTTCACTAGAAAAAAGTCTATCTTCTCTTTTACTTGCTTGATTGGATCTTGGTTCTCTTCCAAACAAATCAAAAACACCCATTATTTCACCTCGTAATTTCTTTTGCCGAATAGGTAAGAGCCGAGTCTTATCATATTACTGCCGTTAGAGATGGCAATTTCATAATCTCCACTCATACCCATAGAAAGAAATCTTATATTTTCATTTATTAGTTTAAGTTCGTCTAGTAGACTTCTCATTTTAATAGTTAACTTTGCTAAATACTCTTTGTCGTCACTTTTAGGAAGCATAGCCATAAGCCCAACTAAATTAACGTTATCTAGGCTTAGTATCTCTTTAGCCGTTTCTATAGCATTATCGGGGTTAATGCCACTTTTAGATAATTCACCGCCGATATTAACTTCCATCAAAACGTCTTGAACGGCGTTTATTTTTTTAGCCTGCTTGTCTATTTCAACTGCTAGGTGAACGCTATCTACCGAGTGAATTAAATCCACCTTGCCAACGAGATATTTAACTTTGTTAGTTTGTAAGTGCCCGATAAAATGTTGACGGGCGTTTTTATCGATAAAATCGGTTTTTTCTCTAAATTCTTGAACTTTATTTTCGGCAACCACTTCAAGCCCAAGTTTAATTGACTCGTTAATAACTTCTACGGGAACGGTTTTAGTTGCGCCAATTAGTGTTATTTTTTCGCCTAAATTATTGCCTTTTTTAATAGATTCTAGAATGTTTTTTAGGTTGCTAAACATTTTCACTTAAAACGTCGTCCATATTAAAAAGACCACAAGTTTTACCTTTCATAAATAGCGCCGCTCTAACTGCACCGCTAGCAAAAACCGAACGGTCGGTAGCCGAGTGAGAAATGGTGACGGTTTCGTTGTTTCCTGCAAACAAAACGTCGTGTTCGCCGACTATTGAGCCACCTCTAACTGCGTGAATACCAATTTCGTTATCATCTCTCTTGCCAACCATACCTTCTCTTCCGTAAACGTAGAACTTTTCACGGCAAACGTCTTTTACGGCGTCTGCGAGCATTAAGGCTGTTCCACTAGGTGCGTCCACTTTGTTGTGATGGTGTTTTTCAATAATCTCAACGTCAAATCCGTAGAGTTTTTTAGCGATAGTTTTAACTGCTCCTAAAATAGCGTTGACACCAATAGACATATTAGCAGAACGGAAGATAGCAACGCTTTTACTTGCCGCGTTAATTTTTTCAATTTGCTCTTCGGTATAACCGGTGGGGCATAGAACGACGGGAGTCTTAGTTTTTATAGCGTAATCTAAAACGTTATCTAAAGACTTTGCCGAAGAAAAGTCTATAATAACGTCAACTTGACCGTTAATATAATTAAAACTTTGATAGATAGGGAAGTTAGCGTCGTTAAAATCGTTATTTAAGTCGATTCCACAAACGGCTTGAACGTCATCTAACTCTAGGCACGATTCTCTAACTTTTTTGCCCATGCGCCCATTAGCGCCAACGATAGCAATTTTAGTCATAATTTACCCCTTAATTTGCAAACCGAAGTTTGTTAAAATCTTTTTCATTTCCTCAACTTGATAAGGTTCAAGTTCAGTTAAAGGTGCGCGAAGAATACCTTTTCCAAGCCCGATAAGTTCACTAGCCTTTTTAACGGGGATAGGGTTAACTTCGCAGAACATAATATCGATTAAAGGAAGTAGCCTTTCTTGTAAAAGGTTAGCCTCCATATTTTTGCCGGCAGTAAATAATCTATAAACGTCGCCAACTTCTTTTGGAGCGATATTACTAGCAACCGAAATAAGCCCCTCAGAGCCGATAGAAAGCATTGCTAGGTTAAGGTTATCGTCGCCAGAATATAGCGCAGTTTTGCCACGAATTAGACGGGCAGTTTCACCGATTTGTTCCATATTTCCACACGCTTCTTTAACACCGCCAATATTTTTGTGTTCGGCAATTTCTGCCATAGTTTTTGGCAAGATATTAACGCCTGTTCTTGCAGGAACGTTGTAGCATAAAACGGGAATATCCACGTTATCACAAATATCGTAATAGTATTTAACTAAGCCTTTTTGCGTGCATTTGTTGTAATAGGGAGTGACAACTAAAAGACCGTCAGCCCCAATCTTTTGCGCTAATTGGCTCTTTTCGATAGCCTTTTTAGTGCAGTTAGAACCAGAGCCTAAGATAAACTTAACTCTGCCTGCAATTTTATCAAAAGAATATTTAGCAACGGCTTCATATTCGTCGTCAGTAATAGTAGGCGCTTCGCCCGTAGTACCTAAAATACAAAGCGCGTCGATTTGATTTTCAATTTGAAATTCAATTTGTCTACCTAAAGCGTCAAAGT
This sequence comes from Christensenellaceae bacterium, assembly GCA_045655215.1. Classification (GTDB taxonomy): domain Bacteria; phylum Bacillota; class Clostridia; order Christensenellales; family Borkfalkiaceae; genus UBA1259. The sequence continues at coordinate 2,526 of JAZOOV010000083.1, read as the reverse complement.
CTATTCCGTCTTCAGTAAAAGGGGTGATAGCCGCGGTACAAGTTCCGCTAAAAATAGTTTTATTCATTGAAAACTCCTAGATTTTTTTACCTAAAGCACCGAGTTCGATTGCCTTTTCAGCAATTTGAACGGCGTTGGTAGCAGCGCCCTTTCTAATGTTATCTGCAACAACCCAAAGGTTAACGCCACTTTCAACGGTATCGTCAAGTCTAATTCTACCGATGAAAACTTCGTTTTTGTTTTCAGCAGTCAAAGGCATAGGGTATAAGAGTTTATCAGGTTCATCTTGAATAACTACGCCTTCTGCCTTAGAAAGAACTTCCTTAACGCCTTCTAACGTGCAAGGTTTATTGAATTCGATATTGATAGATTCGCTGTGACCAAAATAAACGGGCACGCGAACGCAAGTAGCGGTGACTTTAATATTTTCGTCGCCGAGAATTTTCTTGGTTTCGAAAATCATTTTGTCTTCTTCTTTGGTGTAGCCGTTATCCATAAATACGTCGATATGAGGTAGGCAGTTGCCAAAGATAGGGTAAGGGAATTTTTGAGGCGCTTCGCCACAAATTCCACCCTTAAGGTCGTTAAATCCCTTAACTCCTGCACCCGAAACTGCTTGGTAAGTAGAGTAGATAACTCTCTTGATGCCGAAAGCCTCGTGTAAAGGCTTTAATGCTACTACTGCTTGAATAGTAGAGCAGTTAGGGTTTGCTATAATATTATTATGCCAAAGGATATCTTTTGCATTACACTCAGGAACTACCAAAGGAACGCGTTCATCTCTACGCCAACAACTAGAGTTGTCTATAACGAGAGTGCCCTTTTTGGCAAAGATTGGAGCGAAATTTTTACTCGTTTCGCCACCTGCCGAAAAGAGAGCGATATCAACAGGATATTTATCGATATTTTCTTCGTTTAATTCAATAACGGTGTGTGGTTTACCCATAAAGTCTATAACTTTACCCGCAGATTTACTAGATGCGAATAGGAAATAGTTTTCAACCGGAAGATTTTTTTCTGATAAAACTTCTAAAAATTTGTTGCCTACCATACCGGTAGCGCCAACTACAGCAACGTTGTACTTTTTCATAAGATAACTTCCTTTTATAAATAAATATAATATTATTTAGACTAGTCTAACAAAAATAAGTTCAAAAGTCAAAGAAAAGTTAAACTTTTTTCATTATGCGTTAAAAAATGTTTGAAAAATTTCGAGATTTAGTATACACTATATTGTGAGTAATGATGATTACATCTAAAGGAGAACTAGTAAGTGGGTAAAAGGACTGAAAGATTAGTCAATAGATTATTGATGGGAAAGGAAAAGAGCGAAGATTTTGCAAGAGCCTCTCTTCCGTCTAATAGATGGGAATTATTTTGGGATATTTTTAAGGGCAGTTTTTGGAAACTAGTGCTCGTAAACTTGCTTATTTTACTCTTCTGCTTGCCACTTGTTTTATTGGTGTATTATCGTGGCATGGTTGGAAAAAACTACTCGAGTATTTACCCCTTTGCTCAAGGTTTTGGGGTGGGGTATCAAGCGCCCTATACTATGCAAGGGTTTTTAGAGAGCATTACCTATAACGCAAATATGGTGGTATATCTTGCCTTGCCGATAGTAATGTTTATTGCTGCAGTCGGCATATCGGGTGGTGCGTACACTATTAGAAATATGGTTTGGTCGGAAGGCGTTTTCGTTTCAAACGATTTTTGGAAAGGCATCAAGCAAAACTATAGACAAATACTTTTAATTTCACTAATATTTTCCTTAGTTTTTTACTTGACGATATTGTCTTCATCACTTGCAAGTTATAATATAGCAAGTGGCGCTCCAAGCGTTTGGATATATTACGTTTTAGAAATTTTATCATACGTCATCTTGGTTTATTACTCGTTGATGACTCTTCATATGATAACGCTATCAGTCACGTATGAACTAACCACTTGGCAAGTAATTAGAAACTCCTTTTACGTGACTTTAGCCTTCTTTCCACTAAGTTTATTCTTTGGAATAGTAGCGCTAATTCCGTTTGGATTCTTGCTTGTTTCAGAGCAAATTCCACTGCTCACCTTTATCTTGGTAGTAGTGTTATTATTGATGGGCTTTTCGTACGCTCTTTTGGTGTGGACAAACTATTCACAATGGACGTTTGATAAGTTTATAAACGATATGGTTCCAGGCGCTAAAAAGAATCGTGGTATTTATGAAAAGTATAAAGCGCCTTCAACTGAAAAGACTTTAAGTCAATACAAGGCAATCAGTAGAAATAGCCTAAATTCAAGACCTATTAAGCCTATAACCGACGAAGAGATTACTCTAGCAGAACTTCCACAATCGTTTAGTAGAGAAGACTTGGAGAGATTAAAGGCAAGCAAGACTGCTATGTACGAAGACAACAAAAAGTATATAGAAGAACATAAAAACGACGAGAGATATCAACCTACCGAAGAAGAGTTAAAAGCTCAAAAGGAATTAAAGGCAAGAGCAAAGAAAGTAGAGCAAGCAAAGAAGATATTAAAACGTCA
>JAZOOV010000082.1:0-3079 GCA_045655215.1 Christensenellaceae bacterium | reverse complement strand
ACAAATTTCTAGAGAAAATTATCACGGCAACAAGGGCTTTATTGCTGCCTTTTTTCCACTTTTAAATGAAATTGATATTAGAGATTATCTAGAGAAGTTAGGGATTTTTACATTTGTTCAAGAAGAGGGCAAAATTTTTCCTATTTCCTTGCAAGCAAATTCAGTTCTAGACAATTTAAGATATTTTTTAGATTCTAAAAATTGTCAAGTTCAAACTAATTTTTACGTTGATAAGGTTGAAAAAAAGGAAGATTATTTTTTAATTTATAGTAATGGTAATTGTATAAAAGCAAAATGCGTAGTATGCGCGTTTGGTGGCTCTGCGGGAAAACAATATGGAACTGACGGCTCGTCATATGGACTTTTAGAAAATTTTGGGCATAAATTAACTAGCCTTTCGCCGTCTTTAGTTCAAATTAAAGCAGAGTTAAGAGAGTTTAAGGGACTAAAGGGAATTAAAGAAAAAGCCAAGGTTTATGCGTTAGACGGCGAGCAAGTTTTATCAAGCGTTGAAGGTGATTTACTTTTTACAGAGTACGGACTATCGGGCTCATCAATCTTTAAGTTGGTGGGGCTTCAGGACGCAAAGAATCCAAGGGTTAGAGTTGAACTTTTACCTTGGTTATCATTAGAACAACTCGTAAATATAATAAAGACTAGAAAAGAACTTAAGATGTTCCCTAAGGAAGACCTACTTCTCGGTATAGTTAATAAACAATTAGGCAGAATAATTTGTAAAAAATATTTTAGGGAAGAAGATATTGCGTTTGCAGTTAAGACTCTAGAGTTTAAGGTGACGGGAAATCTTGGATTTAACTACGCACAAGTGACTAAGGGTGGAATCGATACGAATAGCGTAAATCCGTTCACAATGCAAAGTAAGTTGGTTAAAAATCTATATTTAACGGGCGAACTTCTAGACGTTGACGGAGATTGTGGTGGATACAATTTAACTTTTGCATTTACAAGTGGAATTTTATCTGCTAAAAGCATTAAAGAAAAAAAGGGAGAATAGTATGGCAAAATTTATCACTTTTACTAAAGAAATTTTAAGCGAACAAGTAATTGGTACGCTTAGGGAAATTGGCAGAGTAATTGGCGTTAAGTCGCCTAGCACTCAAAATAAGGAAGAACTTATTGAAGCCATTATGGACGTTCAGCAAAACAAGGTCGCTCCCGTTTGGGGCACTAAAGGGGCGAGAGTAAAAACTAAAATCGATTTATCTGCTTTTATAATAGACGACGAAGAAGATGATGAAAGCAAGGTTGAAGATGAGAAAAAAGAAGAAACGCCTATTGATCCTGATAAAATTCCATATTCGGAATACGTAAAGACCTTTGGATCTGCTGAATACGTTTTTAGAGATTCTCAAGTATTGTTCCCAGTTGAAGGTATTTTTGAACAATTAGAAGCAGGCTACGGCTTTATTCGAACAAAAAATTACGAAATGTCATCAAACGACGTTCACGTTTCGGGGCACGTTATAAAAAAATACCAATTAAAAAGTGGCGATAAAGTTAAGGCAAGGGCTAAGGTTATAAAAGAAGGTAGCGCGCCGTCAGCATTTGTTGTCACCGAGATAAACGACGCTTATCCAGATTACATTTTAGGTAGAGATGATTTTGACTCGTTAATTCCCTGTTATCCAAAACGTAGATTTAATTTGGGATTATCTGAAGATTTGGCACTTCGTTGTATTGACCTTTTTGCACCTATTGGAAAGGGACAACGTGGTTTAATAGTTGCACCGCCAAAGGCAGGAAAAACTACTTTAATAAAAAAACTCGCTAAGTGTATTGAAAAGAAGAACCCAGAAGTTAATCTCTTCATTTTACTTATTGACGAGCGTCCAGAAGAAGTGACTGATATTATTGAAAGCGTAGATGCAGAGGTTGTATATTCTACTTTTGATCAAAAGCCTGAACATCATATTAGGGCGGCAGAACTCGTTGTCGAGAGGGCAAAGCGTATGGCTGAATTTGGAGCGAGCGTAGTAATACTGCTAGATTCTATTACTAGATTAACTAAGGCTTATAACAACACTATAGAATCTTCGGGAAAAACTTTAACTGGGGGTATTGACCCTGTTGCATTACAAATGGCTAAAAAACTTTTTGGTTCGGCAAGAAACACTAAAGGCAACGGAAATATCACTATTTTAGCAACAGCTATGGTTGATACGGGCAGTAAGATGGACGATATTATATACGAAGAGTTTAAGAGTACGGGAAATATGGAAATTCACCTTTCAAGAGAATTAAGTGAGAGAAGAATTTTCCCTGCAATCGATTTAAAGAGAACAGGCACTAGGAACGAAGAATTGTTGCTCAGTGAAGAAGAGTTAGACGCCGTATGTAGAATTAGAAACATATTAAGTGGAAGCGCAAACCAAACTAGCGCTTTACTTGAGATGCTTAAAAATACTAAGGATAATAGTGAACTTTTATCTAAGTCGGAAACTTGGGCAAAACTATTAAACAAATAATTATGAAAGCGAAGAGAAATAAAACGATTGATTTTCAAATTGAAGACGCCCCCGAGTATTTATCTAGATGCGTAAAGGCAAAAGATTTAAAAAAAGGACAAACTTGCGTGACCGTGGTGGGTGACTTTTTCGATGCTATAGAAAACGTTTTAGATAAATCGGTTGACCTGCTTATCGTTGATCCGCCTTACAATTTAACTAAGGATTTTCACGGCAACGAGTTTAGAGAAACCAATACCGAAGAGTATATTTCTTATCTAGAAGGTTGGATAGAAAAAGTTAAGCCAAAACTAAAGGATACGGCAAGCGTATACGTTTGTTGTGATTGGAAAACTGCAATTCCACTTGGGGTTGTTCTTGAAAAGCATTTTACAATTAGAAATAGAATTACTTGGGAAAGAGAAAAAGGAAGGGGAGCAAAGGACAATTGGAAAAATTCTATGGAAGATATTTTCTATTGTACTATTGGCAAGAACTTTACCTTTAACCTAGAGCAAGTAAAACAAAGAAAAAAGGTTATAGCGCCTTATAAGGAAGACGGAAAACCTAAGGATTGGGAACAAACGGAAGACGGAAAGTTTAGATATACTTGC
>JAZOOV010000081.1:0-2145 GCA_045655215.1 Christensenellaceae bacterium | reverse complement strand
TATCACGCATATAATCTAAAAATTGAACCTCGATTTGTTTTCCATATAAGTTCCCGTCAAAGCCGATTAAATGCGCTTCCACGAGTTTTTTATCTAAATTAAAAGTTGGTCTTGCACCGTAATTGATTATGCTTTTATAAGCCTTGTTATCAATTTTTACAAGCCCTGAATATACGCCGTTTTTTATTGTAAACTTTTGACTGTCTATTAAAACGTTTGCCGTTGGAAAGCCGAGTGTTTTGCCCACTTGCCTATCCTTTATAACCGTGCCACAAAGAGAATAGTTTCTGCCTAAAAGTTTATTTACTCTTTGAATATCTCCCTTTTCTAAAAGCGACTTAATCAGCGTTGTTGAAACCTTTTCGCCTTCTACGTTTAAGGTATCGACAACGACGTGCCTTTGCCCTTTCGAATTGGCATATTCTGTTAAATAAGCAATATTTCCCTTGCCATACGCACCAAATGTATAATCAATACCACTTACGTAGCCTACAATGTTGAATTTTTTATTAAGGTCATCTAAAAAGGTCTTTTTATCAAGGGATAAAAATTCTTTAGTTATAGGTGCAAAATAAACGTCGTCTGCGCCTAGCCCCTTTATTATTTTTTGTCTTTCTTCTGGCAAATATACGCTACTTTCCTTTCTGCCGTTTAGAACGTCTTTTACGTTTCCAAGAAAGGTAAATACAGTGAGAGTTGCGCCATTTTCATCAGCGAGTTTTCTTGCCTTTTGTATTACCCTTTGATGCCCTAAATGCACGCTATCAAAGTAGCCCATTGCTATAACTGTTGGTAAAACTTTATCTAACATAAGAATTTATCCTTAAAATTCCTTCTTGCACTTTGCCCACACCTATAAATTTGCCTTGATTATAAACTCTATACGTTCCGTCACTAAATCCATAATTTTCAAAAACGCCGTCAAGAATTTTTTGGGCTTGTTTTTCGGTTAAGTTAAGTTTTTCAAAACTGACTGCAGTATCTGCTGGAATTATGAATTCATCTGCGTTTTCTAATCTTTTTAATTCATCGACGGTAATGCCGTTTTCATAACTAAAAATGCCACTTTTAATTCTTGAAAGTTTACTCATAGTGCCAAGAGAACCACACTCTAAGGCAATATCCCTTGCGAGCGAGCGAATATAAGTTCCACCCTTGCACTCTATCTTAAATTCAAATTCGTTTTCACTTATTTGCCCCAAGCACTCTATAGATAATATATTAACTTTCTTGCTTTCAAGGGTAAATTCCACGCCTTGCCTTGCAAGTTGGTATCCCCTTTTTCCGTTAATGCATTTTGCCGAGTATTTAGGTGGCATTTGCTGTATTTCGCCAACAAATTTTCCTAATACTTTTTCTATTTCTTCAAGCGTTGGAATTTTATTGGTTTTTTCGGTAATTTCGCCCGTTATATCGAGCGTATCCGTCGTATAGCCAAAAATAAACCTTCCAATATAGGTCTTTTCTTTATCGAGCATATACTGAAACAGTCTTGACGCCTTTCCTATGCCGACGGGCAAAACGCCTTCAGCCATAGGGTCTAACGTGCCCATATGTCCACACGGACAATTAAATTTTTTCTTTACAGCCCCAACGGCATAAGCCGAACTCATACCGCTTGGCTTTATCAAGTTTATAAATCCTGTCATCTTAGTCTTCTATATAACGGCTGACGGCAAAAGTGATTTTATCAATAACTTCTTCATATTCGCCACTTATTTGGCAACCACTTGCTAGAATATGCCCACCGCCACCAAAAGTGCCTGCAACGGCGTTTACGTCCGCGCCTTTTGAACGGAAACTTATCTTAAATTTATTCTTTTCAAGTTCCATAATACAAGCGCCAACTTCCACCGTTTCAATACCCATAACGAAGTCTATAAAGCCTTCTGTTTCTTCTGGCAAAGCGTTCGCATCTTTTAGGTCGTTAAGTCTAACGGTTGCAACGGCAAACCTATCGTCTAAAAAATATCTTAACTTTGACATAGTTTGCCCAAAGAGTTTTGCTCTTTCTTTGCTTTGTTTTGTGAACATATGATAATGTACGGTGTTAAGGTCTGCGCCTTTTTCCACCATCTTGCCAGCAGAGTGCATTGTGTTTGCGCTCACGTTTTTATGCCTAAAATTACCAGTATCGGTCATTAT
>JAZOOV010000080.1:0-4132 GCA_045655215.1 Christensenellaceae bacterium | reverse complement strand
CCAAAAATATTTATTTTTGGATTATTTAATAAAATTATATTTAGAATTACCTTAACTATTGCACCGAAAATCATACCCGTTAATATTGAATAGGTTTTCCCCTTTCCAATTAGGATTCCGTTTATAGATTGCAATAGTGATAAAAATAATATCCCAGAAGAACATATCTTTAGTAATCTATTAGATATATCTACCTGCTCTTCCGTTAAACTTCTAAATAGGATTTTTATTATATCCTTTGAAAAGAAAAAACAAAATATAAAGGCAAGCATTGATAATAAAAAAGTTAAAATTAGCCCTTGTTTTATACTTTTTTCTTTATCTTTACTAGATTTTGCACCAGATACAGCAGGAATTAGCGAAGTTGAAATTCCGTAGCAAATAGAAACGGGCAAGTTTATTATGGTTAGTACCACACCCGAATATAAGCCGTAAATCGAAGTTGCATTATCCAAATATTTATTTAGTATGTTAACGATTAAAAAACTATCCACTACTTGTGAAAGTGGCAAAACAATTCCTATAAGCGTTATTGGAATTGATAACTTTATTATCTCTCTTGCCCCCTCAAACCCTTTTTTTCTCAAAAAAAGTTTATTTTCATTTTTCCTTTTGTAAATAAAAAACAAAAACAATAACGCAACTACTTCCGAGATGGATATTGAAAAGGTTGCACTTGCTACCGCCAAAATTACGTTAGGCATAAAAATATTACATAGAGTTAAACCTAAAATAAGTTTAACTACTTGCTCTAAAATTTGCGAAACGGCAGTAGGTTTCATATTTAATTGACCTTGAAAATACCCCCTAAACGAAGATATTAAACAAACTAACAGTATGGACGGCGCGAGAGTTAAATAGGATAAAAAAGCGTTTTTATCACCTTGCAAAACGCTTATTTGCTTAGAGAAAACACCCATAAAAAGCGTTAATGTAAGACCAATTATTGAATATAATTTAATGCTCGTTCTAAGATAAACTTTACCTTTATTACTATCATTTTTAGACGAAATTATCTTAGACAATGCACTCGGTAAACCTGCACCAGAAAAGTCTAAAAGCAGACAATATACGGGAAAAACCATTTGGTATAGCCCTAGCCCATACCCACCGATAATATTCGTTAGTGGAACTCTATATATAGCCCCTAAAAGTTTAGCAATAAACGTACCAATGCCTAGATAAAAAGCGTTTTTTGTTAGAGATTTTTTCTCTTTCATATGTATTTACTAAAAGCCACGAATTTCGTGGCTTTTAATTTGTTTTATATTTCAAATTGACAAGACAAAAAAGAAGCACTAAACTTAACTAATTTTTCATCACTTGAATTAAATCTATTATCCTTTTCAAAATCCAATACTATTACGGCCCCAAAACAATCTCCGTTTGAAACTATTGGAACGACAAGTTGGTTTGCATACTCGTTTTCGTCGCCAATATAAATTTTGATTGGTTTTTCGCCGTCCATCTCGTTAGATATAAAGGTTTTTCTATCGTTTAATATCTTTTGAAGATCTTTAGAAATAAGCGAATCCACATATACCTTATTTTTGCACTTTGAAACACATAGTATCTTATCCGTATCACATATAACGCAAGGTCTATTTAACGCCAAAGATAGTTCTTCTATAATTTGCTTTGCGCCTAGTGATAGCGTCGCAATTGGCGAAAACTTCTTAAACACCAACTCTTCCTTATTAGTATATATCTCTAAAGGATCTCCCTCTTTTATTCTTAGAGTTTTTCTAATTTCTTTTGGTATAACTACTCTACCTAAATCGTCTATTCTACGTACTATTCCCGTTGATTGCATATTATTTACCTTCCTAAAAATAGTATAAGAAAAGCCCGTATTTTTATACGGACTTTTTTAATTTAACTTATCCAATTTCTATATTGTTTAAACCACTCGGTTTCCCTTAAAATAGTATTGTTGTTAGAGCAATCCACGTAGACGGGCGTTCCCGACTTTGATATAACTTTAATATCCCCGTTAAGAAGTATCGGCTCACCCGTATTCTTATATTTAGGATTTCCGTCATCATCAACGCCGTCTTGAACTATTTTAACGGTTGACGGGCAAAATATTTGGTCAGTATATTTAGCGACGTCTGTTATAACTTCTTGCGATGGAAAAGTATTATCTAGATTACTAGTATACTCTACGCTACCTGCGCAAGCAAGCGCTACGCATATTTTAGGCTCAATTTTACTTAGTAGTTGTGGATTTGAAGAAGTCGGCGAGCCGTGATGTCCCAATTTAAATAACTCAACTTGAGTAAAATTATACTTTTCTATGAGTTTATCTTCCCCTTTCTCTTCTAAATCACCAGTAAACAAAAATTGTCTAGTTCCGTGATAAAACATTACGCAAACCGAATAATCATTTTCTTTAGTGGCTTTGTGCTCGTAGTAGTAATTATATAAAATTTCCATTTTAATACTGCCGTCACTTGATAAAGAATATTCTCTCTTTGCCCCGTTTGCGTTATTATAGCAGTCTAACGCTGTATAGTGGTTGGTGTTGCCATCATCAATTTCGGCTTGCCTTTCACTAACGTATCTTTGATATACTTTTGAAGTTTTATTTGTTCTTGGAAAATCAATAAGCGTACCCACTTCGTACGTATCGAAAAGGCTATTTTCGTTTGCCTTACCCGCCCAACACGCAATATGGTCTAAATCTCCGTGAGTGACGATTACGTATTCTAGTATTCCATCCGAGCAAAATCTATTGACGTAGTTTGAAATTTCGTCAATACTATCGTAATTACTTCCACCGTCTATTAAGATATCGTTATCTCCAGCCTTGATGTACGTACAATCCCCTGCTGCGTCGTTTCCTAAAAACACAAAGTGAAAAGATAACTCGCCGTTAATTTGCTCATTTCCCTTATCTTTGCCATCGTCTTTTAGGTCGCCTAAAATGGTGGATAAATCACAGCCGAAAAATCCACAAGAAAGAGTGATTATTAAGGTGAAAAGTAATATAAAAATTCTATTAAACTTTTTCATTTTCTACCTATAAAAGCGTTGCTTTTAATTCTTCTTCCGTTAATGGAGATAAATACTTAAGTGGAATATCAAAAACCGTAAACACTCCACTCTCGCCCTTTTTAGAGAGTCTATAAACAGCCCTTGCGTATGAAAGTAAAACACTACCCGTAAATTCGGGGTTTGAATCAAGTTTGAGAGACAATTCAAGCACTTGATTATTTTCAGTAGACGTTTTTCCCGTTCTAATAACAAAACCGCCATGTGGCAATTTTGAGTGGTTTTTTTCTAACTCTTCTTGAGAAACGAAGTTAACAATCGTGTCGTAGTCGGCAAAATAGTTTGGCATACTCTTTATTTCGCTTTCAATCCTTACTTTATCTGCCCCGTCTTCCACAACGACAAAACACTCTCTAAGATGCTTTTCTCTAGTAGTTAAAGTTGGATTATTACCACTTCTAACTTCTTTAAGTGCCTCTTCTTTTGGAATAGTATACTGAATAGCGTTTTTAACGCCCTTTATTCTTCTTATAGCGTCGCTATGACCTTGCGAAACGCCCTTTCCCCAAAAAGTATAGTCCTTTCCATCAGGCAACACACTTGAAAACAATAGTCTAGATATAGAAAATATACCAGGATCCCAACCAATACTAATAGCGCAAACTTTGTTTGATTGTATAGCAACTTCTTTTAACGCTTTTTCATACTCAGGAATCTTTGCGTGGGTGTCAAAAGAATCTACCGTGTTAAAATCCTTTAGATAATTTGCAGTAGTCGTTGGCAAATCGGTAGCGCTTCCACCACAGAGCAACAAAACGTCGATTTTATCCTTAAATTCTACTAGTTTTGAAATCTCGTAAACTTTAGTATCAATAAGTGGTTTAATTGATTCTGGATTTCTTCTCGTAAAAACACCTATGCAGTTTATATCACTTGCCTTTTCTACGGCAAGACTAACGCCTTTTCCAAGATTGCCGTATCCAACTATACCTACGTTTATCATAAAAATTCTCCAATATTATTTCTATATATATTTTACTACACCAATATTATTTTTTCAAACTCATTTTTAACACATTTTAATAAATTTTCTCTTTTTTCTTAAAATCAGTCAAACATTTACAAATTCCCCTTTTAA
>JAZOOV010000079.1:0-6015 GCA_045655215.1 Christensenellaceae bacterium | reverse complement strand
AATTTCTATGGCATATTCAATGCCCATCAAAACGCACTCTCCGTGAGATATTTTATAATCAGCCAAACTCTCTATTGCGTGTCCTACGGTATGTCCTAGATTTAGTAGTTTTCTAATTGAACTTTCCTTTTCATCTTGTTCAACGATTTTTTGCTTGATTTTTAAGCATTTATAAACTAGTTCTTCGCTGATTTCACCCTCTAAATCTTTTGGCTCGATTTCGCCTTCTAGATATGCGTATTTAATGATTTCGCCGTATCCACTCTTTATTTCTCTCTCGGGAAGAGATTTTAAAAAGTCTAGGTTTATAAACACTCCGTCTGGTTGATAAAAAGTGCCGAGTAAATTTTTACCCGCAGGCAAATCAATAGCCGTCTTTCCACCAACTGAAGAATCTACCATTGATAAAATGGTGGTTGGAACTGCAATAAGCCTAATACCACGCATGTAGGTTGAGGCAACGAGCGCACCCATATCCCCAACGACTCCACCACCTAGTGAAATCACCACGTCTTGCCTTGTAAATTTGTTCTCGGCAAGAGTGTTTATTATTTTTATATAATTTTCGGCGTTTTTATTTTGCTCGCCGTGTGGAAACACTATTTTTACTACGCTTTTTTCTTCTAAAAGAGAAATAATTTCATTTGAGTAGAGTTTATCTACTATATCGTCGCATATAACGGCTATTTTTTCGCCTTTAATTAGAGAAAATATAAACTCTTTTAAGCCGTCTAATCCCCTTTGAATTATTATGTCGTAATTTTTGTTCGTTCCAACCGTTATCTTGGTCATTTTTGCTCCTTAATACCCTTCTTGTCGATAGAAAGTTTTCTCTCGTTTCCTTCTTTTAATAACTCATATAATCTCTCGTTATCTTCACTATCTATGGCTTTTTTGTATTCAGTTAAGTTTAATATAAACTCATCAAGTTCACTCTTAACCATCTCTCGATTTTCCATAATGAGTTCTGTCCACATAGTCGGCTCAAGCCTTGCAACTCTAGTTAAATCTTTATAACTGCCTGCAGAATATCCGTCGTGGCTTTGCGCCTGCTTATTCTTTATAAAGGCGTTGCTTACTATGTGGCATAGTTGAGAAGTGTAGGCTATCATACTGTCGTGATTACTTGAAGTAGTTATAACTACTTGCGAAAAGCCCACTTCTAAGTAAAACTTCTTTACCATTTCCATTGTGAATATATCGGCGTTTACGTTAATTAAAATCATTGACGCTTTGTCAAAAAGTGTGGTGGTTGATTTCTCTATTCCCGAAAACTCTCTACCTGCCATTGGATGTCCACCTATAAAAATTAGGTCTTCGTGTTTTTCCAGCAGAGAACGCATTTGCTCTTCCACTTTTCTTTTTATTCCACAAAAGTCGCTGACTATTGCCCCGTCTTTTAAAAAGGGAAGAAATTCACTAACGGCACTTTCAAAATATTTTGGATAGAGCGCACAAACTAGCATATCTATCTCTTTTGCGTTTTCTTTTGTGAGTTTCTCGTGATATGCTTTTATCATTTCCCCTTTAAGCATTACCGACGGGTTTATATCAAAGGCGTATACCTTGTGTTTGCCTTGCTTAACTAAGGTTCTTCCAAAAGAACCACCCATTAAGCCCAAGCCGATTATTCCAACGTTCATAAGTTTTTAGTTCCTCTTTTTGTCTACTAAAGGTAGCATAACGTCTATGCTTTCCACTATTTCCTTAAATTCTATAGGTTTAATTGATTGCTTGCCGTCGCATAACGCGTGGGCGGGATCGTTATGTACTTCTATCATAAGTCCGTGCGCTCCTGCCCCAACCGACGCTAGTGATAAAGGCTTAACTAATCTTGCTAGCCCCGATGCGTGAGATGGATCTACGATAACGGGAAGGTGAGTTAGTTCTTTTAATAGTGGAATTGCCGAAAGGTCAAGCGTATTTCTCGTGTATGATTCGAAAGTTCTTATCCCCCTTTCGCATAAAATTACGTTGTGGTTGCCCTCACTCATAATGTATTCGGCACTCATAAGCCACTCTTCTATGGTGTTTGCAAGACCTCTCTTTAATAAAACCGGCTTACCCGTTTTGCCCACTTCTTTTAGAAGTTCGAAGTTTTGCATATTTCTTGCGCCTATTTGAATTAAATCTACGTCACGGAAAAGGTCTATGTGAGATGCACTCATAATTTCGGTGACGATTGGCATACCCGTTTCTTCCTTTGCCTTTAGAAGTAATTTTAAGCCGTTCTCTCTTAAACCTTGGAAGGCGTATGGTGAAGTTCTTGGTTTATACGCTCCTCCACGCAAAAAGCCACCGCCGTATGCCTTAACTTCTTCTGCAATTGCGATAATTTGCTTTTCGCTCTCGATTGAACAAGGACCTGCAATAATGCTAAAGTTCTCTCCTCCGATTTTTCTACCTGCAATTTCAATCACAGTGTCTTCTGGATGGAATTTTCTGTTCGCTAGTTTATATGGTTCGCCTATTCTCTTTACGTTCTCTACAATATCAAGAGAACGAACTAAATCTATATCAATAACCGTAGTATCGCCAACTAAACCTAAAATAGTAGAGTTTTCGCCAACCGAAAGGTCAACGCCCAAGCCTTGTCCTTTTATCCACTTTATTAAATTGTCTAATTGCTTTTGCTCGTGATTTTTCTTAACTATTATAATCATACCTTCACCTCAAAAAAAATGACCGATTAAATTAAATCGGTCATTAAATACATAAAAATAAATTTTTTCAACGCAAAAAATAACCGCTATTAAATCAATATGGTTTAAAATAAAAATATCCAAAATAAAAGACAAATTTATTACTTTTCATTTCTTGCACCTATATTAAAATTTTAGTCCTATTTTTTTGCTTTGTCAATCTTTTTTTTGTAATTTACAAAAGATTTTGATTTTTTTTGCTGTCCACTTGTCATTTTAATAGTTTTTCCACTATTTCACTAGGATTTGCCTTTGGAATATATTCCACTATTTTGCTAAACACTTTTAGCAAATTTTCATTTTCCAACATCACTCCGTTAAGGCTTTTTTCAAACTCTTCTATATCTTTTACCGTGAAAAAATCTCCGTTAATTTTAGCGTTTTCAATTCTTCCTTTAACAAGGTCAAAATTAAGTGAGAATATGCCGAAATCAAATTTTTCTTCAAATGTGATTTTCCCTTTTGGAGAACTGCCTATATTCCACTCGAAAGTTGAATATTTTTGCTCTCTTAATTTGTTTATTTCCCTTAAATCTCTCTCGGTAAATTTATACTCTTCTAGGTCTTTTTTTAGGTATTCTTTTAGCCCTAAAATAAACTCATCTATCCCTATCGGCTCTCTTAAGTGCTCTTTTATATTAGTCACTCTAGCCCTAATGGATTTTATTCCCTTGCTCTCGATTTTTAACTTATTTTCCTTAAGCGCTTTAGTTAACGCGTTCATATTGCTATCAAAAAGCAAGGTACCGTGATGCAATATTCTATCCTTATATATTTTTTGTGCGTTGCCTGAAATCTTTTTACCATCTATCGTTATATCATTTCTTCCTGAAAACTCGGCTTTTACACCTAGCGTATTTAGATATTCTATAACGGGCTTGGTAAATTTTAGGTAGTTGTCTTCGTTCTCGTTAAATGGCGCGATTATAGTATAGCAAACGTTATTTAAATCGTGGTAAACTGCTCCGCCACCCGTAAGTCTTCTAGCAACCTTTACCCCTTCTCTTTGGGTGTACTCTAGGTTAACTTCCTTTACCGCGTCTTGATTTACACCGATTATTACGCTGTTATCGTCTTGCCAAATATATATAAAATACTCGTCCTTTTTAGTTAAAAGATATTCTTCGCTCGCTAAATTAAAATAAGGATCGGTTTTTTCGTGAGTTAAAAAATAATATTTTTCCATAATAAAAATTTTTCGGGGAACTTTCGCTCCCCGAAACAAGTTTAGTTATTATACGCCTTTCTTTGCTTTTCTCATTTGTTCAGCGTCTGAAGTGTTGATGGTGCTTACGTGTCCCTTAAGTGGCATGATCTTATCGTTGATATAATCGATAATCCATTGTGCTTGTGGGAAGAATTCTCCGTCAAATTCGTATGGAGGAGTAATCCAGTTTTGTGCGCCACATACAACAGGAGGAGCATCTAAATAATCGAAGCATAATTCGGTAATGTTTCTTGCGAAGTCGTTGAGTATTGATCCTCTTGCGCAAGCGTCTGATGCAAGAATAATCTTTCCGGTCTTCTTAACTGATTCAACAACCTTTTCGTAGTTAAATGGAACGATACTTCTAGCATCGATAATTTCTGCTTCTACGCCGTATTTTTCAGATAAAATCTTAGCAGCGTCCATTGCTCTATATAAGGTTGCGCCGATAGTTAAAATGGTCACGTCGCTACCTACTCTCTTAACGTCTGGTTCGCCGAGTGGGATTTCATAATATCCTGCAGGTACGCCTTCCTTGTGGAATTCTTCACCCTTGTCGTAAATTCTTTGGCTCTCAAAGAAGATTACAGGGTCAGTTCCGTTAAGCGCTGAGTTCATTAAACCCTTAGCGTCGTATGGAGTCACAGGGAAACAAACTTTTAAGCCTGGAACGTGTGCTGGAAGTGCTACCCAGTCTTGTGAGTGTTGTGCGCCGTATTTTGAACCAACTGATACGCGGAGTACTACAGGCATCTTTAGAATACCTGAACTCATTGCTTGCCATTTTGCTAATTGGTTAAAGATTTCGTCGCCCGCTCTACCCATAAAGTCTGCGTACATAAGTTCTACGATAACTCTACCACCACATAAGCCGTAGCCTACTGCTGAAGATACGATTGCTGCTTCCGAAATTGGAGAGTTAAAGAGTCTATGATATGGAAGAGCCTCGGTAAGTCCTTTATAAACTGCGAACGCTCCACCCCAGTCACGTACGTCTTCACCATAAGAAGTGAGAGTGGTATCTTTATAATATCTATCAATAATTGCTTCAAATAATCCGTCACGAATATTGTATCTCTTTAAGTTTGATACAGGTTGTCCCTTTTCGTCGAAAGCATAACGAGTTTTGCCTGCGATTTGCTTAACTCTTGGGTTTTCTTCCATTGCGTGATTTACGTCTCTGCCGATTTCTACCTTTCTATCACTCATACTTTCTACTGCACCGTTAGAGAACATTAAGTCTTCTACGTAGTATGGATCTTTCTTGAAGTCGTGATATGGAGATTCAACAGGATCAGATGCAAGTTTGCAAAGTTTGAGCATTCTTTCTGAAATTGAACCGAGAATTTCGTCAAACTTAGAATCTTTTTCAATCTTAGCGTCAACGAGTGCTTTTCTATAGGTGACGATTGGATCGTATTCTTTCCAAGCGGCAACTTCTTCAGGAGTACGATAACTCATTGAGTCTGATGGAGAGTGTCCACCATAACGATAAGTGACAACGTCCATCATTGCAGGACCTTCGCCCTTTAAGAGCAATTCTTTCTTTCTCTTCATTGCATCGATAACTGCTAGTGGGTTGAATCCGTCTACTCTTTCTACGTGTAATTGTGATGGAGATACACCTGCACCTAGTCTTGCTAAGAAGTCGTATGCCATAGTTTCACCACGAGTTTGTCCACCCATACCATAACTGTTATTAAAGAAGTTAAATAGAATTGGAAGTCCACCCTTCTTTTCCCAAAGAGTTCTGTATTGGTCCATAGAAGCAAAGTTCATTGATTCGTAAACTACGCCACAACCAACAGAGCCGTCACCTACGTTAGAGATAACGATACCTGGCTTGTCGTTTAACTTCTTGTAGAGTGCTGCGCCGAGTGCTACAGGTGCTGCACCACCTACGATTGCGTTGTTTGGATAAATACCAAATGGCAAGAAGAATACGTGCATTGAGCCACCCATACCTCTGTGGAAGCCCGTTCTACGAGCAAAAATTTCACTCGTAAAGCCGTATAGTAAGAAGTCAACTGCTAAATCCTTTACGTCGCCGGTTTTGTTTAATTTTTCTACAGGAGCAAGAGTTTCGCCACCCATAAAGTCTTTCAT
>JAZOOV010000078.1:0-7118 GCA_045655215.1 Christensenellaceae bacterium | reverse complement strand
TTTTTTCACAATCCTTCTTTTATTTTGTTTTTATTTTAAATATATAAATTCTATATAGACAAAATTATAAATTTGTGGTAGAATTAAGTTTATGAAGAAAAAAATTATACTATCAAGCATTTTAATAAGTTTATTTTTAACCTTTACGGCATTAGCAGGCGTGCTCCTTTTCCCTACTTCTAAAGCAGTAGCCGAAGAGCCGTCAAATAGGATTATGCCTATTTCAACTAGGGATTCTTATGCCCTAACAAGCCCCGTAAATACTTATATGGACGACGAGGTGACTGCAATCGTGCAAGAAAACAATTCACTCGTAGTTTATAAAGACGGAAAATATAAACTTTTATCACAAGCAGACTACAATTTTATTTCACTTAAGCACGTGGAAAGGTTTGACGATAATAGCCTAATTTTATCGGATAACGGCTCTATTTATAAAGTAAATTTAACTACTTTTGCCGTTAGTCCCTTATCTTTCGGCTCTTCTTCTATAGGTGGATCTTCGTTCAGTTTTAACGGTGAAATTTTAGCCACCACCTACGGCACTAACCTACTTTTATATAAGGCTAGTGGCGGGGCTATAACCAATATGCTTTTCACACCGTTTTCCATTTCAACCGACCTAACGGTAGCGCTTAACTCTAAGAG
Source organism: Christensenellaceae bacterium (assembly GCA_045655215.1). Taxonomy (GTDB): domain Bacteria; phylum Bacillota; class Clostridia; order Christensenellales; family Borkfalkiaceae; genus UBA1259. The sequence goes on along the minus strand of JAZOOV010000078.1, from coordinate 6,470 downwards.
CGTGTTCTATATAAGTGACGGAAAAATTTGCTCTCGTGATTTTAGTGATTTTGAAAATCAAAAGGTGTTAGAAAACCTAGTCCCACTAAAGATGGTTGCTAGAGAAGACGCGCTATTTTACATTTACGACGGAAAAATTTTTAAGTATTCTTTTGCTGAAAGCAAAAGCCAAGAGTTAACTCTTCCAGAATCAAAGTACGATTTAGGAAAGATAATCACCCCTACCGACGTGACTTTTTCTAACGACCTAGTTATCGTGACTGACAAACTAAACGACAGCGTTCAAGAGTTTGAAATTAAAGATAACGGCTTAGTCTTCACGGGAAAAGCAATCGCCAAGGGAAAGACGGCTTATAATAGAATAACCGCGCCACTTTCAATCGAGAGATATAAAAATATGCTCGCCGTTTTAGACGAACATAAGTTAACCATTATAGATACCGACAAAATAGACTATACCGAAAAGGCATTTACTAACCTATTTTTAAACGACGCGCCAGATCAATTTGCAATGGGCAAAATGATTTTGGTTTGTGGAAAAGGTAATTCTGCTTTTATTTACGATATAGATAAACAATCAAAAGTTGACCTTGAAATAGAGGGAAACGTTAAAGATATTTGTTATAAAAACGGATATTTTTACATACTAACCAATCACCTAACGGCATCAAAAGTATACAAAGTTAGCGAGAGCGACGGCTCTATAAACCTAACTAAAGACTACAATTTTGCTTACGAACTCATTGAAGTTGATGCTTTGGGAAATTATCTAATTGTTAACGCTTCGGGCATATATAAGGATTCTCACCAAGAAAACGGCACACCCGAATTCTTTGCAGAGAGAAAGGGCGCAAAAGAGATAATAACCGACCTAAGTGGAAGAATGTACTTTTGCAACGGATACGACATTTCAAGTCTTAATTCTGTGACTAGAGAGTGGAAGAGTTATCCAATTGGTCAAAATAGCGTAAAAGATTTTTGCTTAAATCTCGATACTTCCACTATATATTTTGTAAATAATAATGAAGAGTATATATACTCAACCGATGTGGTTGACAACATTTCCGTTTCTTCGATAGTAGCGCCTAGTGATTTGACTTTTACTGGCGAACAAGCGCCAAGCACTTCCCTATCTAAATGCGCAGTTAACGCAAGCGCAGGCGTATATTCAGTAGAGTTTGATAACGGATTTAAGTATTTAGACGTAGTTAGTCCTAAAAACGAATATCTCTTATTAAAGGAAATTCCTGTTCCTTGCGAGAATAAATTAAACCTATATTTACTTGCCGACCAATACGGTTTATACTTAACTAATAAGTTAGAGGGAACGGTTAGCCAAATTGAAAAGACCACTGCTCCTACTGAGGCGTTTACAAACACAACGGTGCACGCATATTACACCCCACTTATAACCCTAAATACCGACCACGCAATTACTCTAAGTGGACAAAAGTTAATGCTTAATAAACACACTAAGATTTCGCCAACAGAGTCGGTTAACGTGCTCGGCATGGACTTTTATTACTGCTCGGTGGAAATTGACGGCAAGCAAATTGCTTGCTACGTTCCAATAAACTTCACCGTGGAAGTTTTAAGTCAAAACAAGCAACTTGAAAGTTATTCTTTTGAGCAAGTTAGAGCAACTGCCGTTTACCAAGACCAAGGTTTAACTCAAAAAATTTGCGACATTAAGTCTTCAACGGTTAGAGTGTACAAAAATGAAAACGGCGTTTTAACCATTAAATATTACGATAATGGTTGGAAAGACGGATTTGTTGCAAGTTCTGCACTTATTAACACGCCAAACCAAGCCGTTAGAAATATCCTAATTATTTTAGCAGTAATCACTAGCGTTTGTGGAACGGCAAGTTTCTTTATTCTAAAGAAATTTAAGTAAAAACTTATAAATAAGCCCTTTGGCAAAATTGCCAAAGGGCTTTTCTTTTTTATTTATAAACTAGATTCATAATTTTCTAAAGGCTTATCGCAAGGATAATCCAAAAGGTCAAACTCTTCTTCCATATCGAAGTTATCTGCGTTATCGTAGGCTGCGAGTTTGCTTATGGAAACTTCGTACGCCGTCATTACTCTAACATCTTCTTCGCTAAACTTCTTTTGATACTCTCTACTTTGAATTCTACCAGAGATTGCAATCTTTTCGCCGACTTCTAAATTTTTAGCAAATCTAGCGTTTCGCCCCCACGCAATACAAGGAATATAATCGGATTTATTATAAGAGCGATTTACCGCAATTAGTATATCGCAAATTTCTCTATTAAAAGGTGTGGTACGATACACTGGTGGTTTGCAAATATATCCACATAAAACTATGCTATTTGGGTTTTTAGGTAAGGAATTATCTAAAAGTTCTCTAACGAAAACGGTTAGCATAAGTCTACTTTTTCCGTCGACTAATTTATTATAACTCCTAAACTGACCAAAGGCGTTAATAGTACTGCCGACCTTAAGGTCTTTATCGGCAATAAGTCTTTCTGAAACGGTGACGGGAAGCAAATCCCCCTGCCCCGAAAGTCTTTTAACTAAAACGTTCATTTCGTAAAAGCCCTCGCCGTAAACTTCGTGTGAAAACTCAGCCTCGCTAACTATTTCCCCACTAATAAAAACTTTGTTGTTTTTTTCTGTCTGATTGTTCATATATAAATTTCCTCCAAAAGAATTTTTAATTGCATTTTTCCTGTCCGCCGTCCACCGACATTTGATAATTATCCTTATAAATTAGTTGACTCACGGTAGTAAACTCAAAGCCCTTATTCTTTAGTTTCTTAATAATCGGCAAAAGTGCCTCTGCCGTATGCAAGCCTTGATTATGAAATAATATAATCGAGCCGTTTTTTACCTTGCTTAGCACCCTATTTTGAATTTCTAAACTCGTTAAATTCTTCCAATCCAAACTATCCACGTCCCATTGAATAGTATATAGGTTAAGTTTTGATGCCGTTTCTATTAAAAGGTCGTCGTAATCTCCGTACGGCGCTCTAAATACTTTAATCTTTTTATTTATTACACTCTCAATCGCCTCACAAGAAGTGGTTAACTCCTTTTCAATAGCCCCTTCCCCTAGTTTACTCATATACGGGTGCGTAGAAGAGTGAGTGCCTATCTCGTGCCCTTTTTCATCTATCCTTTTTAAGTAGTCGGGATATTTTCTAGCCCAAAACTCCACCATAAAAAAAGTGCTAACTACCCCTTCTTCTTCCATAATTTCTAAAAGTTTATCCGTGTAGTCAACTCCCCAAGCACAGTCAAAAGTAAGGGCAACTTTCTTTTCTTCCGTCTTGACGTAATATATGGGAAGTTTTCTTAAATTCCCGCCGTAAAACACGGCGTACGCCCCACTCCCCGATAAAACAATCAAGGAAAAAACGGCTACTAAGAATAAACTTAAAGTAATTATTAAAGTTTTCTTTTTAATGAAAGTACAATACATTATACTATCGTCCTTTTGTTGCTTTTTTGGGGTTATTGTCGATTTTTAAGTGTTTTTCGCATATTTTAACCCCGTCTTTTACAATATATATACTTTCCAATTTTTCCTATTAGAACTTTAAATTTAAAATAAAAAAGCCGACCTATTTAGGTCGGCTCTACGCTTTTAATAAATCACCAATCGTCTTTTGGAGTGAGTTTTATATCGTCGTAAAAATCGAAATACTCTTCCTTAGTGGTCGGCTTTCTCTCTTCCATCCACTCTTCTGGAAAATACGCGTCTTCTTGCGCCGTTTCCGATTCTCTCATATAGTCGTACATTGTTTTGTATTTCACAATTAATTTTCCTACACCTTTTACAATTTTGGCAGTTCCCTTTGCCTAGTTTCTTTATTGCAAAAGAGAAACCTACTAAAAGTATTATACCAATAAAAATTGATAAAAGCAAGCCAATATCTAAACTAGTAATTATTCCAACTAGGTTAATAAGCGCTGAAACCACGTATGCAACCAAAAATTCTATCCCTATCATCTTAAATAGTTTTTTTATACCCTTTAACTCCCTTTTTGCTATCGCCAAGGTTGCAACGCAAGGCGGACAAAACAAGTTAAACGCCATAAAAGAATAGGCTTTATACGGGCTAGAAAATAGCGAACTAAAGTCTACGGACAATATTTCTAGCGTTTCTACGATAGATTCTTTTGCAAGAAGCCCAGAGAGCACGGAAACGGAAGATTCCCACGAAGAAAAACCTAACGGATAAAATAAATATTTTAACCCTTCCCCTAGTAATCGTAAAAAACTATTTTCGGCATTTTTATAGGTAAACCCGTTAGGTCCAAAATTAGAAAGTAGCCAAACGATTATGGAAACTGCAAAAATAACCGTTCCAGACTTTATCAAAAACTCCTTGGTTTTTACTAGCAGTACGGACGATAAATCGGTAATTTTAGGCAATCTAAGTACGGGAAGTTCTAAGATAAACCCATCGCCTTTTTCTTCACTATCAAAGCGTCTTAACAACTTAGCCACGAAAAACAAAATGACAATACTAATAAAGTATGACAAAAGGGCAAGCAACACGCTTCCACCTAAAAACTTATAGGAAAACCACCCTAAAACTGCCATCTTTGCCCCACAAGGAATAAATGGCGCAAGCATAATGGTCGTATCTCTTTCCTTTTTATTTTCAATAACCTTGCTCGCCTCTATTCCGCTAACACTACACCCAAAAGACAGCACAAACGGAATAACCGATTTACCACTTAGGTTAAACCTAGAAAATATCTTGTCAAACAAAAATGAAACTCTAGCCGCATACCCACTCTCTTCTAGAAAGGTCATAAAAGCAAACATTATTAAAAGGTGTGGAAGAAAACTCAAAACTGAGCCAATCCCCCTAAACACGCCGTCAACAAGCAAACTGACAGTGGCAAAGTTTACACCTTTTTTAAGGGCAAAATTTGCCGTCAAATCGCTTAACTTATCAGTAACGCTTATCAACTCGTCACCAAGATAGCCACCCAATTTTAAGGTAAAGGAAAATACTATGGTCATAACTAGAATAAAGATAATAAAGCCCCAAAATCCATGAGTTAACGCCGTGTCGATTTTTTCGGTTTTCCTTTGAGAAAGGGTGAATTTTCTTTGAATTATTTTATCGATTTCCCTTTCTATCTCATAGTGAATTTGACTAAATGGTAAATTTACTAGTTTTTTATTTTTAGACCTTGTATTTTCCACCTTAAAAAAGCCTTCTAATTCTTTTAAGCCTTGTCTTGCTCGAGCAGAAATTAAAACTACGGGAACTCCCAAAAACTCTTTTAAGTTTTTTACGTTTAGGCTTATATCATTTTTTCTAAGTTCGTCTGCCATATTAACGACAACGAGCATTGGAATATTAAGTTTTATTAGACTTAAGGTTAGATATAAACTGCGTTCTAAATTAGTGCCGTCTATTACGTTAACGATTAAATCTATGGGATTATTTTTTAGGTGTTCTACCACCACTCTTTCGTCGGGCGAAGTTGGGGAAAGCGAATAGAGTCCCGGCAAATCGATAATTTTAATTGACTTGTCAAAGAATAGGTCGCCAACTTTACTATCGACCGTCACGCCTGCCCAATTGCCCACTTTTTGATGCGAGTGAGTTAGATAGTTAAAAAGAGTGGTCTTTCCACAGTTAGGGTTGCCAACTAAACACACTCTCATTGTCTTTTCACCTCAATTTTTTTAGCATCTTCTTCCCTTATGGCAAAAAAGGTGTTTTTTACTAAAATTATAATTAGCGAACTCTTATAACTTTTTCTAATTAGTTTAATTTTTTCGCCCCTTTTAACGCCTATTTCAAACAAGCGTCCTTTTAACTTTTCGCTAACGTTAGCATTAACTATTACACAATATTTTCCCGATTCAATCTCACTTAAAAACATAGTATATGTTTATTTATTAAAGGTGAAATTTATGAAATTTAAAAATAAAAAAGACTGCGTTTAAGCGCAGTCTTTTTAGTATTAAACTAATTCGATGATAGCAACTTCAGCAGCGTCGCCCTTTCTTTGTCCAAGTTTGTAGATTCTAGTGTATCCACCACCTTGTCCTTTTTCTTCTTTACGATCTGCATATTTTTTTGCATATTCGTCGAAGATCTTTTCGATAAGTGGGCTCTTTACGTCTGCAGTTCTCTTCTTGAAGTCTGGCTTGCTTTCCTTAAAGCCCTTAACTTCTTGAATATCGTTAACCATAGAAATAATCTTTCTTCTAGCGTTTAACTTTTTAACGCCGTCTTTAACTAAGGTCTTCTTAGTTTCTTTGCCCTTAGCGTCCTTTACGGTCACTTCGGTTTCAACAACGTCTTCAAAGGTTTTAACTGCAAGCGTAATGATTTTTGCTACGTAGCTAGCAACTTCCTTTGCTCTTGCTTCGGTGGTTTCGATTTTACCATACCATAAAAGAGCAGTTGCTTGGTTCTTTATTAGAGCAACTCTTTGGGTTGCGTTTAATCCTAATTTTCTTGCCATTT
>JAZOOV010000077.1:0-11349 GCA_045655215.1 Christensenellaceae bacterium | reverse complement strand
CAACAATATTTAAATGAATATTTCTCCTGTGGCTTAACTTCAAAGTTATTGCATGGCGGTAAATATAAAACGTTCCCCGTTTTAACGTTAATTTTTTTATCATCAAGAGACACTATACCCTGTCCTTCAAGCACGATAAGTATCGACGTATAAGATTTAACTTGGCTATATATTGTTGACTCGTTTACAGAATCTCCTTTATCGTAGCCTAAATATCCTATATCTATGCAATGAAGTCTTTTGAAAAAGTTTTCTGAGTTGCATAAACTTATTCTTTTTTGGTTAAAAGTTAAAGCCATTTAATTATCCCTTATATATAATGTTTAGTCTTTAAGTAGTGGAGCAATCACCTTGTTTAGCACTTTTGCCATACGATAAAAACCTAAATCGTTTGGATGCGTCAAATCGGTTGTACAATGTTCTCTATCCTCTTTGCCGAATAATTTTCGTCCGTCAATAAAGTATACGTTTTGATCTCCGTTTTTCTTTGCTTTTAAAAACGTTGCCCTTATAACTCTTCTATTTGGCGTTGCTTCAGGTCTTTCAATATTAGGCATTGTCATAAAAATTATAGGAGTATCTTGATTTTTATCTCTGTACGCTTTATATAATTTATAATGCGTATTCTTGAGGTGTTCTGTTGTAGGCGCATTATGGTCGTAATCGCAAACGAAAACCTTAGATTTTATGTTAGATAAATACTCTATCATTTCATGTTCACCTTTAGCGCCACCAGAAAAGCCTAAATTTAGATAATCGTAATCGTTCCAAATAGAAATATACGCTTGATAGCAGTTATCAGGTCTACTAGCGCATCCACCTTGAGTAATAGACGAGCCGTAGTATAATATTGGCAAATCCCCCCTATACTTTCTACCCGGTTTTACTATAGCCTCTTCATTAAAAGAAATACTAACTTCGGTAATATAATCGTTGTAAAGTGGGAAATACAAAATATACTCTCGCATTTCATTGCCCGGCAATTTCTTGGTTTGTATAAATCCTTCTTTATCATTAAGAACGGGCATAAAATACGCAACGTACTTATTATAAGTTCCATTATTTTCAAACAAGGTAAAACCACTTGCACCCATTTTAGGCATAGTTGACATCTCAACTAAATATCTATACTTAACATTTAAAGTAATTTCTCTTGCATTTGTACAAAATTTTGCTCTTGCACCAGCAGTAGTAGAACTCAAAACTTCCTTGTTGTAGTCTATACTTTTAGCAACTTCGTGATCCATACGTTGAAAACAACCAATATTATAATCATACGTTGTTCCGTATAGAGAAATTTCTTCACAAGGAAGAGTAAAAGTTTTATTGCTTTTATTTAGTTCTGCCGTTTCAACCTTAAAATTAGGGTCGATTTTATCAATCTTCATAAAGAATTATTCCCACCAACCGAGTTTAGTCGTTTCCTCTTTCAAAATTGGCCAAATTAAATCGTGACACCACCAATGTCCTTTTGGCGTGACAACTAACTTTAATTTATCTCTAGAAGCACCTGCTTTATCATAAATTTTACCCATATGTTCAAACGCCTCTTCAACGCCGTACAATGGGAATATAAAATCTTGAGAACCAGCAAAGACGATTACGTTTCTAGGCGCTAAAAGGCAAGAAATATCAGCCATTTCAAAATACCTTCTAATATTTGGTATATGGTTGCACACGCAATGCTCTTTTGGATAGATACTCGTATCGTAAGAACAAAAAGCGCAACTTGGAGCTGAAAGTTTAATTCTTTCGTCGTAGCAAGCAGCGTAATATGAAATAGTTCCACCACCCGAATTTCCCGTAATTAAAATTTTATCAGTATCACACTTTTCAAATTTTTTAAAGCTGGAAATTAAGTCGATAAGTTTACTTAAATCCCACATTCTTTCGCCTAAAAGCGTTCTACCTAAGGTTAAAGCAACTCTGCCTGGGTAATTACATCCACCACCAAGTCTTTTTCTCTCTAATTCTTTTGGCCCACGGCAACCCATACTTCTATTCTCAATACACAAACCGATAAATCCGTTTTTAACGGCTTGTACGGCAAACGCACCTCTTGGATGATAACTCTCGTCGCCAGGGTGAATTTCACCTACTGAATTATGAAAACCCGAAGAGTGCCCTTGCATAGTAATTGCAACTGGATATTTTTTCTTATCTCCGTCTGGAATTAAAATATAAGCAGGAACTTCGCAAGCCGTTTCACTAGTAAAACTAAATTGAATTTGCTTGTAGCCATCCTTTTGTTCTTCAGCAATTATATTTAAAGCTAAAGGACAATCGTTCTTTTCTATTTCATGAATACCTGCTAAATCTATAAGTTTTTCTCTAACTTCTTTTTTCCACGTATTAAAATCTACACTTTCGTTAAATGCGAGAGCAGGCGTTAAATTTTTGGTTATATTATCATGACAAGCATCTGGATTAAATAACATAATTATATCTCCTTACCAACCAAGTTCTTTAACGGCAGTTTCAATTTCTGCCCAAACGACGTCTGGGCACCATCTGTGACCTCTATCCGTTATTACGTGCTTGCAGTTATCTTTTGCACCCGCTTTATCGTAAATCTCCTTAACTACGTCAAAAGCCTTTTTTGCGCCCTTTAATGGATACGCCTCGTCGTCCTTTCCACTAACAACAATAAGTTTTCTAGGTGCTATTGCTATAGATAAATCTTGCATATCGTAATATAAGTAAGAGCGTGGAATATACTCGCACTCACAATGCGCGCTAGCGTAAATACTATCTTTATAAGTAGAAAAAGCACAACTTGGAACACAAACGCTAATTCTTTCGTCGTATATGGCAGAATAATAAGCAGTAGTTCCACCAGCGCCGTTTCCGGTGATTATCACTTTATTTGCGTCGCATAATTTATCATAACGTCTGGCAAATTCTCCTGCAAAATCGATAGATTTTTTCACGTCAAACACACGTTCGCCTAAAACTGTTCTACCAATAGCGTTTGCGTGATAAACTTGTACTGCGCATTTCTCCGAGAAATATCTTCTATCACCATCATTACTATATGCTTGACCAATTGACCTTTGCTCGATAGCAAGCGCACAATACCCTTTTTTCACGGCTTGTATTGCAAGCGTTGAATCTTCTAGAAGTTGCTTATCGACAATAAAATCTTGATACTTAAAGCCTTCACCAAAAGAGTTTAGATAAGTGTTTTTATGTCCTTGCAACACGATACACAATGGCGCTTTTTCGGTTATTCCGTTTGGAATAAGCATACAACCTAAAATTGAAACGTCCTTTTCACTAGAGAAAATCACTTTGTATTGAGTAAATTCCTTAAAAACTTTAGTATTAAGAACTTCAATGAGCATCTCTTCTCTATCGTTTCTTTCTATTTCGTCTAGGCAAAAGGTTTCTATAAATTTTTCCTTTATTGCTTTTTTTTGCGACTCAAAATCTTTATTTTTATCAAAGGTGTGTTCGGGCTTAATATTATCTATTAAATAGTCGTGACAATCGTCACCCCTTATATTAAACATTTTATTCTCCTATCTTCTAAGACTTTCTCTAATTTCAATATTTTCCTTGGTTTGCTCTTCGCTAAGTTCGTTTGTCCAGTTCCAGGTTTTATAGTGATAACGCAAAACGTCGGTATGCGCTTCACAAGTTAAATTATGCGCAAATCTCCAACGTAAATTTTCCGGAATAAATTTATAACTCGTCATACTCTCGCAAAACTCTTCCCATCTTTGTTTCCAAGAGCCGTCTTTCATCGCTTCACTTCTTTCAAAGAGTTCTCTTAAGAGTTTTTCTTTCATTTGACCTTTAGAAACTTCAATTGCTTTTCCATCAACAACGTTTCCTGGAATAAACTCAACTTTAACTTTATCAGTAAATTCAGCCTTAACCAAAAGAAAGGTGTTCCACATTTCGTCGGCATCTTCTTCACAGAATACAAAGTTTCCTTGTCCATATAGAATATGTCCACCTTGGAACTCTTCGTAGCAACCTATACAATGAGTATGTTGGCACATAACTAGGTCAGCTCCGTGCTTAATCATTGATCGACACGCCTTAACTAGTCTTGGCGAAGGATATCTACTATATTCCTTGCCACCATGATACATAACCACTACAAAGTCTGCATTTTTCTTTGCTTCAACAATATCGTCATTAGTGTCGTATGGATCATACTCTCTACAACCTTCTCTATTATCAAGCGCAAATGTAAATTCGTGTTCACAAACTGCAATTACTGCAATTTTAATCTTTCCGTCAGTGATAATCATATCTTTTCTAGCGTCTTCAAGGTTTTCGCCTACGCCCGTATACTTAATTCCTGCAGCGTCTAAATATTTTAAGGTGTCATAATAACCAGGTCTACCAAAATCGTATAAGTGATTATTACTTAGTCCAACGTAATCAATACCTGCATCTTTTAATACTTCAGCAGTAGTAATCGGCATTTTAAGATTAGGACCATACTTTGCAATTTTGTGATCAGAATCGGTAATTGCGCACTCTAGGTTAACAACTGTTGCATCTGCATCTTTGATAACGTCGAGAAAATCATTAAAAATCTCTTTCGTTTTCTTTTCTGCAAACAATTGCATGCATTTATCGCCCTTACCAAATTCACCAGATATATCAGATCCAAATAATACTTTCATAATTTTCCTCTAATTATTTCTTTTCCCAAACTTTACTCAAATCAGGCTTAACGTATTCTTCTTCAATTAATTCGTTTGTCCAGTTCCAAGTTTTATAAACGTGTCTCCAAACGTCGCTATGTGCTTCACAATCAAGGTAATGCGAGAATAAGTCAACCATGTTTTCAGGAATAAATTTATACCATCCAACCGATTTACAGAAAGCGTCCCATCCGTCTTTCCAAGTTCCATCTTGTAATGATTTACTTCTCTCTTCTAATTCTTTAAGTATTCTTTCTTTTTCAGCGTCATTAGCAACGTCAATCGCCTTATCTTCAACAACGTTTCCAGGAATAAACTCAACTTTCAACTTGTCAGTAAATTCTGCTTTTACCAAAAGGAATGTGTTCCACATATCCGTTTTATCACTTTCACAGAATACAAAGTTTCCTTGACCATATAAAATATGTCCACCTTGGAACTCTTCGTAGCAACCTATACAGTGTGTATGTTGACATAAAACTAAATCAGCGCCGTGTTTAATCATTGAACGGCACGCCTTAATTAGTCTTGGTGACGGATATCTGCTATGTTCTTTTCCTCCATGATACATAACAACAACAAAATCAGCGTTTTTCTTTGCTTCGACAATATCGTCGTTCGTATCGTATGGGTCGTACTCTCTACAACCTTCTCTATTTTCTAAAGCGTAAGTGTATTCGTGTTCACAAACAGCAATAACCGCAACTTTAACTTTTCCATCGGTTAAAATCAAGTCCTTTCTAGCGTCTACAACGTTCTCACCAACGCCCGTATACTTAATTCCAGCAGCATCTAGATATTTTAAAGTGTCATAATAACCTGGTCTACCATAGTCGTACAAGTGGTTATTACTTATTCCAACATAATCAATGCCCGCTTCTTTAAGAACTTCGGCAGTAGTTATTGGCATTTTAAGATTTGGGCCAAATTTTTTAATTAAATGCTCCGAATCGGTCACAGCACACTCTAAGTTTACTATCGTAGCGTCTGCTTCCTTAAATAAATCTATGAATCCGTTAAAAATTTCTTTAGTTTTCTTTTGTGCAAAAAGTTCATAGTTCTCACTACCAACGTGTCCAGAAACGTCAGATCCAAATAAAATTTTCATTTTTTTCACCTCTTTTTTATTTATCTAAATAAACTTGCTTGTTTGTTCCGTAAAAAATATCATCTCTATTGGAAATAAACTTGCAAAATTCTTCAAATTCTTCCCACGGGCCGTAATAATCATCCATTTCGTAGGTGTGCCCCCAAATTGAAAAACAAATTGGTTTGTCAGTTTCAATTTCAACAAATTCTCTCGCTAATTCCATAAGTTTTTTATGGTCGGCATAATGCATAGTCATATCGAGCAATAATGGATTTTTAGGCAATTCAAAGTTAAAAGATTGCTTATTCGTTCTAGCATATTTTATTTCAGTATTGTTTTTAATTATCTCAGCCACTTCTTCGTTGCTATTAGTTCCACCACATGGATACGCCATTCCGACAATCTTTTGTCCCGTTAATTCTTCTAAAATCTCTTTATCTTGATTTACTTGAAAAATTATCGTTTCTTTATCTAAGGTTGTCAAATTGAAGTGTGTTATCGTATGCCCCGCAACTTCGTGATTTTTATAAATTTCTTTTATTTCACTAGGTAAAACGTGTGGCTTTTTAACCGTTTTTTTATAACAAGTTTTGCCAAACGTTTCAATAATCTCACCATCACCATCCTTAGCAAAAGATGTTCTTTCGCAGGTAAGACCTAAATAAGCAGAATTTAAATTAAACGTTCCTTTAAGATTATACTTATCTAAAATTTCAATGCATTTTTTGTCTTGCACAATACCATCATCAAAACTGAAAGTGACTGCTTTTTTCTTATTATTCCACATATAATCACCCCTAAAATCACTAATTAAAATAAACTATAACATCATACTCACTATTACCGAAAGGCAATACTGAATCCTTAAATTCTTTTCCATCTACAACAATCTTAAATTCGTTAGATTTAACGTATTTGATGTTATATATAGAGTTTCTATATTTTCTTTTTACTGATACGTTGTTCCACTCGCTTGGAAAACAAGGCTTAATCTTAAGTCCGTTAAAGGTAGGTATAACACCACACAAAAATTCAGTCAATCCACGATATAGCCACCCTGCTGTTCCCGTAATCCAAGAAGCAGGAGAATATCCAGGACGATATCTATTTTCAGGGCCAAAATACATATTAGTAATTGCGTACGGTTCAACCACCGAATTCTTATTTAATGGATTATCATATCTAATTTTTAGATAGGTTTGATAAGCCGTATCACCTTTTCCAAGCAAGCAATCTGCAACTATCTTAAAAGCAACGCCGTGGTTATATACAGAGCCATTTTCATAAGTACCTGGCATCATGTGAGTTATTCTACCAATGTGCTTGTTGCCCTTGGTATAAGACGGAGTGCATTGAACGTATCCAAAATCACAAACCAATCTCTTTTCAACTACTTCCATTAACTCGTTTAGTTTATCTTGGTCAAAAATACCAGCAAGAACAGCCCAAGATTGAGGATTTAAGAATATTTTTGGCTCTTCACTCTCGTCAGAGCCAATCTTTTCACCCACGTCGTTAATTCCGTATAAGAAGTGGTCACCCTCAAAGCCGTTTTTAATAATGCAATTTCTTAATTCTTCTCTCTTTTCGATATAAGAAGGAATTAAATCTTCCTTTCCATAGAGAGATAAAATTTCTTCAAATTCTTTAATTGCTTTATATGCAGCGATAGAAAGCCAAACGCTTTCGCCCTTTCCTTCTTTTCCGGCAGCATTAATACTATCGTTCCAGTCTCCACCATAGAATAAAACTAGCCCTCTTTCACCTCTTGCTGAAAGAATATAGTCAATTGATCTCTTAACGTGATCAAATACACTCGTAGTGTAATCAGTTCCCTTATAAGTAGGATATGAGAACGATCCGTCGTCATAAACACTCTTTTCCAAACTATTTCCCGGCAAGAATTGTAATTGCTCATCCAAAATAGATAGGTCACCCGATTCATAAAGGTAGGCTAGAATTGCAGAAGGAATCCAAATCGCTCCGTCATTATATGGATACAAATAGGTCGGCTCAAACATTCTAATAGGATTTCCGTTTTCGTAAACGTGCTTAAGAGCATACAATATTCTCTTTTTAGCAAGTGGTGGATCAAAAGAGGCAAAAGAAGTTATATCTTGCATAACGTCTCTAAAACCTTTACCCCACATTCTACCCCAAGTTTTACCAAATGATAATTGACGTTTTTACCAAATATTAACTTGTGAATTATAAATTTTGTCAGGAGAATCAACTTTGAAAGTTTCTAAGTAAGAGTTATTGTATTGTTCTTGGAAAATAAGTTCTTTTTCAAAATTTTCATTAGTGCAATATTGCGATAATTTTACGCAATCTTCTGTTGATTCGGCAACGCCACACATAAACACGTTTTCCCAAGTTTGACCTGGTTCTAAATCAAATCTAAATTGGAACACTCCCATGTAATCACTTACAAAGTCTATATCACTGCAAGAAAGTTTGTCATTCTCTAACGCTATTGGATTAGAAGAATCATTATAAGTTCCTATAAAGCCTGATTTTGTCGTATCATAAGCAAAAGCTTGCTTTTCTGCTTTATAATAAACATATTTATAAGGAGCGTCGTACTCGTATGCGTTATGACAAAAACAAATATAATTATTTTTTTCATCATAATACGCTTCGCCTTGCGCAGAGTGAACGGTTAAATTAGCCTTTGGAACAGTATTAATGAAAGAATCAAGTTCCTTTTTCTCCTTAGAAATATTAGTAATTTTAACCTTGCACATTGTCGCCTTATAGTCGTTAGGAACAAGAATAGTAAATTCCGTTCTAATACCTTTGTTTTCCGAGATAATGGTTTGATATCCTAGCCCAACGTGGCATTCAAAAAGATCAAAATTTTCCTTATTAAAATTTCTATTAGACGAAAAACTATATCCCGTTTTTCTATCCTTTATGTAAACGTTTCTCTCCCCAAGTTCAATATCACGCCACTTTCCATCTCTTAAACAAATACTATATCCGTTGCCGAATTGATTAACAACACAAACGGTATCTTCGGTCCACAAATAGTTGCTTTGAGGTTTAGCAGGATACATATCGGTAATTATAAACTCTCTTTTCGCATCGTCAAAATAGCCTTTAATCATTATTTCTCCTTCATTACACGTCAGTAATTTTTAAGATTTTATTCATAAGAATGATCTTGCAAATACATATCATACTTTTTCATATAAAATTATATCATTAAAAAACAATCAAATCAATAGTAAAATCAAAATTTTTTTAATAATTTTAAAAATAAAAAAGCAGGATTAATGCAAAACGCAATAAAACCTGCTTAAAATTGTTAAATTGGAAGAAAAATGCTAAAATAAATTTATTATGAAATACACTAAGCCTACTAAAACGCTACCAGATATTCCAAAAACAAGAATAGGGCCTGCTATTATAAACATTTTGGCAGCAACTCCATAAATAAAACCTTCCGTTTTAAACTCCATGGCAGGAGAAACGACGGAATTGGCAAAACCCGTTATCGGCACGATTGAACCACCACCTGCGTATTTACCTATTCTGTCGTATACACCAAGGCCGGTTAAAAACGCACCTAAAAATATCATAACAAAAGACACGTAGGAAGACAATTCATCTCCAGTAAGCCCTAGATAAGTTTCAAACAATATTCTTATAGTTTGTGCAATTGAACAAATAACACCACCCACCCAAAACGCAGCAAAAAGCGAACGGGCCTCGTTGGTTTTAGGTGCAATTGACGACACATAATTTAAGTAGTTATCATTAATAAAATCCTTAGTTTTTTTCATTTTTAATTTCCACCTTAATAAATCTTCCTAAAGGAGATTCCTTTACGTCAATAGTTTTTAATTCTTCATACTCGAATACTTTTCTCATACTCTTATTATGGTATAAAACATAAAAAAAATACGACTAAAATTCCTGCCGTATTTTTTGAATTATTTTACTCTCTATTCTAGAAACTTGAACTTGCGATATTCCTAAACTTTTTGCAATTTCACTTTGAGTTTTATCTCTAAAATATCTAAGTATTAGTATTCTTTTTTCCTTTTCGTTAAGGCTTGATATTATGGAAAATAGTTGTATTTTATCAACCAATCTTTCTTCATTATCGTAAGAAGGAATTTTATCGATTAACTCTTGCCCCTCCTCCTCGTCTTCGAACTTATCGTATATTGATAAAGGCATCCTTGCGCTATCTAACGCAACCACAACTTCATCACAAGAAACGTTAAATTCTTTAGCAATCAATTCGATAGACGGTGACTGACTATTCTTTGTTTGAAATGAGTCTATATATTTATTTATTTTATTAGCCAAAATTTTTATACTTCTTGAAACTTTTATCGCTCCGTTATCACGCATATATCGTTTAATTTCGCCAATCACCATCGGCACGGTATAAGTAGAAAACTTAACGTTAAAACTCTCGTCAAAGTTATTTATAGCCTTAAGAAGTCCAATACAAGCAATTTGATATAAATCGTCGTACTCTACACCCTTGCCCTTAAACCTAGTTATGATGCTTTTAAGCAACGCTGAGTTATTTTCTAAAATAATTTGCTTAGCATTTTCATCACCCATTTTTGCTTTTCTTACGTAATCAAGTAATATTTCTTGATTTAACATTTTCACTCGTCCACTTTAATTTTTTTAGACATTCGCACCTTTGTCCCCTCACCCTCAACCGACTCTACTGAAACGTCATCCATAAAACTTTTCATTATTGTAAAGCCCATACCAGAACGCTCCTCGTCTTCTCTCGTAGTAAAAAACGGCTCTTGGGCAACGGCAAGGTCTTTTATACCAACCCCGTTATCAAAAATGCAAATATGTAAAACGCTTTCTTGAATATAGCATTCTAGCGTGACAACTCCTATTTCGTTAGGATATCCGTGCACTATTGAGTTTGTGACAGCCTCACTTACCGCAGTTTTAATGTCAGAAAGTTCAGATAAACTAGGATTAAGTTGCAAGGCAAACACCCCAACTACGCTTCTTGCTAAAGATTCGTTTTTAGACAAAGATAAAAACTCAAGTTTTATTTTATTTTCCATTATATTCTCCTTAATATTTTGGCATTATTCCGTATAGTCCTGCTAAAACTAATACTTTTTCCGTCGCGACCGACGCACCCGTTAAATACACGGGTAAATTAAAATTTTTAATTTTTTTATATCTACCTATAAGCAAGCCAATTCCCGTACTATCCATAAAAGACAAACCCGATAAATCAAATATCACTTTTTTAGTGTTAATGTTATCAATTATAACCTTATCCAATATCTCTTTCGCCTTAGAAGCCGAACATTCATCTAGCTCCCCATACACAAACAAGGTTAGAGCATCTTTTGTTTTCGTGTATTGAATTTCCATAGCAACCTCCTATCGTTTTAACGAATTCAATACTACTAAAATTAAGTAAAAGAATTTTGATAAATATTAAAATTTCATATATATTTTTGTCAAAAATAGAAATTTACTAAAAATTAAAAATATTTAAAAAAATTTTAAAAAAATGCTAAATTTTATTTGACAATTTCGCTTATTTATTATAATATAGTTAAGCGTCGTGAATGAACGGGGTGTAGCGCA
>JAZOOV010000076.1:0-1813 GCA_045655215.1 Christensenellaceae bacterium | reverse complement strand
AATCTACCTTTGGAACGTCTAACTTGGTTAGCAAATTATCGAGTTTGGAATACCCTTCGTAATCGGTTTGAAGTTCTAAAAAGACAACCTTTGTCATCTCGAAAATTTGTGCGTTTTTAACGCAGTCGCTAACTGCGCCAGAATACGCCCTAACAAGCCCGCCTGCGCCGAGTTTTATTCCACCAAAATATCTAGTGACAACGCATGCAACCTTTTTTAGCCCCACGTTTTTTAGGACGTTTAACATTGGAAGTCCTGCCGTGCCTTGTGGTTCGCCGTCGTCCGAAAACTTTTGAATTAGCCCCAATTCGTCTGCCACGTAGGCGTAGCAATTATGAGTGGCAAGGGAGTGCTTTTTACGAATTTCTTCGATAAACTCCTTTGCCTCTTCTTCGTTTTCTACGCTTTTAATGGTGCAAATAAACTTTGAGCGCTCTATTACGTTGGTTATTTCCGTTTGACCTTTTAAGGTTAAATATCCACTCATTTTAATATGATTTTTATATGAACTTTTTTACCCTTATGAAGTATAAATTCGCCCTTTTCTCTTATAGATTGGTCGATTTTAGCAAACGCATCTATAACCTTATCTTGATTTATGGAAACTCCGCCACCTTCAATCAATCTCTTTGCTTCGCCCTTTGATTTTGCTTGACCTGCTAATACTAATACGTCCGAAACGTATTCGGTTGCCTTGTCAATTTCAACGGTTGGCATATTGCTTTCATCTCCACCACCAAAAGCGGCTTTTGCTTGACGTTCTGCTTCGATTGCCTTTTCTTCGCCGTGAACAAGTTTAGTCACTTCAAAAGCAAGTCTTTCTTTAGCCTTGTTCATACGCTCGTCGTTATACTTGGTGAGTTCTTTGATTTCTTCCATATCCATAAAGGTTAGAAGTCTCATACACTCTTCTACCTTAACGTCTTCTACGTTTCTAAAATATTGATAGAAATCGTAAACTGAGCATTTGTTTTCGTCTAGCCACAAAGCGCCTTTTTGGGTTTTACCCATCTTCTTGCCTTCGCTATTAAGTAGTAGCGTACAAGTTAAACAGAAAGCGCTCTTTCTTTCCTTTCTTCTAATTAAATCTACGCCAGCAAGCATATTGCTCCATTGGTCGTCGCCACCGAGTTCAAGAACGCAACCATAGTTTTGGTTGAGATACAAGAAGTCGTAGCCTTGCATTAACATATAGTTAAATTCTAAAAAGGTTAAGCCCTTTTCCATTCTTTGCTTAAAACACTCTGCAGTAAGCATTTTATTAACTGAAAAGTATGCGCCTATATCACGCAAGAAATTCACGTAGTTAAGTTCCAACAACCAGTCTGCATTATTTGCAATTACGGCAGCATTTTCCCCGTCAAAACGAATAAATCTTGACATTTGGCTCTTAAAGCACTCAATATTATGCTGAATGGTTTCAATAGTCATCATTTGGCGCATATCGCTTCTACCCGACGGGTCGCCTATCATCCCTGTACCACCACCGAAAAGCGCAATAGGTTTATGACCAAACCTTTGCATCCAAGCCATTGCCATAATCGGAATATAATGCCCTATATGCAAACTATCCGCCGTTGGGTCAAAACCAATATAGAAGGGTACGCTTTCTTTGCCTAATAGTTCGTAAAGTTCGTCTTCAAATATAGTTTGCTTTATAAAGCCTCTTTCTTTTAATACGTCAAAAACATTCTTACTCATAAGTCCACACCTAAATTATTTTATGCTAAAATTTCCTTTATTTCAAACGATTCTTTAACGATAGCCTTGCCCTGTTCTAACGAAGTTATTTCCTTAGACGCTAGCATTTGTG
>JAZOOV010000075.1:0-2857 GCA_045655215.1 Christensenellaceae bacterium | reverse complement strand
GTTGCTGGAACGCCGTCCTTGCAACGCTTGAAGTCGATAATACGATACTTTCTTCTATTTCCACCACCGATGTGGCGAACTGTGATTTTACCTTGGAAGTTTCTACCACCACTCTTTCTTTGATCTTCGAGTAGTGACTTTTCAGGTTTTTTTGCCGTTATTTCGTCAAATGCGCTAACCGTCATAAAACGGCGAGCAGACGAAGTCGGTTTATATCTTTTAATAGCCATTTATCTTTCCTCCACCTATGATTAAGACAATGAATCGAAGAATTCGATAGATTTACTGTCTTTTTTGAGGGTAACGGCAGCCTTCTTGTAGTCTGAAGTATATCCTTCGTTTCTACCTTGTCTCTTGAGTTTACCTCTAACGTTAGCCGTGTTTACCTTGTCTACTTTTACACCGAAGATTGCTTCAACTGCAAGTTTGATTTCAGTTTTGTTAGCGCTCTTCTTAACTATAAAGTAATATTTCTTGTCTTTAATTCCCGCATAACTCTTTTCTGAAAGAAGCGGTTTAATAATAATATCGTGTGCAGCCATTATTTTCCGTAAGCCTCCTCGATTTGTTCTACAGCCTTCTTAGAGATTAAAATCTTAGCGTTTCTAACAACTTCATACGTGCTTAATAGCGCTGAATTGATAGTGGTGATTGCCTTGATGTTTGCACATGCTCTTAGTACCATTGGGTCGCTGTTATCCATAACGATTAACACGCTCTTATCTGCCCCGAAAGCCTTTAAGAATGCAACCATCTCTTTGGTCTTGCCTTCTGATTTTATATCGTCAATAAAGAAAACTTCTTCGTCTCTGATTTTTTGTGAAAGTGCAGAGAAAAGTGCAACTTCTTTTGCCTTTGCATTCATCTTCTTTGAGAAGTCTCTGCTCTTTGGTGCGAATACTACGCCACCCTTTATCCATTGTGGACTTCTAATAGAACCTTGTCTTGCTCTACCAGTTCCCTTTTGTCTCCAAGGTTTTGCACCGCCTCCACGAACTTCGCTTCTGGTTAAGGTGCTCTTGGTTCCCTGTCTTTCGTTGCATAGTCTGGTGACTACTGCTTGGTGAATTACAGGTTCATTATATTCTGCGTTGAATAAAACTTCGTTAAGTTCAAGATTACCAACTTCGTTTTTCTTCATATCATACAATTTAACACTTGGCATAATCTTTCTCCTTACGCTTTAACAGTATTTCTCAAGGTGACGATTCCCTTAACTGGGCCTGGCACAGCGCCCTTAACGAGAATTACGTTTCTTTCCTTGTCGACCTTTACTACCTCTAAGTTCAATACGGTCACTTTTTCATGTCCATATTGACCAGGCATGTGATGATTCTTGAAAACTCTTGATGGTGAACTGATTGCACCGAGAGAACCTACTTCTCTGTGTACAGGGCCTACACCGTGAGTTTCTTTAAGTCTGTGGTTGTTCCATCTTTTGATAACGCCTGAGAAACCATGACCTTTCGACATGCCAGTCACGTCGATCTTGTCGCCTGCTTGGAAAACGTCACAAGTGATAACGTCGCCAACGGTTTTGGTTTCAGCGTCTTCCGTTCTAAATTCTTTTAGAACTTTCATAGGCTTTACGCCGGTTTTTGCGAATAAACCTGCTTCTGGCTTATTCAACTTTCTCTTAACGTCCTTTTCAGCAACTTCTTCAAATCCTAACTTGATTGCTGAATATCCATCGCGTTCCAAAGTTTTAACCTGTACAACCGAACAAGGACCAGCCTCAATTACGGTCACCGGAATAACTTTGCCGTCTGCTGAAAAAAGTTGAGTCATACCTAACTTTCTTCCAATGATTGCTTTATTCATAGATAAAGTTCACCTCCGTATAATATATAATGTTTTTATTTTTTTACAATTTGATTTTAATATCTACACCTGCTGGTAAGTGAATGCTGTCTAACAACTTAACGTTTGGTGAATAGATATCGATAAGTCTTTTGTGCGTTCTAATTTCGAATTGTTCTCTTGAATCTTTGTACTTGTGTGGAGAACGTAAAATCGTCACGATTTCCTTTTCGGTTGGTAGTGGAATAGGACCACTAATCTTTGCACCCGACTTTTGCATGGTCTCTACGATTTTTGATGCTGCTTGATCTAGCATTTCAACGTCGTAAGACATAAGTTTGATTCTAATTTTTTGACTTGCCATTTTTGTTTTTCTCCTTTTACCTAACTTTTACTGTGTGTGCTGTAAACCCCGCCGTGTGTGTCGAATTTGGTAAATAAAAAAATCATTCGCCGATACTTAAATTTTTTTAAGTCGCTGCGAATGACTTTACTAATTCTTTATTTGAAGTTAGTCGCAGAGGTCTTGCCTCCACACTTGTCAACTGAAATTATCTATCGATTTGCTCGATTTAAGTAACTTCCAGTATCAACCCAGATTACACAGCCTAAACATTATAAACCATAAATCAAGGGCTTGTCAAACGTTTTTTATCTCTTTTTTTAAATTTTTTTATAATTTTTTTGAGATATTTTTTATTAAGTTTTTTATAAAATTTCAAAAAATTTTTTGTAGTTTTAAAAAATTTTTCTTGAAAAAAGTGGGACAACTCCCACTTTTTTAAGCAATTTTTCTTCTTATAATTTTTGGGTGAGAGCCGTTTACTACTACTTCTTCGTCAACTACCACCTTTTCAATATCGTCGCCACTAGGCAAATCGTACATGGTGTCAATCATAAGACTTTCAAATATAGTTCTAAGTCCCCTAGCACCCGTCTTTAATTCGATTGCCTTTTTAGCAACGGCACTAACTGCGCCTTCCGTTATCTCAAGTTCTACGTTGTCTAGCCCTATAAGTTTCTTATATTGCTTAACTAACGCGTTCTTAGGCTCGGT
>JAZOOV010000074.1:0-13271 GCA_045655215.1 Christensenellaceae bacterium | reverse complement strand
GA
This sequence comes from Christensenellaceae bacterium, assembly GCA_045655215.1. Taxonomy (GTDB): domain Bacteria; phylum Bacillota; class Clostridia; order Christensenellales; family Borkfalkiaceae; genus UBA1259. Next base: position 13,269 of record JAZOOV010000074.1, on the reverse strand, counting down.
CATGGCTACGATCCGACTTCTTTTGCTTCGATTGCTTGGTGCAATCCGTCCGAATATCTTCTACCAATCATAAGACGGCCGGTAAATTCGTCTACTATTAAAACTTCGCCGTCACTAACTACGTAGTCGTTATCCTTTTTGAATATAAAGTTTGCCTTTAGGGCTTGTTGAATATTGTGTGATAAACTTGCGTTTTCAATATCCGAAAAGTTTGCTAAACCAAAGAAACTCTCGGCTTTTCTTGCACCCGACTCGGTTATTTGAACACTCTTTTCTTTGATGTCTATAGTGAAGTCTTTATCTAAAACTAATGTTTTTACAAACTTGTTAGCCTTAACGTATCTATCGCTTGATTCTTGTCCTTTACCAGAGATAATAAGTGGTGTTCTCGCTTCGTCGATTAAAATAGAGTCCACTTCGTCGACGATGGCAAAGTTAAGTTTTCTTTGAACCATTTGTTCAACTTTGCTCTTAAGGTTATCTCTTAGGTAGTCAAAGCCCATTTCGTTGTTAGTTCCGTAGGTAATGTCGCAAGCGTACGCCTTTTGCTTTTCCTCGTCGTCCATACCAGAAATGGTCACACCGACGGTTAGTCCTAAGAATTTATAAATTTTACCCATCCACTCTGCGTCTCTCGATGCAAGATAATCGTTGACCGTGACGATATGAACGCCTTCACCTGACAACGCGTTTAGATATGCAGGCAAGGTTGCAACTAAGGTTTTACCTTCACCCGTTCTCATCTCGGCAACTCTACCTTGATGTAAACAAATACCACCTATGATTTGAACTTTATAGTGTCTCATATTGAGAACTCTATGCGACGCTTCTCTAACTACTGCAAAAGCATCTACTAAAATATCGTCCAATGTTTCGCCCTTTTTAAGTCTTTCCTTTAAGACTTTAGTTTGAGCCTTTAACTCTTCGTCGGTATATTTTGCGTATTTTTCTTCTAAAGCAAGAACTTGGTCTGACAAATAGTCTAATCTTCTTAAGTTTCTTCTCTCTTCTCCGCCTAATAAAAATTTAAATAACCCCATTTTTCTCTCCTATTTAGGTGTTTTCTTTAATACTTTTCTTTGGGTGGAACGCTCGCAACGGTTAATAAATACACCGTTTTTGCTCCACTTGCTTTTAACCTTTCGGCTACCACCTCGCTAGTTGCTCCCGTGGTACTTACGTCGTCTACTATTAAAACGACCTTATCTTTTACTAATTTTTTATCCTTAACTTTAATCGAGCCCTTTAAGTTCTTTAGCCTTTCTTCTCTGCCTAGTTTTGCTTGGCGCGAAGTTTGCTTGGTCTTTTCTAAAAGGTCTATGGTCGGGACTCCCACTCTTCTAGATAGTTCTCTTGCTAAGAGTTCCGACTGATTAAAGCCACGCGCCTTTTTACCCTCTTTTGTCATTGGAATAAAGACGAGAAAGTCTGCGTTAAAGTAGTTTTTTCGGTAGGCATTTGCAAGGTATTCGCCTAGCATTTCTACTATATAGCGCTTGCCGAAATATTTTAAGTCCTTAACTAGTTTATCTATCGGCTCGGCGTATGAAAACACGCTTCTTCCCTTGTCTACGCTTATCATTTTACCCTTGCACGTAGTACAATATTCACTTCCTACTTTTAGTTCTCTTCCACAATGATTGCAATAGCCCTTGTCTATTATGGGAAGTTTACTTTCGCACTCAGGACAAAACCAACGCTCGTGAAAAATCTCTTCCCCACACCAATTACAACGCCATTTTAGATTGAAAAGATGCTCTCTTATATATTTTTTGGCTCTTTTTATCGCCAACTTAATTTCCATTTTATAAGTATTTTTGTAAATCTTCTACTCTATCTACTTGTTCCCAAGCAAATTCGCTCTTCCCAAAGTGACCATAACTTGCAGTCTTTTGATATACAGGCTTTCTTAACCCTAATTTTTCTATAATTGCTAGCGGTCTTAAGTCAAACTCTTTTACTATAATGTCGGCAAGTTCAGCATCGCTCTTTACACCCGTTCCAAAGGTGTTTACCATAACCGAAACAGGCTTTGCAACGCCGATTGCGTACGCAAATTGAACTTGGCACTCGCTAGCAAGCCCTGAAGCAACTACGTTCTTACATACGTATCTTGCCATATAGGTTGCCGACCTATCCACTTTGGTTGGATCTTTACCCGAGAACGCACCACCACCGTGTGGGCATTTTCCACCATAGGTGTCAACGATAATCTTTCTACCCGTCAAGCCCGAATCCCCTTCCGGTCCACCAACTTCAAATCTGCCCGTTGGGTTTATAAAATACTTGGTTTGCTCGTCGAGATATTCCTTTGGCAAAATTTTATCGATTACCTTTTCTCTTAACTCTCTTCTAAGTTCTTCAGTAGAAATCTTTTCGTCGTGTTGAGAACTTAAAACTACCGCCTCAATTCTCTTTGGCTTGCCCATTTCGTATTCAACGGTGATTTGTCCCTTTCCGTCAGGTCGCAAATGGCTAACTTCTCCCGAAACTCTAACTTCTTCAAGTTTAGCGCACATCTTATGCGATAGCATTATTGGAAGTGGCATCAACTCTTCGGTTTCCTTGCAAGCGTATCCAAACATTATGCCTTGATCCCCTGCGCCTATTTGATTTAATCTATCGCAGTCGGTTTTGCAACCTTTTGCTTCGATAGAAGCGTCTACGCCGAGCGCTATGTCAGGGCTTTGCTTACTTAGTTTAACTACGATTTTTACCTTTTTGCTGGAAAAACCCGTACTTTTATCCGTATATCCAATTTTTTCGATTACTTCTCTAGCAACCTTTTTAACGTCTACTTTTGCTTTTGAAGTCACTTCGCCCATTATGAGCATAAAATTCTTTGTCACGCTGACTTCACAGGCAACCCTAGAGTTTGGATCACCACTTAAAAAACTATCTAATATTGCGTCTGAAACTTGGTCGCACACCTTGTCTGGATGTCCACAAGTCACGCTTTCACTCGTAAAAAAATTTCTCATAGTTCTTCCTTTAGTTTAAAATTTTCCTAGTTTAAATATAATTATACCGACTAATTATACTACAAATATTTTTCTCTGTCAATTATTATCCTTACGCTTTATCTGTTTTTTACCTTAAATTTTATGGGGAAAACCACTTGTTTTCGCCCTTTTATTATAAATTAAAAAATCGTTGACTTTTTCGTCAATTTTCTCGCTTTTTACCCTTTTTTTTCGTTGACAAAAACGGGGATATTTTTTATAATATTTGTAATTGACTTTTTCGTCAATTTTAGGTGAAAAAATGAAAGAAATTAGCGCAATTAAATCGGCTAACGCCGATAGAAAAAACGAAATACTTATGGCAGGGCTTAAAACCTTTTGCGAAAAGAGTTATGAATCGACCACTATCGACGATATTACCAAAAAAGCAAGGTGTAGTCACGGGCTTTTCTATCATTATTTTAAAAGTAAAAGGCAACTTTTTAACGAGATTTTAAGCATTAGAAGATACGATTTTAATAGCGAGTTTAGCGAAAAACTTAAAACTATAGAAGATTATAGAGAAAGGCTTAGAATTATTTTAGACAAGTTGTTTTCTAACCTTAAAAAAGACGATAGTTTTGCCTACTTTTACTTCTTTTTTATCTCTCAATGTTTTACAAATAGAGATAAGCCCAAAAAGATGAACGCAAACTGCGATAAAAACTGCCCTCCCCCACCACATATTTTCTACGAAAATCTGTTTTTAGAAGGGCAAAACGCGGGATATTTTACAAAAAAATATTCGCCTAGAGAGTGCAGTAGGCTTTTGCTTTCAATCATACAAGGGGTGACTTTAGGCTACGTTATTTCTCCAAAGGAAATACGAATAAATAAGCACTTCCCATCTATCGATTTTATTATAGATATTTTTGACAAGGAGAATGAATAATGACTAAATCTAAGAAAAATAAATCCACCGGTTTTATCCCTATGATTAAAACCATGTCAAAATCCATTAGAGAATATAAACGCCCTTCCATTTTAACTCCACTTCTAGTTGCTATTGAAGTTGTTATAGAGTGCCTTATTCCCTATATAATGACGCTACTTCTCGACGAGATTAAAACTATTGCCGAAAAGGGAAACACCGAGATTTTAATAGAGCAAATCTTAAAATACGGCGGTCTGCTTTTAGGTCTAGCGCTTATTTCTCTACTTTGTGGGGGATTTGCGGGAAAACTTTGTGCAACTGCTTCTAGTGGCTTTGCAAAGAATTTAAGAAAAGATATTTTCGGCAAAGTTCAAAATTTTTCCTTTTCTAATATAGATAAATTTTCCACGTCTAGTTTGGTGACTAGACTTACTACCGACGTGACCAACGTGGAAATGAGTTATATGATGATTATAAGAACTGCCGTAAGGTCGCCTTTTATGTTGGTGTTCTCTTTGGTTATGTCCTTTACCATCAACGCTAAAATGGCTCTCATATTCCTTTGTACCACTCCTATCTTAGCAGTTGGGCTTATTCTTATTATGAGAAAGGCGATTCCGTTTTTTAATAGAATATTCCACAAATACGACGCTATGAACGAATCGGTGCAAGAAAATATCCACGGCATGAGAGTAGTTAAATCGTACGTTAGAGAAGATTACGAAAAGGGCAAGTTCACTAAGGCTAGCGACAACGTTAAAAACGATTTCACTAAAGCCGAAAAACTGATAGCACTAAACGGTCCGTTAATGAATTTTTCAATATACACGGGCATAATTTTAATATTTATCGTGGGTTCTTCGCTCATCATTAACTCAAACGAACAAGTATTAAAACTTGCTGAACTTCAAAGTTTTATGACCTATTCTTTCCAAATGCTTATGAGTTTGATGATGCTTTCTATGATAATGGTCACCATTATTATGAGCGTTGCGTCTGCTAAAAGAATTACCGAAGTATTAAACGAAGAAAGTTCAATTACATCTCCAGAAAATGCCGAAACAATAGTGGAAAACGGCAGTATTGAATTTAGAAACGTTAGTTTTAAGTATTCAAGTGAAGCGGAAAAATACGCACTTAGCGATATAAACTTAAAAATAGAAAGTGGTGAAACGGTGGGAATAATCGGCAGTACGGGTTCAAGTAAAACTACTCTAGTTCAACTTATTCCCCGCCTTTACGACGTTAGCGACGGGCAAGTTTTAGTAGGAAACGTAGACGTAAAAAATTACGACCTAAATTCGCTTAGAAATTCCGTTGCTATGGTGTTGCAAAAGAACGTGCTTTTTTCTGGCACTATTAGAGAAAATATGCTTTGGGGGGACGAAAATGCAACTGACGAGGAAATTATGGAGGCTTGCAGACTTGCTCAAGCCGAAGAGTTTATTCTTGCTAACCCCGATGGACTAGATAGACACATAGAACAAGGTGGCGTTAACGTTTCGGGTGGACAAAAGCAAAGGCTTTGTATTGCAAGAGCGCTACTTAAAAAACCTAAAATACTTATTCTAGACGACTCTACTAGCGCCGTAGATACTAAAACGGACGCTTTAATTAGAAAAGGGTTTAGAGAATATTTACCTGAAACAACTAAAATTATCATCGCACAGCGTATCGCTTCAGTTGAAGATGCCGACAAGATAATCGTTATGGAAAATGGAAAAATAGTTGACGTGGGAACACACGAGCAACTCTTAAAGAGAAACTCTATTTATCAAGAATCTTATTACTCTCAAAACAAGGTAGGTGACGTAAATGGCTAAGATGAGCACTAGAACAAAAGGGCCAATGCCACAAAGACCTAAGGCTAAAAAAGGCACTTTAAGTAGATTACTAAAAATGTTATTTAAATCTAACGGAAAACTTCTAGCCGTAGTTTTTACTTGCCTAATAATTAGCGCAGTAATTAGCGTTTCCTCTTCAATATTTCTAGAAAGACTTATTCTTGAAATTGGGAAGGGTCTTAGAGAAGGTATGAGTGCCGTTCAAAACACCTTACTCACTATATTCATTACAATGGGAGTGGTTTACTTTGCTGGTATACTAAGCAACTTTTTATATACTAGACTTATGGCTATACTCACTCAAAAATTCTTGCACGAAATTAGAACGCAAATGTTTAACAAAATGCAAGACTACCCCATTAGATTTTTCGATTCGCACAAAACGGGCGATATTATGAGTTCGTTTACCAACGATACCGACGCTTTGAGAATGTTGGTTTCGCATAGTATTCCCCAACTCTTTTCCGTTTCTATAAGTGTCGTCACGCTTCTTATAATAATGTTTACAAGTAGTATTTGGTTATCTTTAGTAATCTTTTTAGGCGTATTCGTTATGGCAACCGTTGCAAAAAAAGTAGGTGGAAATAGTGCTAAATACTTTATTCGTCAACAGGGCTCTATCGCCGAAGAAGAAGGATATATCGAAGAGATGATGCATGGTCAAAAGGTTATTAAAGTTTTCTGCCACGAACAAAAATCCTTAGAGGGCTTCGATATTAAAAACGATAAACTCTTTAGTGACGCTGAAAAAGCGCACGGGTTTGCAAACGTTTTAGGTCCAATAATGAACAACCTTGGAAACATTTTATACGTTCTCATCGCCTTCGTTGGTGGACTACTAGTTTTCTATAATATCCCTAACCTAACTATTACCGGTATAGAACCTTTAGTTAGCGAATCGGGACAATTAACCTTTTTAGCAACTATTATGGCGTTTCTACCTAGGAGTAAACAATTTACCGGAAACATCAACCAAGTTTCTCAACAAATCAACTCGGTGGTTATGGGCTTAGCAGGTGCTTCTAGAATTTTCGACTTGCTTGACGAAAAGACTGAAACGGACGATGGATACGTCACCTTAGTTAGATGCAAAATTAACGAGGACGGCTCTATTACCGAAACTGAAGAACGCACTGGTCATTGGGCTTGGAAACACCCTCATAAAGCCGATGGAACTATCTCCTACACCGAACTTAAAGGGGATATTCAAATGACCGAAGTGGACTTTGGATACGTGGAAGATAGAATAGTTTTGCACGACGTTTCCCTATACGCACACCCCGGTCAAAAGGTGGCTTTCGTTGGGGCTACGGGTGCTGGCAAAACTACTATTACCAACCTTTTAAATCGTTTTTACGATATTGCCGACGGAAAAATTAGATACGACGGCATTAACATAAATAAAATTAAGAAAGCCGACCTAAGACGTTCACTCGGTATAGTTTTACAAGACACTAACCTATTTACAGGTACGGTTATGGATAATATTCGCTACGGCAGATTAGACGCTACCGACGAAGAGTGCATAGAGGCGGCTAAACTTGCCTACGCGCACGACTTTATCACTAGACTTCCTAACGGATACAACACTATGCTAACTCAAGACGGTGCTAACCTTTCTCAAGGTCAACGTCAACTTCTATCTATCGCTAGAGCAGCCGTTAAAGACGCTCCCGTTATGATTTTGGACGAGGCGACTTCTTCTATCGATACTAGAACGGAAGCGTTAGTTCAAAAAGGCACGGATAGACTTATGCAAGGTAGAACGGTTTTCGTTATCGCACATAGACTTTCTACCGTTCAAAATTCCGACGTTATTATGGTGCTAGAAAAAGGCAGAATAATCGAGCGTGGCTCACACCAAGAATTGATTGAAAAAGGCGGTCAATACTATCAACTCTACACGGGGGCTTTTGAACTTGAATAGTTGCTCGCTATGTCCTAACTTTTGCAAGGTGGATAAAGAGAAAAATATCGGGCTTTGCAAGACTAGTGGACAAATTAAAATCGCTAAATATTATCTGCACAAATTTGAAGAGCCTATCATCAGTGGAGGCAATGGTTCTGGCACGGTGTTTTTTTGCGGTTGCTCTCTTCAATGCGCATTTTGTCAAAACTACGAACTATCTAGAAATCTTAGGGGAAAAGTTATTTCCGTTAACGATTTAGCAAGTATTTTTAGAGAGCTTGAAGAACTTGGTGCTAGCAATATTAACCTAGTTAGCCCCACCCACTACTCTAATAAAATCGTGGAAGCGCTATCTATTTATAAGCCAAATATTCCAATAGTTTATAATACTCACGGCTACGAAAACATCGACGTTTTAAGGGCGATTGACGGCTTTATAGACGTGTATTTACCCGATCTAAAGTTCTTCTCTTCTTCCCTATCTAAAAGGTATACGGGCAAGGAAAATTACTTTGAAGTGGCTAGTAGGGCAATTGAATTTATGGCAAATAAACCTATTGTTTTTGGAGAAGACGGACTCTTAAAAAAGGGCACTATTGTTAGGCATTTAGTTTTGCCACAATGCACCCTAGATTCAAAAAAGGTTTTAGATTGGTTTTCCACCATCAAGGATAAGGCTTACATAAATATTATGAGTCAATACACGCCTTTTGGGGATATTAAGGATTTCCCCGAACTAAATAGAAAAATTACTAGGCGTGAATACGAGTCGGTTATAGACTACGCTATTTCTCTTAATATTGAAAAGGCGTTCTACCAAGATTTTAAGTCGGCAAGTGAAGAATATATTCCCAAATGGGATTATTAAAAAAAGATAAAAGAAAAACTCGAGTTAGATACTCGAGTTTTTTGTTTTAGATTATTTACTTTATCATCTTATCACAGTATGCGCAACGGGTTGTTCCGTGATCGTCTACGTAAGTTAAAGGCTTAATCTCTTGTTCAATAGTAGTGATACAATGTGGGTTTGAACACTTGGTTTCACTTAATACTATTTTTCTTCCGTCGTCCTTTTCTTCCTCACCTTTAAGTGATAAAAGTTTAAGGATAAGCGCCATTCTCATATATTTTCCATATAGAGTTTGCTTAAAGTAGCAGGCTCTCTTATCGTCGTCTACGTCAACTGAAATCTCGTTAACTCTTGGAAGTGGGTGAAGCACGCACATATCTTCTTTTGCAAGTTTCATCTTTTCTTTAGTTAAAACGTAGCAATCCTTAAGTCTAATATATTCGTCTCTATCGATAAAGCGTTCTTGTTGGATTCTAGTCATATATAGAATATCAAGTTGTGGCATTGCTTCTTCTAAGTCGGTAAATTCTTGATATTCAATGCCCTCTTTTTCAAGGCAATTCTTTTTCACAAAGCCTGGAAGTGCAAGTTCTTTTGGCGAAATTAAGCAAAACTTAATGCCCGTATATCTTGACATTGCCTCTATTAGAGAATGAACAGTTCTTCCATATTTTAAGTCACCACAAAGACCGATGGTTAGATTGTTTAGTCTTCCCTTTTCGTGCTTAATAGTTAGCATATCGGTTAAGGTTTGGGTTGGGTGGTGATGTCCGCCGTCCCCTGCGTTTATAATTGGAACGTTTGCGTGCTTTCTTGCAACGAAAGGAGCGCCTTCTTTAGGGTGACGCATAACCAAAATATCCGAATATCCCGAAACTACTGCTATCGTGTCTGCAACGCTTTCTCCCTTTGCTGCCGACGAACTGCTAGCCGATGAAAAACCTAAAGTCGTTCCACCAAGAGATAGCATAGCCGATTCAAAACTCAATCTCGTTCTTGTTGATGGCTCGAAAAACAAAGTCGCCAAAATCTTGTGTTTGCACGCTTCGTTATACTTTTCGGGATTTGAAATAATATCGTCTGCTAAATCAATTAGTTCTTCTACTTCCTTAATCGAAAAGTCTAAAATATTTATTAAATGTCTCATTATTTTACTCCTATCCAACTTTCGTCGCTTGGGTTATCTCTAAAGGCTAATAGCCTTTTTACGTCTTCAGGTTTAATGTAGCCGTCTTCTGCTGCGATTTCAGCAATACAGTCAAAATCGGTTAAACTTACGTTTTTAACGTCTGCCTCTTGTAGTCTAACTATTCCCTTTTTCATTCCGTAGGTGAATATACTAACCACGCCTAAAACGATTGCTCCTGCCTCTCTAAGCACGTTAACTACTTCGATAACACTTCCTCCGGTTGAGATAAGGTCTTCAACTACTACTACCTTTTGACCTTTTTCTAACTTTCCTTCAATTTGATTTTGTCTGCCGTGGTCCTTTGCTCCCGAACGAACGTAGCCCATTGGCAAATCCATAATGTGCGCAGAAATGGCTGCGTGTGCAATTCCTGCAGTTGAAGTTCCCATTAAAACTTCTACGTCTGGGTAGTTTTCTTTTATAGTCTTAACTAAACTCGTTTCCACGTCAAGTCTTACCTTTGGAGCGGTGAGAGTTAGTCTATTGTCACAATAAACAGGGCTCTTTATTCCACTTGCCCAAGTAAAAGGCTCGTCCGGACGGAAAAATACCGCCTTTATTGATAGTAAATCTTTTGCAATAAGTCTTTGTACGTCGTTCATTTTTTCTCCTTTATATTAAACTCAATAGTAATTCTTTTAATTCTTTTACTGTGTCAACCATATAATCTGGCTGGCTATTTTTTAATTCTTCCAAGTCGCCGTATCCGTAAGTGACTGCTACGCTTTTTAGACCATTATCCTTTGCTCCGTTAACGTCGTGCTTATGGTCGCCTACCATTACGCTCTCAATAGGGTTTACCTTTGAATTTTCTAGTGCGTATTTTATAACCATAGTCTTTTTGTTTCTCTTTGAGTCCAATGAAGCCCCGAATACGCCGTCAAAATACTCTCTTAAACCAAAGTGCGAAACTATATCGTTCATAACGTCTTCAGGCTTAGAAGTAGCAACGAAAAGCCTAATTCCCCTTTCTTTCAAGCCCTTTAGCATTTTTATAATTCCGTCGTAAACGGCGTTTTCAAACTTGCCAACAGTATTGTAATATTCCCTATAGAAAAACAAGGCTTTTTCTGCTTGACATCTATCTAGATTATTAAATTCCATAAAGCAGTCTACTAGTGGTGGGCCGATATATCTTCTTAAAAAAACTTGGTCTTCAATCTCTATATCAAAGTTTTTAAGCGCGTATTTTACAGCCTTAATTATGCCGATTGACGAATCGTTTAACGTTCCGTCTAAATCAAAGAAAATATTCTTTATCAACCTAAAAACTCCTCAATACATCTATTGTATGCTTTAACGGGATCTTCACTTGCCGTAATAGGTCTACCAACTACGATATAATCAGAACCTATTTTTCTGGCTTCACTTGGAGTCATAACTCTCTTTTGATCGCCCTTTTCTCCATCGGCAAATCTTACGCCTGGAGTGACGGTTATAAAGTCTTGTCCACAAGTTTCGTGTACTTTTCCTGCTTCTAGTGGCGAACACACAACGCCGTCTAGCCCTGCTAGTTTCGCGTTTTTAGCGTAGTGCATAACTACTTTATCTATTGGCTCTTTAATCAAAAGATCATTTTCCATTGCCGTTTGGTCAGTTGAAGTTAATTGAGTGACTGCTATTAAAATCGGTCTACTTCCGTCTTCTCTAGTTAGCCCTTTGATTGCACCTTCCATCATTGAAATAGTGCCCGACGCGTGAAGATTGGTCATATCTACGTCGAGTGATGATAAAACTTTCATAGACTTCATAACGGTATTTGGAATATCGTGAAGTTTTAAATCTAAAAAGATTTTATGTCCTCTTCTCTTTATTTCCTTTACGATTTCAGGTCCTTCTGCATAGAATAATTCCATGCCGATTTTAACGAAAGGTTTTCTATCCTTAAAGTTATCTAAAAATGCAAAAACTTGTTCTTTACTTGAAAAATCTAATGCAATTATAACGTCCTTAGCCATTGTGCGCACCTCCTATAATCTCTTTTAAACTATTTATTCTATACTTTTCCATTACTCTTGGAAGGTCTTCGATAATTTCTTTACAAGCATACGGATTAACTAGGTTTGCAGCGCCTACTTGAACTGCCGTTGCGCCTGCTAGCATCATTTCGATAACGTCTTCTGCCGTAGTTATTCCACCCATGCCGATTAGTGGAATTTTTACTGCTTCGTACACTTGGTAAACCATTCTTAACGCTACCGGCAATATTGCACTACCCGAAAATCCACCCGTTTTATTTGCAAGCACGGGCTTTCTATTTTTTAGGTTTATTCTCATACCGAGAAGGGTGTTTATTAAACTTATTCCGTCTGCTCCACCATCTTCTACTGCCTTTGCAATAGAAACTATGTCCGTCACGTTAGGCGAGAGTTTAATATATACGGGCTTTGTGGTCACTTTCTTTACTGCTTTAGTCACTTCTAATGCGTTTTTTGCGTCCGTTCCAAAAGCCATGCCACCGTTGTGAACGTTAGGGCAACTTATGTTGACTTCTAGTATGCCTACTTGCTCTTCTCTATCTAAAATATCGCAAGTTTTTGCGTATTCTTCGATAGAAAAACCACTTACGTTTGCTATTACTTTTTTATGAAAATACTTTTTCATTTCGGGAAGTTCACATTCTACCACGTGTTTTACGCCGGGGTTTTGCAAGCCTACTGCGTTGAGCATTCCCATAGGGGTTTGTGCTATTCTTGGTGTAGGATTTCCAAACCTTTCTTCTAGGGTAGTACCCTTAAAGGAAAAACTTCCTAAAATATTTATATCATAAAAGTCCTTAAATTCCTTACCGAAACCAAACGTTCCACTTGCAGGGATAATTGGGTTATCAAGTTCTAGTCCCGATAAAACTACCTTGGTGTCTACCATATAACCTCCTCCCTTTCTAAAACCGGCCCATCCACACAAATTCTCTTGTTGCCGTATTTGGTTTTGCAAGAACAACCCATACATGCGCCAAAACCACAACCCATTCTCTCTTCAAAAGAATATTGTCCACTAGTTTTTGCTATTTTTTCAATACTCAAAAACATTGGCATTGGACCACATGTATAAAAATACGTATATTCTAGATCCTTCATAACGTCGGTGACGAAACCTTTAGTTCCACTACTTCCGTCTACCGTTGAAACGTATACCTTTACGCCTAGAGCCTTAAACTCTTCTTGATAAAAAATTTCGCTTTTGGTGTTAAATCCTAGTATAACTGAAGGGGTTTTCCCTTGCTCTATTAACTTTTTACAAAGGTTATACATTGGAGGAATTCCAACGCCCCCACCGATAAGTAGTGGCTTATCTCCACTCTTTTCTAGGTTGTAGCCATTGCCAAGCCCTGTTAGAATATCGAGTTTTCCACCTTGCATTTTTGAAAGTTTTTCCGTGCCACTGCCAACCACTTTATAAATTAAAGTAAGAGTGTTTAAAGAATAATCGCAAACGGATATTGGACGGCGAAGATATAAACCGTCTAATTTAATATTCACAAATTGGCCACTTGCCGTTATATCAGAAGTGTCGCCACAAAGTATAATTTTATATACGTTTTTTGCAATTTCGGTATTGGAAATTATATCAAAATAACTCTGTTTCATTTTTTACCTTT
>JAZOOV010000073.1:0-6510 GCA_045655215.1 Christensenellaceae bacterium | reverse complement strand
ACGACGAGTTTATCGTGTATATTATGAATATTTTATCGAGTATGGATATAATCCCTGCGCCGAGATATTTTGAATATATCGTGCTAAACTATCCAGAAGATATCTCAGAACTTGCAACTGAACTTTTGTCAAAGAGAGCCGACCAAGTAAAAGATTTAATCTTAAGCCAATTTGTAGACTTAGACGATATTAAAAAGGAAAGATTTTGCGAAGTATTATCTTACGCAAGTAAAGACGATAGAATCTTCGACCTTCTTGTTTTAGAGTTTGCAAGAAACAAAAAGAAAGCGTATATTTACGCAGGGTATTTAGCAAGATACGGCGACGAGAGAGCCTTGCCGTTTTTACTCACGGCAATAGAAGAGCCAAAGATAACCTATTCGGATTTTGAAGAGATAAGGTTTGCAATAGAGGCTCTAGGTGGAGAGTATAAAAAAGAACGCGACTTTACTAAAGATTTAAGTTATAAAAAAATAAAGGGCGAAGAAAGAAAAGCAAAGAGAGTTAAAACTGAATAAAAAAAGAGAAAAGGGCAAAATTAAGAGTATAAAATAAAAGGAGAAAATTATGTCTAAGACGAAAAAATCCAAAATAAAAAAACTCACAGAAGAAGAATATAATCAATATTTAATGGCCCTAAAAGACGAAGTTCCCCCTGAAATTATAAGGGATACTGAAGGAAAAGAATAGAATAAAGTCTATAAAAAAAGAAGAGCAAAAAAGTTTAGAAAAAATTTTTTTGCTTTTTTTATTGCAATAGAGCGGTAAAAGTTGTATAATAAAAAAGTGTTATTTTTAGCGCACAGGAAAAAGGAGATTATTGATGATTGAAATAAAAGAGGTAAAGAGTGCAAAGGACGTAAAAGCGTTTGCCACTTTTCCAGTTAAATTATATAAAGATTGTCCGTACTACGTGCCTTGTATTCGTTCGGACGAAATGACCACTTTTGATAAAGAGAAAAATACGGGGCTTATCGGCAATGAGATAAAAGGCTTTTTAGCTTATAAAGATGGAAAACTCGTAGGTAGAATTGCAGGTATTCTAAACGAGAACGAAAACAAAAACGCCACCGAAAAAATGGTTAGATTTTCAAGGATAGAGTGCGTTGACGATATAGAAGTTTTCAAGGCGCTTTTAGGTGCAGTAGAAAGATATGGCAAGGAAAACGGCGCAGAGATTATTCACGGACCTTGGGGCTTTAACGATCAAGATAGAGAGGGAATGCTCACCTTTGGCTTTGATAAGAGAAGTACCTATGCCACCAACTATTACTACGAATATTTTCACAAGAGAATAGAAGAACTCGGTTTTGAAGACGAATCTAAGTGGGTAGAGAGAAGTTTTACCATACCAAACGTACCATACGAGAGAATAGAGCACGTTGCTGAGAGAATTAAAAAGAAATACCAATTAGTAGACGTGGCTGACACTATGAGTGTTAAGGAAATAATAAAACGCTACGGAGTTAAACTTTTCGACACGGTAAACGAAGCGTATGGTCATTTAGACGGCTACGTTCCCGTAGAAGGAAAGATGAGAGATGGAATATTAGATTCTTTTGGAACAATCGTAAATCCAAGATACATAAGCGTTTTAGTAGATAAAAACGACCAAGTTGCAGCACTAGGCGTGTGCTTGCCGTCTATTTGCGATGCGCTAATTAAGAGTAGGGGTAAACTATTCCCATTTGGCTTTATCGGGGTGCTTAGGTCGGTGAGTAAGCCAAAGGAACTTGAAATGGCTCTTATCGGCGTAAAGAAAGAATATAAAAATTCAGGCTTAAACGCAGTAGTTATTGCAAGAATCCAAAAAAATATTGTAGAAGACGGCGTTCAAGGCATTGAGTCTAACCCAATGTTAGAGTCAAACTTCGATATTCAGCAACAATGGAAGTTTGCCGAAAACGAGATAGTTAAGAAAAGACAAACCTACAAAAAAAGAATTGGAAGTTTACTATAAAATATAAAAAAACTAAAGAACTCTTAAAGACAAATAGAGTTCTTTTTTTTATATAAATTATCAAAATTTCTTGTAATAATAAAGCATATATGGTATAATAGATTAGGTTGGAATACTATATGTGCTCAAGACCTTAAAAAAGGGCAAAGGAAAACTCGTATGATATTCGATATTTACGAAATCGAAAATAAAATAGGATATTCGTTTAAGGATAAAATGCTACTAAGAAAGTGTTTTACCCACTCTTCCTATTCCAACGAGCATGGTGGAGAAAATAACGAGATATTAGAGTTTTTTGGCGATTCTATTATGGAATTTATCGTCACCGAGCATTTGTTTAACAATGCTTTTGGTGATGAAGGGGCGCTAACTAAAAAGAGAATAGAAATGGTTTCTAGAGATCCCTTGGCAAAAGCCATAAAAAAACTAGGAATTTTAGAATATATGCTTTTAGGTAGGGGCTTAGAGAAAAGGCTAGACGAAGACGTAAAGTTGATTTCAAGTTTGTATGAGTCGATAGTTGCAGGCATTTATCTAGACGGCGGAATAAGACCGACCAAAGCATTTATAAAGAAAACGCTAATAAAGGATTTCGAGTTAAAGCATAAAAACGACAAAAAGGAAAAAGTAGTGTCGGATGCAAAAAATCTTTTTCAAGAGTACGTTCAAAAGAGAAAGATGGGCAGTATTTCCTACCAAACCTTGTCGGTGCAAGGTCCTGCGCATTTGCCGGAATTTCGCGTGGCGGCGCTATTAAACGGACAAAGACTTGCAGAGGCAAAGGGGAAATCAAAAAAAGAAGCCGAAAAATTATCGGCTGAAAAAGCGCTTAAATTACTAATAAAACAGGAAGGTAAACACAAGTGAATTTCGAAAAAGTAGAATTATACGGATTTAAATCGTTTGCAGATAAAGCCGAAATTAAGTTTGGAGATGGAATAACGGGTATCGTAGGTCCAAACGGATGTGGAAAGAGCAACGTTGCAGACGCGATTAGATGGGTTTTAGGTGAACAATCTGTAAAATCGCTACGTGGTTCATCAATGCAAGACGTAATATTTTCGGGAACGCAAAATAGAAAATCTCTATCATATTGTGAAGTTTCCTTGTACTTTGATAACTCTTCTAGAATGTTTTCATTAGACTATAATGAAGTTATAATAACTAGAAAACTATATAGAAGCAACGAGAGTGAATACTTTATCAATAAGCAACCTGCAAGGTTAAAAGATATTATAGACCTTCTTCACGAGTGTGGAATAGGTAAGGAAGGCTACACAATCATTGGTCAAGGTAAGGTAGAAGAAATAATGTCTGCTAAAGCCGAAGACAGACGTTTAATCTTTGAAGAAGCAACGGGTATTGCTAAATTTAAGGCTAGAAAGAACGAGTCGGAAAGAAAACTAGAGAGAACTCACGAAAACCTAGTTAGATATTCGGATATTTTAAGCGAGATAGAAAACCAACTTGGGCCACTTGAAAAACAAGCGGAAAAAGCAAAAGAGTTTAACGAACTTAGTGAAGAGTTAAAGCATCACGAACTAAACACCTATATTGCCAAGGTGGAAGGGGTAGCCCAAGCCAAAGAAAAGGTAAACAAAAAGATTAGTGGCTTAGAAGAAGAAATTACGCTAAGACAAGGTGAATACGATAAATCTCAAAGAGAGTACGAAAGCATTTTCTCTGACATTGAAAAAGCCGACCAAAAACTAAGAGAATTAAACGATAAACTTCTAGAAAAGCGTATAAATATGGAAAAATCTTCGGGGGCTAATAAGTTATTTTCGGAAAAAATCAACTTTATGCTCAATCAAATCGAGCGCTCTAAAGGCGAGATTGAAGAAGATTTAAGGTTAATAGAGCAAAGCGAAAAGGCAATAGAAGTTAACGGGGAAGAACTCAAAAATAAGCAAGCCAAATTAAAGGAATTAAACGCTAAAGCAGAAGAACTCAGCAAGCGTTTTATGGTCGTTTCTAATAAAATTTCGGTAGGCGAAGAGTTGGCTACTGCAAGCCAAAAGAAAATTATCGAATCAATAGAATCTCTATCGGATTTTAAACTCAATAAAGGTGCTAGAAGTGTAGAATTAACTAGCCTACAAGAAAAATTAGCCGAGATTGAAGAGAAAATTGAAAAATTGTCGTTTAGTAGAGAAGAACTTTTCAATGCTAAGGAAAAAAGCGATAAAAAGATAGATGAACTTGACCGTTCGGTTTTCGACTTCAAGAACAAAATTTCCGAAAAAGAAGATGAAGTTCGCGCGTCAAACGAACAAGAAGCGCAAATAGAAAACAAGATATATAATCTCAACTCGGTTATCACTTCTCTAGTCACTAAAGATAACTTCTATCGTGGCTTAAAGGAAAATTACGAGGGATATTCTTTTGCCGTAAAGCAATTATTAAGTAAGGCAAAAACGGATAAAAACATTGGCTCTAAGGTAAAAGGCGTGGTTGCCGAACTTATTAGAAGCGATAAAAAATACGACGTTGCTTTAGAAACCGCATTGGGTGCAAGCGCTCAAAACGTGGTGACTAAAGATACCGACGACGCTAAGTATTTAATTCAATATTTAAAGCAAAATAAGATGGGAAGATTAACCTTCCTTCCTTTAACGTCTGTTAAACCGAGAGTGCAAAACCAAGAAGTTAGTTTAGCCTTAAAAGAACAAGGCGCGCTCGGCGTAGCAAACAAAATAGTTTCATACGACGCTGAATACGAAAACGTTATCTCAAATCTACTAGGAAACACTTTGATAGTAGACACCATTGAAAACGCAACTAAGATAGCGAATAAATTCCGTTTTGCATTTAAGATTGTCACCCTTGACGGAGACGTGTTCTCAACTCAAGGTGCAATGACGGGTGGTTCTAGAAGAAACGACGTTGTAGGACTTCTTTCTACCGATAGAAAAATCGAAGACAACCAAGAAGAACTAAATATTAGACGCGCCGAAATGGCCGAACTTAAAAAGCAAAAAGAAGAAATTAACGCTAAGCGTGACAAGGCGCTAGACGAACTAGGAATGCTAAACGACGTTTATAACGGAAAGCGTCAAGAATTAGTATTGGAGAGAGAAAAACAAGCCACAACCGAGAAATCTTTGTCTGAAATCGGCAGAGAAATTGAGGCGACAGAGACTGTTAGGGGTGATCTAGTTCAAAGAATTAACGTTTTATCTGCAGAAATGGAAAACATTTCGGTTGGTGGAAAAAAACTTGAAAAGGATAGAACGGACGCAACTATTAGCGCAGATAAGCAACAACAAGAGTACGACGCACTAAGAAAAGAAAGAGATGCTTTAAGCGAAAGCATAAGAGAAATTCAAGTTGAAATAACTGAAATTAAAGCGAGCGTATCGGCAATCCAAAGCGATATTGAAAGGTTAAAAGAAACCAAAGAAAGCGCTCAAAATTCAATTAGAGATTTGAAAAAGAGTATCGAAGGTGCAGAAGGCATTATCGAAGACTTGCGTATGCAACAAGAAAAAGTTGCCTTTTCTAAGGAAGAACAAGATAAGGTTAACGCTTTAAGAGAAGAAATAGACGGCATTGAAGTTTACAAAAAAGAACGTCGTGAGAAGTTAGAGAAAAATAGTCAAAGAAAAGAGTGGTTAACTGAAGAGATAGCAAATCTTTCGGAAAAAAGACATATTGAAGAAATCAACCTAACCAAGATTGACTCTGATCTAGAACACATGGGCGAAAGTATTTTTGAAAACTATCAAGAAGACTACGAGTCGGCTCAAAAATATCGTCAAGAAGGGTACGACGCTAAGTTTGGCGAAAGTGAAATTACTAGAATTAGAAAACGTCGTTCATCGCTCGGTGCAATCAACGCTTCGGCTATAGAAGACTGTCAAATTCTCAAGGAAAGATATGAGGAAATGACTGCTCAAAAAGAAGATCTAGAAAAAGCCGAAAAGGACTTAAAAGAGGCTATCGACAAAATTAAGGGCGAAATGCTCACTCAATTTGACGAGGGCTTTAATAAGATTAATCAAAACTTCCAAACTATATTTAAGGAGTTGTTCGGCGGTGGTAGAGCAATGCTACAAATGGACTACTCGGAAACGGACGACAAACTAGAAGCAGGCGTAGAAATTATTGCCGAACCACCGGGAAAGAAACTTCAAAAACTTTCGCTTTTATCGGGTGGTGAAAAGGCGTTAACGGCTATTGCAATATTATTTGCAATATTAAGACTTCGCCCAATGCCTTTCTGTGTGCTAGACGAAGTTGAGGCTGCGTTAGACGAGGCAAACGTAGATAGATTTGCTAGATATTTGCAAAAATTTAGTGAGAAAACGCAATTTATCGTTATCACCCACAAAAAGCCTACTATGGAAAGAGCAAACGCTTTATTCGGCGTGACCATGCAAGAAAAGGGCGTAAGTAGATTAGTTTCGGTAAAACTTTCGGATATTGCCGAAATTGGCGACGGAGATATTGATTTATAAAGGTAAGTTAAAATGGGACTATTTAGTAAATTAAAAAGCGTATTATCAAAAACTAAAAACGGCTTAGCGCAAAAACTTAACGACTTATTT
>JAZOOV010000072.1:0-6567 GCA_045655215.1 Christensenellaceae bacterium | reverse complement strand
CAAATCCCGTCACTCCAAACTTCAATAGTATTGATGGTTCTAACGTAGAAAACACTACTGCTCACAGAGCATCAGGCTACTATCGTTATGAAACTATCGAAGATATGAAGGCTGCTAACAACGATTACACTTCATTTATGGAAGGTGGCAATGGTTGTTGGATTATGGTAGATGGAATTCCTGCTTTCCGTTCGTTAGTTCAAAGCGTATATCTAAAAGACGCTAACGATAATGCTTTATCTTCTGTGACTGTATATAGTGCACAAGATACGTTTACCGCAGGTATCGTTGACAAGGAAGGCGAAGAATTAGAAGACGTTGTAATTTCTGCTAACGACAGCAGAATTAAGATTAACGGCAACGTTATTACCGTTGAAGATGGTTTCTATTCTGCTATGTTAACCGTAAGCAGTGCAGACGGCATTATTTCTAGACAATTCCCAGTATTAGTAAATACTAACACTCCTGTTGACTTTAATGAAGAATTATTACTCAATAAGGCTGATGATAAGATTTACTTCAACGGAACTGAATTAGAAGACGCTCAAATCTACGCTGCATTCTATAATGGAACTTTAGTTTACAGCAACGATAAGATTTTATCTTCACTTATCGATAAACCTGTTAATACTGCATTTACCTTAAAGGTTTACACTCTAGATGGTTGCTACAACTTTACTAACGTTAAGATGTACGATCAAGTTTGGGAAAACACCAAGCAATCAAGAGAGGCAATGGTTAACTTCTTTAGAACTACCGGCGCAGCTAGAACTTTAGACGGCTACTACGTATTGGCAGAAAACTTAACTTTCTTCCATGGTGATGAAGTTGCTAAACTAAATGCTTCTTATAATGATTACGAAATGTTTGGTAAGAACACCGAACTTACTTCAACCTATGACTTTAACGTATTCAGTGGTACGTTAGACGGACGTGGTTATACCTTAAACGATATCGGTCTTTATGCAGGCGCATGGAGTGGTATGTTTGGTATCGCAGGTGATGGAGCGACGATTAAGAATATTGCATTCTCTCAAGCTTGTCAATACGCTTCAGGTTCTAACGTTAACTACGTTTCTAACATTCCTTCACTTATGTTCCATAGACCAGCATCTGTGAGTGCAAATATTTACTTCGAAAACGTTTACGTTGACTTAGATTTAAATGGTGCAACTAGAAAGAATGCTCCTGTAGGTGGTGGAGATGGTAGTGTCGTATTCTATAAGGTTGCTGACGGCAACTCTAACTATGGTGCAACTTGGCCAGATGATTGTGGACTTGGAAACTTAAAGTGGAATAACGTTATTATGGATATTAATTATATTCCTACTGCTGCTGAACTTGAATCAGGTTATGAAAAGAGTGATAAGTCAATTCTTTGTGGTTTAGGTACTATTTACGGTTTCAAAACGGACGACGTCGTTAAGAATACTTACTTCATTACTAACGGCTATGAAGGACGTTCAATTGAAGAAGTCACTGCTAGTGCAGACGCTGATATCGTTAAGTACGCTTCTATGACTGACATGATTAAGGCAAATAACAACTACGATTCATTTGATTCTAAATACTGGAATACTATTACAGGCGTTCCAATGTGGAAGACCACAAACGATATTCCATATTTACAAGATGCAGAAGGCAATTACGTTGAATCAATTATTTTTGACGAAGATGGAGCAACTGAAGGCTTAACCTTCACTGCAGGCGTGTTCTCAGCACTTGGAAATACTACTCCAGTTGTTTCTTGTGATAATCCTAACGTTGTTATTAATGGCAACATGATAGAAGTTAAACCTGGCAAGTACACCGCAACTATTACTGTTGCAAACGTTTCAGGTACTGAATCTTTAACCTTCAAAGTATCAGTTAACACTTCTCTTTCAGAAGTATTTACTGAAGAAGTTCTATTGGAAAGAGCCTCTGGTAAGTTGTTCTTCCAAGGCACTACCTTAGAAGGAACTACTGCTGCAATCGATATGGTTATAGTTGATAAAAGTCAAGCATGTGCTACATCATTTGTATTAAGTGGCGTTGTTATTGAAGATCAAAAATATAAACTAACCAACGTTAAGATGTACGATAAAGTTTGGGAAAATACCGAAGAATCTAGAAGAGATATGGCTGCGTTCTTCTCTACTTATACCGGAGCGGGTGCACAAGGTCCTAAGGAAGTTTCAACTCTAGAAGGATATTATACCTTAGCAGAAGATCTTGTTTTCGTTAACGTTGCAAGTGAAGAAGCACAAGCGTACACCTTTAAGGAAACTTTCTATAGCTCAAATGGCCACGCAAATACCTTCTCAGGTACGTTTGACGGACGTGGATTTGCAATGTATAATATTGGTGCTTATGGCAATGGTGGTATGTTTGGTTTAATTGGTAGCAACGCAACCATTAAGAACGTTGCAATCATCAATCCTGTCACTTATGCTGGTGCTGATAGTCCTAGTGGATTTGGAATTAAGGCTCATAAGTATGGTATTACCTCTACTATATTATTCTACGGCGCTGCAGCCGACACCGGTTTGAGCAATATCAATATTAGCGATGTTTACGTTGAATACACTACTGCTGCTACTAGCAATGAATCTGTTTTCGTTGCTGTTAATATGAGCAAACTCATTACAGGAACAAATCAAGTTTGTATCAACAACTTTATTATTAATAGGCTTTTCATTGAAAGCGATTACACTCCTGCTACTTGGGTTGATAATAATGCTGATGGTAGACACGACGTAATTTCTAACGCTATTTGGAACGAATGGGCTCCACCTAGAGCTTTAGGTGCTAACGTGACATTAACCAACTCATATCTACTAACCTTTGGTAGAACTTGTGGCGGTGGTGGATGGCACTTCGAAGGCTTTGTAAATTACAAAGATTATGCAACCTTTAGTACGTCAGCATCTACTTTAGACTTAACTTCATTTGCTAATAGCAACTGGACGGTAGTTGAAAATAGTGCTCCAACTTGGGCTAGCTTAGCAGACTAATTGTTAGTTTACTTAGGTTAAAAACTAAAATAATTTAAGCATCACGGAAATTTTTCCGTGATGCTTAATACTATAAAGGATATTTTAAGGAGTATATTATGGTATACGTTGCAAGAAGAGAAACTGTTCTTTGTCTTTGGTGGGATCCTAGATGTGAATATAGGGAAGGCTATAAATACAAAGTGACGGTGGACGATAAATACGTGGTTTACACTAAAGAAGTTTTTTATGACTTTCAACCACTAGAATCTGGGAAAGAATATAGTTTTACCGTTCAATTAGTTGATGAAAACAAAAACGTTGTTGGTAAAACTGAAAATTACACTTGTTCAACTCTTCCGTCAAGAGAAAAACTTGACGTGACTAAGCCTCCATATAACGCAATTGGTGATGGAGTGACTGATAATACTGAAATTTTCAAAAAAGCGCTTGAAGATTGTGGCGACACAAAATATCTCTACGTTCCTTTTGGTGTTTTTCTTTGCGAGAATATCACTCTTAACGGAAATTATAAAATTGAAATGGGTGCAGGCGCAACTATCGTTAATAAGGAAATGGTGAACAAACTATGATTAATCCTATAATTTTTGATAACCAAATTAAAATTTGGTGGGAATATAACAAACTATACGATGGTTATGAATACAACGTTTATTTTAACGGCGATAAACTTTCTACTAAAGCCTCGCACTATTGCTTTAAAAACCTAAAAGCAGAAACTGAATACACTTTTAAGGTTGATTTAGTTGATAAAAATGGTGATGTGGTTAAGGCTATTGGTGAGGGAGTTTATAAAACCCTTAAAACCAAAAACGTTATAGATGTGACTAAATCTCCATACAACGCTGTTGGCGACGGCAAGACAATGAATACCAAGAATATTCAAAAAGCACTTGACGATTGCACTGAAAACGATATGGTTTATTTCCCCGACGGAGAATATTTAACCGGTGCTCTTTGGCTACATTCTAACACCGAAATTAGATTAAGTGACGGAGCAACTATTCAAGGTTCTTTTGATGAAAAAGATTATTTGCCAAAAATTAAGAGTAGATTTGAGGGCTGGCACGAAGAGTGTTATCAATCTTTATTAAACACGGGTGATTTAGATCCTAAGGGCTCGTTTAACTGCGAAAATATCACTATTTATGGTGGTAAAATCATTGGTGGTGGCGATACCTTAAGAAAGAAACAAATTGCGGCTGAAAGGGCAGAGTGTCTAAAGAAATACGGCTATGAAAACGACCCTAATCCACCTGCAATGTATTACTCGTTTATTCCTGGTAGAAGACGTGGTAGATTGTTCCAATTTTCAAATACCAAAAATATTTTAATCGCAGACTGTTTCTTTGGGAACGGCGCTTCTTGGACTTGCCACCCAATTTATTGTGATAATTTTACTGCTTGCAACTGCACGGTATTTTCACACGGCATTTCTAACGGCGATGGTATAAATCCCGACTCAACTACAAATTCTATCATCTTTGGTATTCATTTTGATACGGGTGACGATTTCGTTGCAATTAAATCAGGTAGAAATAAAGAGGGCTACGACGTTGGTAGACCAACTAAGAACGTTAAGGTTTTCGACTGTACTTCAACCGACGGACACGGAATAGCAGTTGGTAGCGAAATGTCTGGTGGTGTTGAAGACGTGACTGTTTGGAACTGCAACTTTATTAAATGTTGCGTGGGTGTATCGTTAAAGACCAATCGTTGTCGTGGTGGTTATATGAAAAATATTAAATTCTATAACTACGTTTGTCCAAAAATTGCTCTCCAAGCATATCCTGGTGGTAGAGACGGAGAACCTGCTCCATATCCACCAGTGCTTGAAAATTTCCACTTTGAAGATATGACTTTAGGTGGTATTGGGCACGTGACGGGTACGGGTAGATTTACTGACTCTCCAGCCATAAATATTTCTTGTATTGAGGGATACACCGTTAAAAACGTCACCTTAAAAAACATTAAATTATTATTTAGAGCAGTATTGCCATATCAAACGATATTTGCAGACGGGGTAGAAAACCTAGTTATTGAAAACATCGAAAGTATTGGCGAATGTAGAGAAATTGATCCGTTCTAAAAATTAAATAAAAAAGAGACTTTTTTGCAAAAAGTCTCTTTTTTGATTGTTGAATCAAATAAATTATTTATCTTCTAAAATTTTTCTTGCTACAAATACGCCACTTGCTGAAGCGTGAGATAGAGAGTGGGTGACACCACTTCCGTCGCCGATAACGTAAAGTCCTTTTAATTTGGTTTCTAAATTTTCGTCAATCATAACTTCCATATTATAGAACTTAACTTCAACGCCGTATAAAAGAGTATCGTCGTTAGCCGTTCCAGGCGCAACCTTATCTAGCGCGTAAATCATTTCAATTATGCCGTCGAGAATTCTTTTTGGTAAAACGAGGCTTAAATCGCCCGGTGTGGCCGACAAAGTGGGTGTGGTGGTACATTCCTCAATTCTCTTTTCCGTGCTTCTTCTACCACGGATTAAGTCGCCAAAACGTTGAATTATAACTCCGCCCCCAATCATATTAGATAATCTTGCTACGCTTTCTGCATATCCGTTGCTATCCTTAAAGGGCTCACTAAAGTGTTTTGAAACAAGTAGGGCAAAGTTAGTGTTTTTGGTTTTTAAAGCGTTATCTTCATAACTATGTCCGTTAACGGTGACGATTCCGTTAGTGTTTTCATTAACTACGATGCCGTTAGGGTTCATGCAGAAGGTTCTAACTGCATCTTCAAATTTTTCCGTACGATATACGATTTTACTTTCGTATAATTCGTCGGTTAATTCTGAAAATATTTCAGCAGGGAGTTCTACTCTTACGCCGATATCAACACGATTTGATTTTGTTGCAATTCTTAGTTTTTTGCAGAGTTTTTCCATCCAACTACTGCCACTTCTTCCAACAGAGATTATACACTTGTCGCAAATGTACTCATTTTCTTTAGTTAAAACTTTATACTTGCCGTTATCTGCTTGAATATCAGTGACCGACGTTTCAAAATTGAAATCAACTTTATCTTTAAGAAAATTATAGAAATTTTGTAAAACAACGTAGTTTTTATCCGTTCCTAAGTGGCGAACTTGCGCATCTAAAAGATTGAGTTTGTTTTGTAGACAAATCTTTTTTAGTCTTGTACCTGCAGTTGAATACATTTTAGTTCCTTCGCCACCGTATTGCATATTTAATTGGTCAACGTAGGTCATGAGTTCGATTGCTTTCTTTTTGCCGATATGCTCGTGTAAAGTGCCACCGAAATCATTGGTAATATTGTATTTGCCATCGGAAAATGCGCCTGCGCCACCAAAGCCAGACATAATAGAACAAGTTTTACAATTTATGCAACTTTTAATTTTCTCCCCATCTATAGGGCAAGAACGATTCTCTAACGAGTGTCCCGTTTCAAAAACGGCAACTTTTAGAGTGGGATTATTTTTGATTAACTCATAACAAGCAAAAATTCCACCAGGACCTGCGCCTACAATTATAACGTCGTATTTCATAATTTTCTCCTAAATACTTTTTAACCTATGATATTTTATCATAAAAGA
>JAZOOV010000071.1:0-7056 GCA_045655215.1 Christensenellaceae bacterium | reverse complement strand
CTAACCACCTATACTTTTTTTCCTTTATATAATGAATAAAAAAAGAGTTTTTCTATTGACTAAACAATTAAAATTTTGTATAATGATATTTGCTGAAAAATAGTAAATAATATTACGGAGGTTTTTATATATGAAAAAAATGACAATTGACGGCAACACCGCTGCCAGTCACGTTGCGTACGCCTTTTCTGAAGTTGCGGCTATTTACCCAATTACCCCTTCTTCTCCTATGGCTGAAGTTGCTGACGAGTGGTCTGCTGCCGGCAGAGAAAACATGTTCGGTCAAAAACTTCGTTTAGCAGAAATGCAATCTGAAGCAGGTGCAGCGGGTGCTGTTCACGGTTCTTTAACCGCAGGTGCTTTAACCACCACCTACACCGCAAGCCAAGGTTTACTCTTAATGATTCCTAACATGTACAAAATCGCAGGTGAATTGCTTCCAACCGTTTTCCACGTTAGTGCTAGAGCGTTAGCCGCTCACTCACTTAACATTTTCGGTGACCATGCTGACGTTATGGCTTGTCGCCAAACCGGTTTCGCTATGGTTGCAAGCAACTCTGTACAAGAAGTTATGGACTTAGCGCTAGTTTCTCACTTAGCAACCTTAAAATCTAAAGTTCCTTTCCTTCACTTCTTCGACGGCTTTAGAACTAGCCACGAAGTTAGCAAAATCGACGCTATTGAATACGACGAAATGAAGGCTTTAGTAGATATGAAGGATATCGAAGATTTCCGTGCTAGAGCATTGAACCCTGATCACCCTGTTCAAAGAGGTACGGCTCAAAACTCTGACATCTACTTCCAAAACAGAGAAACTGCTAACAAGTATTACGACGCTACTCCAGCTATCGTTCAAGAAATGATGGACAAGGTTAACGCTTTAACCGGTAGAAATTACCACTTGTTCGACTACGTTGGTTGCCCTGACGCTGAAAACGTTATCGTTATGATGGGTAGTGGTGCTGACGCTGTTGAAGAAACCTTAAACAAGATGGTTAAAGAAGGTCACAAAATCGGTCTATTAAAAGTTAGATTGTATAGACCTTTCGCTATCGATTCTTTCGTTAACGCTCTTCCAAAAACCGTTAAGAAACTCGCAGTTCTTGATAGAACTAAAGAAGCAGGTTCTTTAGGCGAACCACTTTATCTCGACGTTTGCTCGGCTCTTCTTGAAAAGGGCATGACCGATATTAAGGTTGTTGGCGGTAGATACGGCTTAGGTAGTAAGGAATTCAATCCTTCTATGATTTACTCAGTTTACAAGAACCTTGAGTTAGCAGAACCTAAGAACCACTTCACCGTTGGTATTTACGACGATATTACTAACACTTCTCTTGACTTCTCGTTTAAGTACGACGCTGCTCCAGAAGGAACTGTTAGTTGTAAGTTCTGGGGTCTTGGCTCTGACGGTACGGTTGGCGCTAACAAGAACTCAATTAAGATTATCGGTGACCACACCGACAAATACGTTCAAGGTTATTTCTTCTACGATAGTAAAAAATCTGGTGGTATTACCGTTTCGCACCTCCGCTTCGGCGATACTCCTATCCAATCTGCATACCTAATCGACTCTGCAGACTTCGTACAATGTTCTAACCCATCTTATATCACCCGTTATAATATGACCGGCGATATTAAGCAAAACGGAACTTTCCTTTTCAATACTTCTGCTAAAACTGCTGAAGAATTAGAAAGCGTTCTCCCTGCATCTGTTAAAAACGATATCGCTAAGAAAAATATCAATCTCTACGTTATCGACGCTATTAAGATTGCTGCTGAACTCGGTCTTCGCGGTAGAACTAACACCATTTTACAATCGGCTTTCTTTAAGGTTGCTAATATTATTCCTTACGACCAAGCAGTTGATTATATGAAGAAAATGGCTTATAAGTCTTTCGCTAAAAAAGGTGACGCTATGGTTCAAATGAACTATAACGCTATCGATTCTGCAGAAGCAAATCTCGTTAAGATTGACGTTCCTGCTTCTTGGGCTACCACTACTGAAGGTGCTCCAATGGCTGAAGTTGCTGACAATAAGTACTTCAAGGAAATCGTTCATCCAATTCTTACCTTAGAAGGCGACAAACTTCCATCTTCTGCATTTAACGCTGACGGCACCGTTCCTACCGGAACTACCCAATTTGAAAAACGTGGCGTTGCAGTTAACGTTCCTAAGTGGGATCCAAACAAGTGTATTCAATGTAATCAATGTGCTTTCGTTTGTCCTCACTCTTGTATCCGTCCTGTAGTTGTTAAGGAAGGCGAAAATAATCCTGCATCTTTCACTACTAAGGCTATGATTGGTAATAAGGGCTATGAATATAGAATTCAAGTTTCTCCACTCGATTGTATGGGTTGTGGCGTTTGTGCTAACGTTTGTCCTGCAAAAGAAAAGGCTTTAACTATGGTTCCTTTCGGCACTATCGTTGAAGAAGAAACCGTTAATTACGAATACAGCGAAAAACTTCCTGAAGTTAACGTTTCTGCTTGCCCTGGTTGTAAAACTTCTACCGTTAAGGGTTCACAATTCAATAAACCTTTATTTGAGTTCTCGGGCGCTTGCGCTGGTTGTGGTGAAACTCCTTACGTTAAACTTATCACTCAACTCTTCGGTGACAGAATGGTTGTTGCTAACGCTACCGGTTGTTCTTCAATCTACGGTGGTTCTGCTCCAACTTGCCCATACACCGTTAACAAAGAAGGCAAAGGTCCTGCTTGGGCTAACTCCCTATTCGAAGACAACGCTGAATTCGGCTATGGTATGAATTTAGCATACGGTCAAAGAAGAGCAAAACTTGCTGAAAAGATTGAAAAACTCGCAGAAAGTACGGCTGACGCTGATATTAAGGCTGCTTGTGAAGATTGGCTTGCTAACAGAAAGAACGCTGAAGGTAGCAAGACTGCTTCTAGCAAGTTAGTAGTTGCTTTAGCAAACTGCAAAGATGCTTTGGCTCAAGAAATTCTCGCTGATAAAGATTGTATGGTTAAAAAGTCAATCTGGATTATCGGTGGTGACGGCTGGGCTTACGATATCGGCTACGGCGGTTTAGACCACGTTCTTGCTATGGGTGAAGACGTTAACGTTTTAGTTCTCGACACCGAAGTTTACTCTAACACGGGTGGACAAGCAAGTAAATCAACCCCAACCGGTTCTATCGCTAAATTCGCTGCCGCTGGTAAGAGAATTAAGAAGAAAGACTTAGGTATGATGGCTATGTCTTATGGCTACGTTTACGTTGCTCAATGTGCTATGGGTTCTAATAAACAACAATTACTCAACGCTTTAATCGAAGCAGAAAGTTATGACGGACCTTCTCTCGTTATCTGCTACGCTCCATGTATCAACCACGGTATTAACATGGCTAACAGTCAAGAAGAAGAAAAGAAGGCAGTTGATTGCGGTTATTGGCAATTATATAGATATAACCCAACCCTCATTGAAGAAGGCAAGAATCCGTTCTCGTTAGATTCTAAAGAGCCTACCGGCGATTACAAGTCGTTCTTGCTCGGTGAAACAAGATACGCTTCACTTATGAAGGCTCGTCCTGAACTTGCTGAAGACTTGTTTGAAACTACTGAAAAGGATAGCAAAGAAAGACTTGCTACCTACAAAAGACTTGCTGACAAGTAATTTGTAAATTAAAACTTAAAAGAGCAAACCAATTGGTTTGCTCTTTTTTTTCTTTTTATAGTTTATTTATTTCTTCTTCTAGTTCAAATAAAAAGGCTTGCGTCTTTTTTATTATTCTTAAATATATTTCCTTTTTTTCTTCCTTTTTTTCTTCTTCTTCAATTAAAAGTGGATTAAACACTTCTTTCATTTTTCTTCCTTTAGTAGTGAAGTGGGCTTTCGTTTCGTCAGCCTCAACTTCGAGAATTTTTGCTATTAAGTCCTTTTTGCAAAGACGCGTGGGGTTTTTTATCCCTATCATTTTTGCATATCTTCTTAAATCGGTTAAGTGACATTTATTGTAATCCATACTTTTTCTCCTTTTTAGTAAAAAAATGCGCCAACGAAAGTCGACGCACAAAAACGCAAACTCCGTTGTTGCCACACAAAACTCAAATGTTTAAAGAATATTCTCAACGACAAGAGAGTGGAATTTGCAGTTTTTACAAAAACTATTCTCGTCTTTTTAAATTAAGAATATTCCTTTTTTTCTATTAATTTTGTGTGGCATAAGTAGTATAACACAATAAAAAAATTTTATCAAGAGATTTTTTTATAAAATAAACCCCGCCTGACTTTTGAAAAGTAGGTGGGGTTTTTGCTTTTTTGGAGTTTATTACTTTAAAAACTTTTTATATCCGTCGCCGTATTTTACGCATTTACTAACGCGAGATAAGGTGGCTGACGAAATTTCCGTTTCCCTTATGATTTCTTCGTAGGTTGCGCCGTTAAGTAAAAGTTTTGCTGCCGTCACGCGTTGCGCCATTGAATCTAGTTCTTTATAAGTGCAAAGGTCTTCGAAAAAAGTTTCGCATTCTTCTACCGTTTTTAATTTTAAAATTGTTTCAAACAATTCCTTGCGGTCTACAATTTCCGTCATTTTTTTACTCTCCATCTTTATTTGTTATGCTCGATAAGAAATTCTTTAGTTTTTCCGATTGTGGATTTTCAAAAATTTCTTTCGGCTTGCCCATTTCTTCCACTACGCCATCTGCCATAAACACAACTTTGTCCGATACGTTCTTTGCAAAGCCCATTTCGTGCGTGACGATTATCATAGTTCTATCTTTTTTCTTTAGGGATTTTATTACCTTTAATACTTCGCCCGTGAGTTCTGGATCTAGCGCTGAGGTAGGCTCGTCAAAACACAAGATTTTTGGTTTCAACGCAAGCGCTCTTGCTATTGCTACACGCTGAGATTGTCCACCGGATAGTTCGCAAGGGTAGGCTTTTTCCTTTTCCACTAAATCTACCATTTCTAGTAGTTCTCTGCCTGCTTTTGCTATCTCTTCTTTTTTACTTTGGATAAACTCGGCTACTGCCTTTTTAATTTCTACCCTATTTAGCTCACCTTTTTCTTTTAACTCTTTTTTGTAAGCGTCGGCTTGTTCCTTTATTAAAAGAGTTGGCGCTAGGGTTATGTTATCTAGCACGTTGTATTGTGGAAATAGGTTAAAAGATTGAAATACAAGCCCAAAATTAAGCCTTTTGTCGCGAAGTTCTTTCTCCCCGTCCTTTTTATCAGCCGAAGAAGAAAAGAGCGTTTCGCCGTCTAAATTCATCTCGCCTACGTCTGGCGTTTCAAGAAAATTTATACAGCGAAGAAGTGTGGTTTTACCACTTCCCGAAGAGCCGATAATCGAGACAACTTCGCCTTTTTTTATGTCGAGATTTATACCTTTTAATACCTCGATTTCACCAAAAGATTTATAAAAATCTTTAATCTCTAAATACGCCATTTTTACACCCTAAAATATGATAATTTCTTTTCTACTCTATTAAATATTATCGTTAACAATCCCACGAATACGAGATAGAACGCACCTGCGTAGAATAGTGGCCAAATTAATCCGTCGAGCATAAAGTCTTTCGCCCAATAAAGTATATCTAGTACCGAAATAAAGTTTGCTAGCGCCGTGTCTTTTATAAGCGTTATTATTTCGTTGCTCATCGGTGGAATAATTCTCTTTATTACTTGCAACAATACTACTTTGAAAAAGATTTGCGCCTTGGTCATTCCCAAAACTTGTCCTGCCTCAAACTGCCCTTTAGATATGCTTTCTATTCCACCACGATATATCTCTGAAAAATACGCCGCGTAGTTTATTGAAAACGCTACTAACGCTGCAATAAATCTCGTTGTTATCGTTCTATCAAACCAGCCCCAGCCCGTGTTCATTGTAGGCCATACGAATAAATCTAATAGTCCTGGTAAATAGAATATTACGAATATTTGAAGCATTAAAGGAGTTCCTCTTAGTATCCATACTATTACTTTAAAAAATATGCGTAAAGGGGCGAATTTTGATATCGTACAAAACGATATTATCAGCCCCAGTGGTAACGCAATTATTAAGGTTAGTATAAACAACATTACTGAAGTGGAAAACCCCTCTAACAGCTGGGATGTCACTTGTAAAAATTGTCCCATGTTGTTATTCCCTATTTTTTTGTTTTTTTCTATTTATTAACCTGCTAATGCTTCAGTATTAAGACCTACGCCGTATTCTAATGCTAAAGCAGAGATGGTTCCGTCAGCATATTTTGCCTTTAAGAAAGCATCTAATTTTGCCTTTAAGTCAGAACCTTTTCTTAAACCTACTGCAAAGATTTCGTCGCCGTATGAAACGCCTTCTACAATCTTAAGACCTGCATATTCGCCCTTTCCTACTACGCTTTGTGCCATAGTGATGTCGATAATTGCTACGTCTGAAGTTCCTGCTTTTACTTCGTTGATTGCGTCAACTTGTGCAGTCACTGGGTTTACGGTGGTCATTGCTTCGTCTGCTGCTACGTCTGCACCTGCTGAACCTGCTTCTACTGCTACTTTTGCAGTTTTGATTTGGTCTTTAGAAGTAATAGTGCTGTCTGCTTTTACTACTGCAACTTGTGCGTTCTTTGCATAAGATACTGAGAAATCAATTTGTGCTCCTAGTTCTTCACTTGCAGTCATACCGTTCCATACTAGGTCGATTTGCTTTGAG
Source organism: Christensenellaceae bacterium (assembly GCA_045655215.1). GTDB lineage: Bacteria > Bacillota > Clostridia > Christensenellales > Borkfalkiaceae > UBA1259. Next base: position 402 of record JAZOOV010000071.1, on the reverse strand, counting down.
TTAAGTTCTGCAACTTTTTGTGCCCAAGTGATAATTACGATTTGGCAATTAACGCCGAGTTCTTCTGCAAACATTTTTGCTAGTTCTGCATCAAATCCTGCCCATTCGCCAGTTTCATCATCAACGTAATCCATTGGTGGATATACAGTCACGCCGACAACGAGTTTATTGTTGTCTTTTACTCTTTGTAAGTCAGAGTCGCCACCGCATGCGGTTAAACCCATACATGCTGCTACGCCAAGTACTACTGTTAAAATTAGTGCTAAAATCTTTTTCATTGTTGTGTTCTCCTTTTATTTTACAACTATAATTTTTTTTCTCTTTTTTACTTTATCACTTTAGTTTGGTGAAGAAAGTATCTATATTATACTTCATCACTTTAGTTTTGTAAAGTGTTTTTCA
>JAZOOV010000070.1:0-9084 GCA_045655215.1 Christensenellaceae bacterium | reverse complement strand
GATTTTATGAAAAAGATTTTGACAACGATTCTTGCCGTAATTTTATCACTAGCAACGCTATTTTCGTTTACGGCTTGTAATGGAAACGGCAAAGCCACAACCACTATGACAAATTGGGGTGAAATTCAATCTGTAGGTGGTATGATTGCCGAAACGAAAAATTATATCTATTTCATCAACGGCATTGGCGTTAGTACCGACGACAACACTTTCGGTACTCCGTTAAAGGGCGCGTTAATGGTTGCTGATAAATCAACCTTAGCAAGTGAAGAAGTAAAAGTGGAAGTCGTAGTTCCAAAGTTGTTCGTTTCAAGTGATTACGGTGCAGGCGTATATCTATTTGGTGAAGGTGCTAATGCGTACGTTTACTACGCAACCCCAACCCTAGAGAAAGATTCTAGTGGTGCTATCGCAAACTCTTATCTTTCTTTTGCGAGAACTTCTTTAGACGGAAAGAAAACGGACACCTTCTTTACTATTTCGGGCATTGACACCAATTACAGAATGGGTGAAAAAGACGGCGTTGTTTATATCGCTTACTTTGATAAAGAAGATAACGCGTTAAAAGTTTTCGATACTAAGACTGAGGAGTCAATCGTTATCGCAAAGCAAGACGCTGAAACTACTGAAAGCGCTACTATGGCAGACGGAAAGAAGGCTTGGTTATCTCTTAACGGATATAGATTCGCTGCTAACGGCGAAAATTTAAACCTTTTATTCACTATGACTGCTTATGCTGAAAACTACTATCCAGAAAAGGCTGAAAGTCAAGACTATGCGAGAGCAGAACACGCTTACAACGCATTGTATTCTTACACTTTTGGCGACGTTAAGGATGAAAATGGTGTAGTTGGTAAAATAGTGGCTGACGGTAGCACTGACCAAGTTAAATACGAATTTACTTTAGTGGAAGACGGTTTCTTGTTCTATAAAGAAACTTCTATCACTAACAAAGTTAAAAACTACGCTGTTAAACTTGCTGAAATCGATTTAGGCTTAACTAAAAAGGTAAAGGTTGATAACGAAAAGATGGTTTCTGCTCTTTCAATCTTTAATAGCCTAGAAGAAGTTTACTATAAAGATTCTTCCGGCGAAACCCCAATCATTTATAAATCAACTTTAGTTGGAGACGATTCAAAGGTTAGAGAACAAGTTATACCTGCTTCTTCAGTTTCAAGTTTATTGTTTATTAAAGGCGATTATATTTACTACTACAATTCTTCTAATAACCTTGCTAGATGCAACTATAAGTTAGCAGACGCAAAAGAAGAATTAATTTCCGAAGATACCGTTTCTTCAACTTGGTATGATCCTGAAATCGTTAAAGTTGGTGAAAAAGAATATATCGTTTACTGCGATAGTTCAACGGCAGGTAGTTCTTACCTTAAGTTTGTTGATATTAACTCGGCTGTAAAAGAAGTGGTTGACGAAGAAAACGAAGAAAATAATTACTTTACCTTAGAAGGTCAAAAACTTTTAGGTATTATGACCGACGTTGATAAGGCTAACCCAACAATCGTAGCTATTAACAATATTGCAAGCACTTCAATCGAATACGAAGTAGTGGAAGGCGAAGTTAGATTTACTTCAGTTAGAGAAGCAAGAGAAATGTACAACGACTTACCTGACGCTAGTAAAAAGGCTGTAAACGACGTTGTTCTAGCAAAACTAGAAAATGCCGAAACTGCAGAAAAACTTGCTAACTACTATTATAAGTTATTTAACTACGAAGAATATTCTAATATGAACGATGCCGATAAGGCAGAATTTACTAGATTGTTTAACGAGGCAAAAGCATATCGTCAAGAACTCGTTAATAAAGATCAAACGGCGTTCTCAACCATTAGAGATATGATTGCAGACGATATTAAGATTTGCTATCAAGAAGCAAAGAAATTAGTAGAAAAAGCATAGGCTTAATAAAACTTAAATAAAACATTAAACAATTATAAAGGCGATGAAGAGAAATAGTAAACTATTCTAGTTTTTAGAGAGAAGACGGCTGGTGAAAGTCTTTAACCAAGGTAGTTGAACCCATCTTAGAGCCACGCGTGAATAACTAAATGGTTAGTAAGCGTTGTCGGGTTCTCCCGTAATAGAGAAAAGGCGTTTTGCCGAAAGAGTGCGGAAAGCAACCGAATTTAGGTGGTACCGCGGACAAAAAAGTTCGCCCTAAACTAATTGCAATTAGTTTAGGGCTTTTTATTTAAAAAATAAACGGAGGAAACTCATTATGAAACTAGATAAATTAGTAGGCGAAAGATTTAAGGAAAGACCATCCGATTGTACGGTTGATAGCCACGCTCTCATGGTTAGAGGTGGTTATATGAAGTACGTTGCCAACGGCATATTCTCTTCATTTATGCCATTAAAGCGCATCACTCGTAAAATCGAACAAATTTTGCGTGAAGAAATGGACGCTATCGACGGGCAAGAAGTTCAATTCCCTGTAGTTATGCCGGCACAACTTTGGCAAGAATCGGGCAGATACGAGAGTATTGGCAAGGAATTAGTTCGTTTTAAGGATAGAAGCGAAGGTCCACTCGTTCTCGGCATGACGCACGAAGAGGCTGCCGTTCAACTAGTTAGAGAATATGCGCAAAGTTATAACAAATATCCTTTTATGATTTATCAAATTCAAACCAAATTCCGTGACGAAGCAAGACCTAAGTCGGGACTTATGCGCGTGCGTGAATTTACTATGAAAGACGCGTATTCTTTCCATACTAGTCAGCAAGATTTAGAAAAATACTACGACGAGTGCCACAAGGCTTACGAGCGTATTTTTGCTAGAGTGGGTATTCCTGAAGTCGTTTCGGTTGCGTCGGACTCTGGCATGATGGGTGGAAGCATTTCTCACGAATTTATGCTTTTAACCGATATTGGCGAAGACTCTATTGCTATTTGTACCGACTGCGATTATCGTGCTAACGTGGAGGCTGCCGAAAATATCGTAGAGTATGCTAGAGAAGAAGAATCACAAAAACTCAAAATGGTTCACACCCCCGACCAAAAGACTATCGAAGAAGTTTGCACCTTCTTAAATAGTAGCGAAAAGAAGTCTTGCAAGGCAGTAGTTTACCAAAGAAATATCGACGATAAATATATCGTATTGTTCTTGCGTGGTGATTTAGAAGTTAACGAAACCAAGTTGACTAACTTCCTAGGCTTTGAAATTCACCCTGCACTCATCACCGAAGATTGTGGTTTGACGGCGGGATTTATTGGACCATACAACCTAAAGGGCGATTACATCGTGTTGTTCGACCAATCGTTAAAGGGCATGAACAACGTTGTTTGTGGCGCAAATACTACCGATTATCACTATACGGGCTTAGATATGGATAGAGATTTAAGTGATATAGAGTATCACGATTTTGCTAAAATCCAAGAGGGTGGAATTTGTCCAAAATGTGGCAAGAAAACCATAAAAGTTTCTCGTGGAATTGAAGTCGGCAATATTTTCCAACTCGGCACTAAATATACTAAGGCTATGGATATGACCTACGTTGATAGTGAAGGCAATATTCAAAATCCAATAATGGGTTGCTACGGAATAGGCGTTGGCAGACTCGCTGCCGCAATTTGCGAAGTTCACCACGACGATTACGGCCCAATTTGGCCAAAGGCAATAGCGCCTTATCAGGTTCATTTATGCGCCGTTAGAGCAGATAATCCTGAGATAAAAGAATTTGCCGATAAACTCTACGAAGATTTAACGTCAAAGGGAGTAGAGGTTATCTACGACGATAGAAACGTTAGCGCAGGCATAATGTTTTCGGATGCAGACCTTTTAGGCGTTCCTTGTAGAGTAATCGTAAGCCCGAGAAATATTAAGCAAGGAATTGTTGAAATTGTGGCTAGAGATAAGAGTTTCTCAGTTAGCGCTCCAATGGAAAACGCTCTAGAAGAAATTCTAAAGAAATTATAAATCAAATTAACAAAAAAAAGCAAGGGGTTAGCCTTGCTTTTTTTGGTGCACCCGATAGGAATCGAACCTATATCGACGGCGTCGGAGGCCGTTATTCTATCCAGTTATACTACGGGTACTTAAAACTTAGCCGTCGCAAAAAAATTTTAAGCGACGGCAATTTTTATTCTTCTTCAGTTGTTTTTGTAATTCTAACTTGCAATACTCTTTTTACCGTTGACTTTAACACTTCAAAGTGAAGAGTTAGATAATCAAACTTATATCCTGCAGTTGGAATCTCGCCTAAATACTCGATAACCCAACCACTGAGTGTATTTGCGTCGAACTTTTTTTCTTCACCTTCTAGTTCAAAAAACTCAAAGGTGTCGTCTACGGGGGCGTTTCCGTCTACCATATAAGAATTATCTCCTACTTTTTTGAAGTAGTTTATCTCTTCGTCGTGTTCGTCCCAAATCTCGCCAACCAACTCTTCTAAAATATCTTCTAGAGTGATTAAGCCTAAAGTTCCACCATACTCGTCAAGAACGACGGCAATATGCACTTTCTTCTTTTGTAGTTGACGAAGCAATACGGAAATTTTTGCGTGCTCGGTTGTGTAAAAGGCGTTTTGTAATATATCGTTTACGTTTTGCTTGCCGTTTAGATACGCCGTAAAGAAGTCCTTTTCGTGTATCGTGCCGATTACCGTGTCTATTCCGTCCTTATATACTAGAATTCTCGAGTAGCCTTCCTTCTCAAAAATCTTTTTGATTTCTTCCATAGGGGTGCTAACTTCTACTGCAACCACGTTTACTCTAGGAACTAAAATATCGCCTACTTCTAAGTCGTCAAACTCGATAACAGAACGGATAAGTTCGGTTTCTTCTTCTTTTAGAGTACCGTCTTCTTCTGCTTCTTCAACGATGGTCATAATCTCGTCTTCGGTGACAACTTCTGCATCTTTTAGACGGAATACTTTAGAAAGTAGCCATTTCCACCCGCCGAAAATTAAGTTTAACGGGAAGAAAATTATATAGAATAATTTAATCAATGGATAAAACGCCATTGCCATCTTTTCAGGATAAGTTTTTGCAATAAACTTAGGGGTAATTTCACCAAAGATTAAAACGGCTAAGGTCATTGCAGCCGTTGAAACTACTGCCGACGTGTTTTCTTCTGCAATAAGCGATGCAAAAAAGATTGTCGCTAGGGTGGTTGCCGAAAGGTTAACTATATTGTTGCCGATTAAAACGGTTGAAATAAATTTATCGTAATTATTTTCGGCAAGAAATAAAACCTTGTTTGCTCTAGCGTTTCCGTTAGAAGCGAGGGTGCGCAATTTAATCTTGTTTGAACAAGAAAAAGCCGTTTCCATTGAAGAAAAGAAAGCCGACATTAAAATTAGCGTGAGTATGGCAACAAAGAGCCAAGTGTTAAAAGTGGGCGTAAACGTTCCTGCTAACAAGTTTTGCAACGGAACAGAGCCGTCAGATGGCATAATATCCTCCTAAAAAACAAAATTTTCTAACTAAAAGTATACCAAAGGTTAATAAAATAATCAAGTAAAATCACATATTTATCAAAAAGGGCGCATTTTATTGATATTTTTTTATTCTTATGTTAAAATAAGTTTGAGCAAAAATCATTGTTTTTATAGTGCGATTTATATTCAAAAAAGGATTTTGTAAATGAAAAAAACCGTAGTAGTAGGAATGAGCGGAGGAGTAGATAGTTCTGTTGCCGCTCTCATATTAAAAGAGCAAGGGTATAACGTAATCGGTCTTTTTATGAACAATTGGGAAGAGACGGACGAAAACGGCGCTTGCACTAGTATTGACGATTTCGCCGACGTTAGAAGGGTGGCAGATAAAATCGGCATACCTTATTATTCGGTTAATTTCGCAAAAGAGTATATGGATAGGGTTTTTTCCTACTTTCTAGAAGAATATAACGCAGGTAGAACGCCTAATCCCGACGTCTTGTGTAATAGAGAGATTAAGTTCAAGGACTTTAAGGAAAAAGCCTTAGAACTAGGCGCTGACTATATTGCCACGGGGCATTACTGCGATATTTTGCACGAGGACGGCGTTCACTATCTACTAAAAGCCAAAGACCAAAATAAAGACCAAACCTACTTTCTAAACCAACTCTCACAATCTCAGTTAGACAAGGTTTTGTTTCCACTAGGCAAACTCGAAAAGGGGGAAGTTCGCGCTATTGCCGAAAAATACGGCTTGGCTACGGCTACTAAAAAGGATTCTACGGGAATATGCTTTATTGGTGAGAGAAATTTTAGAAACTTTCTTCAAACGTATATCCCCAACAAGAAAGGCAAGATTATGACCTACGACGGCAAGGTTTTGGGTGAACACCTTGGGCTTATGTACTATACCATTGGGCAGAGAAAGGGCTTAGGTATAGGTGGCCAAAAGGGAGATGACGGCTCGCGTTGGTTCGTTATTGAAAAAGACCTTAAAAACAATATATTATACGTTGCGCACGGAAGTGAAGATAAACTCTATAGCAAGGGCTTAATTATGAAAGAGTGCAATTGGATTCCTTTTGAGCCTAAAGAAAAAACTTTTGACTGCACGGGCAAGTTTAGATATCGTCAGCCAGAGCAAGAGTGCACGGTCAATATTCTAGACGGATATATTAGGGTGGACTTTAAAGAGCGTCAACGTGCCATAACCGAAGGGCAATTCGCAGTCTTTTATCAAGGCGATAAATGTATCGGTGGTGGGGTTATCGAAAAGGCCATTTTTTAAGTGTAAACAAGGGTTAAACTATTGAAAAAGCCCTTAAAATATGATAAAATAAACAAAAGAAATTATACGGTGGTTTTAGTATGGAAAAGGAAATTTTTATAAGTTATACAACTAACGATAAGGCAGTGGCAGATTCACTAGTTGCTTATCTAGAAGGGCTAGGCTACAACTGTTTTATTGCGCCTAGAGATATAGATCCCGGCAAAGCCTACGCCGCTAACTTAATGACGGCTATTTCAAACTGCAAACTAGTAGTTTTAATTGCGTCGGCTTCTATCAACAGCTCCGAACATTGCTTAAACGAGGTGGACGTTGTCACCGAAAGGAAAAAGCCAATTCTTCCTATTTTTATCGAGGAATTTTCTCTAAACGACGATTATCGCTACTATCTCGGCAGAAAACAACAAATTTTTGCTTATCCTGAAAAGTTTGAAAAATACTTTTCCAAGATTTTAGACGGAATCGAAGGCTACTGCCCAAGAACTAACAAAAAGCCACAGATTCAAGAGGCTGAGGATGAAATCACTGAAAAGGCAACTAAAACCATTTTTGAATATATTCCAGAACGTGGAATTATGATTAATCCAGAAGACCACCAAAGAAACGTAAGTTTTAGAAACGACACCCTTATAAATCTTATGGGTGGAATTTACGAAAAGGTTGCCGGCTTAGTTGACGAAAATACGGCTGAAGACATTTTCTATTCTAGTGGCTACGCAGGGGGCAAGAATTTCGGCGAAAGAATTAAAAACCAATGGAATTTTGGATATTCTTTAGAAGAAATCAAGAAAAAACTCGACAAGTGGTGCAAGTTTGACTCGGCTGTTGGTTGGGGCAAATTCACCATTGAACTAAACTACAACGAACAAGAAGATAGTTTAACCGGTACTTTAAGTATAAGCGAAGCGTTTATCGTCGATAAAGTAAATAAACGCAAAATTTGTGGTTTTATTCGCGGTTATTGCACGGGCGTAATTCAAACCCTTTTGGATTCTCCAAACGTAGAATTAAAATGTAAAGATTGCCCATTAAAGAGTATGTTCAAAAACTCTTGCGTGTTTGAATTTTGCATTAAAGACTAATTAAAGGACTATCAAAATGAATATCTTAGTTATTTTTACGGGTGGAACTATCGGCAGTTCGGAGGGAAGAAAATGGATTTCTCTCGATAAATCGACTAGTTTTACCTTGCTTGAAAACTACAAAAAAGAAAATGGGCTAGACGTGGACTTTGAGGTCGAAACGCCGTATAGTATTCTAAGCGAAAACCTTTCCAGTGAAGAACTAACTTCTCTTTGTAAGTTGGTCGGCGAGAGGGCAAAAGAAGAGTTCGACGGCATTATCGTCACTCACGGCACGGATACTATTCAGTACACGGCTGCGGCTCTTGCTTATACCGTGGATACGAATATTCCCGTGGTTTTGGTTTCTGCAAACTACCCACTAGAAAATCCAATGAGCAACGGCAATTCTAACTTTAAGGGAGCAGTTGACTTTATCTCAAAATGGGCTCAAAAAGGCGTTTTTGTGGCTTATAAAAACAAGGGCAGTGAGTTTGTAGACGTGCATTTGGCAACTTCTTTAGTCGGTCACCTAGAGGGTAGAGACGAGATTTTTGGGCTTGAAGAAAAGCCTTTTGCTCAAGTAAAAGACGGCGAAATTTTGGGTGGTAGAACCCCTATTATATATAATGTTTTAAAAAGGGGAGTGGAGTTTTGCGCTTCACCTAGTGTTTTGGTTATAAATAGTAGACCTGGCGATAACTTTGATTACGATTTAGAAAAGACTAAAGCCGTTCTAATTAAGCCCTATCACTCTGGTACGCTCAACACGGCAAACCAAGCACTAAAGGATTTTTGTAAAAAGGCAAAGGAAAAGGGAATACCCGTATTCTTGGCAAACGTTTACGGTGGCTCGGCTTACGAGAGTTCAAAAACGTATAAGGAATTAGGATTAACCGTTTTGCCGTTCTCGGCAATTCCCGCTATTTACGTTAAAATCTGGATTGCAATAAGTTTAGGCGAGGATATTAAAGATTTCGTTCTAAGCGAACTAGCAGGCGAATTTATAAAATAAACTATAAAAACAAATATTAGCACTCGAAACCTTTCGAGTGCTTTTAATTTTCCTAAACATTATATATAATATATATAGAAAAAATGAAAAAAGACGCGAGTTAAGAGCGAAAAACAGTTAAAAAACAAAAAGAAAAAAATTTTGTAATTTTTTTGGTTAAAACGCTTGACAACTTTCACTTTTTACTATATAATCTCAATTACTCTCACAAAAAAAGTGAGTGAGCCATACTAAAAATCGTTAGAAAATATATAACGATTATATAGAAAGCAGAAAATCAAAATGTAGTGGTCAAAATCAAAAAAAACACAACATTTAGTGGGCAAAAAA
>JAZOOV010000069.1:0-5887 GCA_045655215.1 Christensenellaceae bacterium | reverse complement strand
CCTATTAAACTTTTTAGTTCTTTTGGGTGGTGGGCATAGTCGACGAACACCTTTTTGCCGTTTATCTCTCCAATATATTCGTCTCTTCTACTGACCCCCTTAAACTCTTCTATTCCCCTTTTGATAAAGTAAAATGGAATTTTAAGTTCTAGGGCAACGGAAAGGGCAAATAAACAATTATATATATTATGTTTACCCTTTAAGATAGTTTTTATTCTGCCTAACCTTTTTCCGTAATAGTAAACGGAAAAATATTGATAGCCGTTTTTTAGATAAATATTTTTTGCATTAATTGGATAGTCGCCGTCTATTCCCACCTTAATCATCTTGTCGCTAACTACCTTTTTTGCGTAGAAATCATCGAAATTGACATAACTAATGGACGGAGAGATAAATTTTTCTACCGCTAAAACTTGCTCTTCTAAATTTTTATAACTATCTAAATGGTCGTTATCAATATTTAATACGACGGAAATATTAGGCTTAATATCTAAAAAGTTTTTCTTGTATTCGCAGGCTTCTACTAAAATTATATTTTTCTCTACAGGGCTTTGGCAGTAAAGATTGCCAAAGTTTTTATTTTCACCACCCAAAAATACGGTGGGGCTTTTCTTTGCTAAAATTAAAATATCGGCTAAAATTGAAGTGGTGGTGGTTTTGCCGTGACTTCCTGAAATTGCAATAGTGGTTTTATACTCTCTTGCGATTGCACCTAAAAGTTCGCTCCTTTTTATTAGAGTGAGCCCTCTTTTTTTAGCCTCTAAAAACTCTTCGTTATCCTCTCTTATAGCCGAAGTGTAGCATACGCAATCTGCGCTAGTTAGGTTTTCTTTTTTATGCCCTAAGTTTACGCGTATTCCAAAGTTTTCTAGTTCAAGGGTTTTACTAGATAGTTTTCTATCGCTACCACTAACCTTTATGCCGAGCATCTTACAATATTTTGCTAGGGCTGAAGTGCTTATTCCACCTATCCCTATAAAGTAAATTTCACTTACACTTGATAAATTAAAACTATTCATACGGTATAGTATGAAATAAAATAAAAAGTTGCTTTTTATTAAAAATATAAGTTTTTTTAATTTAATAAATAAGATGATTTTAACTTTTTTATGAAAGTCGTAAAAACCCAAAAAAGGTCGAAAATGGCATAAAAACGCATAAAATACGCCAAAAAAGTTGATTTTTTTGAAAAAAATTTTTAAAAACCTATTGAAAATGAGTTTTTTATATGTTATTATATATTTAACATAAGATAAGGAAGGTATTATGTATGAAAATCTCAGATGTAAGAGTTCGTATCGTTAAAAAAGACGATAGGAAACTCAAAGCAGTAGCTTCGGTCACTTTTGATGATTGTTTCGTTGTACACGACATCAAAATTATTGAAGGAAACGAAGGGTACTTTATTGCTATGCCTAGCAGAAAGACCGGCGACGGCGAATATAAAGACGTTGCTCATCCTATCAAAACCGAAACTAGAGAAGAACTTATTAAGATTATTCTCGCTGCTTTTGAGGAAGAGAAAAATAAACCACAAGACTAGTTTGTTTTCTCGGTAAAACTCTTGTATTTGCGATAAGAGTTTTAAGTAAACTTAACGCCCCTACTTAAATAAGTAGAGGCGTTTTTGTTTTATCTTTTTTTAGTTTTTAAATATCTTTTGGGCTTTTTCTTTTATATAATAGTAGGATTCCATAAGTTCTTCTAGCCTTTCAAAGTCGTTCTTATAAACTTCTAGAATTAACGCTCCGTCAAACCCCACGTCTCGCAAGCGAGAAAACATCTCGTCAAAATCAACCGTTCCCTTACCTGGCAAACACATTTTTCCGTCTTCCTTTACGTCTGATAAATGTGCCGTCACTATATCCCCTTTCATTTCGTCGATAAATTCTCTATAGTTAATATTAGATTGACGGGCTTGCTTTAGGTCAAAAGTGCCTTTTAAGTCAGGACAACGCTTTTTTAACTCACTAAAAAAACCTATATAGTTATAGTACGCCCAATGCACGTTTTCGTACGCTAACGCCATATCGTGCTTTTTGCAAGAAGTTATAATATCGTTAGTTATTCTACCCACCCTATCAAAGTCAATGGTCATAGGCACTCTTTTAACTCTCGCTACTCCGTGAAAAGTATAGTATTTTGCACCTATAATCTCCCCTGCTGAAAGCGTGCCTTCAAGTAGGTCGAAAGACTCTTTTTGCGCCCTATCGTTTTGGCTATACAAAGTGGGCTCAAACTGAGTGGTTAGCGTATGTATTGAGTGAACGTCTATATCCCCTTTCATCTTTTTGATTTTTTTGCCAAATTTTTTTGTATATTCGGAAAAAGTTTCAAAAAAGACTTCGGTGGTGTCCACTTTAAGTTCGTTTAGTTTTTGTACTGCGTCTTCGGTGTGAAATCTACCGAATAACGACGCAGATGAAATTCCTACTTTCATACTTTTATCTACTCGTTAATGAATACAAATTGCCCGTCCTGAGCGTCGATTTTAACTGAAGAATTTTCTACTAAATTACCTTTTAAAATTTCTTCTGAAAGCCTATCTTCGATATGGCGTTGCAAAACTCTCTTAAGTGGTCTTGCGCCGTAATTAGCGTCGTAGCCTTTTTCTACGATAAGTTCCATAGCACTATTCGTAATTTCAAGTTTAATTTCCATAACGGCAAGGCGTTTTCTTAAACTTGAAAGCATAATTTCGGCAATTTTTGCCGTTTCTTCCTTTTCTAACTTATGGAATACGATAATATCGTCAATTCTATTTAAGAATTCTGGACGGAATTTTTGCTTTAAGGCTTCCATATATCTATCGCACATATTGTCGTACTCGGCAGTCTTATTACTTATAAATCCAAGCGTAGTTCTTTGTGCGGCCTCGGTTGCACCTACGTTAGAAGTCATTATTATTATTGAGTTTTTAAAACTTATTAGTCTTCCCTTACTATCGGTTAATCTTCCGTCGTCTAAAATTTGAAGTAGAATATTAAACACGTCTGGGTGAGCCTTTTCAATTTCGTCGAATAACACTACTGAATAAGGTTTTCTTCTAACCTTTTCGGTTAGTTGCCCCGCTTCGTCAAAGCCAACGTATCCCGGAGGCGCACCGACCAACTTACTTACCGAGTGCTTTTCCATGTACTCACTCATATCTATTCTAATAATACTATCTTCGCTACCGAAAACCGTTTCTGCAAGCGCCTTTGATAGTTCGGTTTTACCTACACCCGTAGGACCTACGAAGATAAACGAGCCAACCGGACGATTTGGATCTTTTAAGCCTGCTCTAGCCCTTCTAATCGCGTCTGCAACGGCTCTAACTGCATTTTCTTGACCAATTACTCTTTGATGCAATACGTCTTCTAAATTGAGTAGTTTTTGAGATTCCGTTTGAGTTAGTTTAACTACGGGAACACCCGTCCAATTACTAACGACTTTTGCAATATCGTCGGGAGAAAGTCTTAGTTTTTCTCTATCCACGTTCATTTTGCTTGCAGCCGACCTAATCTCTTCAAGTTCTCTATTAACCCTTTCGATTTCCTTGTTTAACTCTATTGCTTTTTCAAACTCTTCACGGCGCTTAGCATCGTCTTTTTGCGCTTGTAAAGATGCAAGTTCTGCTTCTTTTTGCTTTGCTTCTTTTGGAGAGTTATAACTATCTAGTCTTACTCTAGACGCAGCCTCGTCGATAAGGTCAATGGCTTTATCAGGTAAAAATCTATCCATAATATATCTATCCGAAAGGGTGACTGCGGCAATTATAGCCTCGTCTGGAATACTTACTCCGTGATGGGCTTCGTATTTATCCCTTAGTCCCTTTAGAATTTCCACCGTTTCTTCGGTGCTTGGCGCTTCTACCATAATAGGTTGAAAACGTCTTTCTAGCGCAGCGTCTTTTTCAATATATTTTCTATATTCGTCAATGGTTGTTGCACCTATAGTTTGAAGTTCGCCACGAGATAGCATTGGCTTTAAGATATTAGCCGCGTCCATATTGCCTTCTCCCGTACTTCCTGCTCCTACTATGTTATGAATTTCGTCGATAAAAAGAATAATCTTGCCGTTTCTCTTAACCGTATCGATAACGGTTTTTAATCTCTCTTCAAAATCACCGCGATATTTTGAGCCGGCAACCATGCCTGCAATATCTAGTGAGAACACGATTTTATCGGCTAAAATTTCCGGCACGTTGCCCTTTACTATGGCTTGTGCAAGCCCTTCTACAACGGCACTCTTACCTACGCCCGGTTCACCAATTAGAACAGGGTTGTTTTTTGTTCTTCTAGATAGAATTTGAACTACTCTATCAATTTCCTTTTTTCTACCGATAACGGGATCTAATTTTCCCGATTTAGCAACGTTAGTTAAATTTACGCCAAATTTTGAAATTTCGCTTAAATCGTCTTCTTCCTTTTGTGGTTGATCTTTAGCAGTTGACTGCTTGCTCTCGTTAATCTTTTTAGCAAACGCCGTCTTAAACGAATCGGAAAAGAAACTTGAACTCTCTTCAGGCTGATCGTCACTAACTTCATCTTCGTCCTTTCTCATAATAGAGTTGTATAGGTCGTCTGCCATTTTATTTACGTCAACCTTAAGAGTTTTTAGTATTGCAACGGCAATACAATCGGGATTAAGTAAAATGGCAAGCAAAAGATGCTCTGTTCCAACAAAACCAGAGTGCGCTTTTAAGGATATATCTATTGCGTTATCGAATAGTTGTTTTGTTCTCGGCGTAAACATATTGCCTGGAATTATAACCGAAGTATCAACCGTCTTTTTATAATAGTAAAGATATCTGTCGTTATCTACTTCAGCCTCTCTTAAAATTGCCGCGGCTCTTCCGTCACTAACGTTGATTAAGCCGAACAAAATATGCTCTGAGCCAATATATCTACAACCGGTTTTTTTAGCCAATCCATTTGCGTATTCTATAACTTCGTTTACGTTTCTCGAAAATGCGTCGTAATACATTTTTTACCCCCTTAATTTAAGTAGTTTTTTCGTCACGATTTCTGCCCTAAACAAATCTCTATCAATGCTAGATAGTTTTTTGCCGTACTGCTCGCACAAGACTGCAGGGCGAACGTTTATAATCAAATCGTCGATTGCTTCTAAATCGTCTATATCAATCATACCGAGCATAGCCCCCATCTTTACTAGGGCTACGTGTGAAAGAAATTCGCTATAATCTAGTAGCACTGCGTTAGTTAGCACGCCGAACGATTTTCTAACCTTGTCTATAATTTTTATTTGATTTTTACTAAATAATCTCTCCGATTCTTCTCTTTCGGCTTGGCAAATGCTTAGTACCGTTTCTTCTACGCTATTTAGAATATCTTCTTCCGAAACGCCTAAAGTGACTTCGTTGCTCACTTGGTACATAAACCCTTCGCCAGAACTTCCCTCTCCGTAAAGACCACGAACAGTTAGCCCTAATTTTTGAACTTCCCTAACTAGAGTATTTATCTTTCGCCCTTCGGTTAAAGCAGGCAAAAATAACAATACGCTTGCCCTTAAGCCCGTTCCTAAATTAGTTGGGCAAGCCGTTAGGTAGCCAAATCTTCTATCGTAGGCAAAGTCCATATTTTTAGATAGTTCTGCGTCGATTTTTTCTAGTTTCCTATACGCTTCGGTTAGCCTTAGCCCACGCATAAAACATTGTTCTCTAATTACGTCTTCTTCATTAAGCATTATAGAAATGGTTTTATCCGTGTTTATAAGCGCAGCGCTTATCTCTTTATTATCTATTAGTGCTTGACTAATTAGGTGGCGTTCTTTCATTGATTCTAACGCCATTTGGTCAAAATTTGCCATAAACATTAGGTTGAAAGTATCGCACTTTTGCAAGGCTCTATTAACTTTTTTTACAATTTCTTTAGCGTCTTTAGGG
>JAZOOV010000068.1:0-10223 GCA_045655215.1 Christensenellaceae bacterium | reverse complement strand
GCGCTTTCGTTGATTATTTATGCGTTAAAAAATCGCTTGATAATTTCACCTTTTTAAACGCCCTTTGTGACGTTGTTTTTGGAAGACTAGGCTCTGATATAACGCCCTTTAAGAGTGGGCATTTTCCACTGAGGATTTATTATTATATGAATAATGATTTCTCCTTTTATGAAGGACTTTCGGGTGTGACGAGAACTCAAATTGTAGTTTCTTTTTCGAGCGTGCTTAATTATTTAATATTATTTTTAATTCTTTTAGTAAACAAATTCAGCGTGACGATTGAAGGGGTGAGTGTCGGGCTTCATTTAGTAGTTGGTGTTGGTGCGCTTTTTCACGTTGGATCGTTAGTAGTTTCAATGCTACTTGCCTTTGTTAAGCCTTTCCAAAAATTTTGTATAAACCTAATTGCTAAAATTAGATTTAGAAAAAACAAGGAGAAAAAAGAAGAGTTTATCGTAGAACAAGTAGTAAAATACCAAGTTTATAAAGAGCAAGTTGTCTTGCTTATTAAAGAATTTTATAAGTATGTGTTGTCGATGCTAACTTACGTTTTATACTTATATTTAATTACTTCCTTTATATATTTAAGTTATCTTTTGCTTTCGGGAGTAGGTTTTTCATTAGACGCATTTATTAAATTTTATTTATTAAGTCTTTGCTTAAATTATATAACTAACGTAATTCCAATTCCAGGTGGAAACGGCAGTAGTGAGGGGCTATTTATTTTATTGTTTCCAATTTTAATTGGAGAAGAGTTGTTGGCTGGAACGCTTATACTTTGGAGAGTTTCTTGTTATTATATGCCCGTTCTTTTCGGTGGGATATTCTTCTTAGTTATTTCGCTAATTAAAAAGAGAAAAAGCAGATAAAAAGTTAAATTTTGTATTGATTTTTTAATTAACCTTTGGTAAAATGTAGTAGAAAATAATCGTGGAGGAATAGTATGGCTACTATAACCGTTGACACTAGTAAAATTATTGGAAAAATTAAGCCTATGCACGGTGCAGGGCAACCACCACTTATGGGGCACGATACTTCTTATTTTAAGTACTTAAAAGAGGCTGGAATTCCATATTCTCGTTTGCACGACGTCGGTGGACCTTATGGTGGATATAGATGGGTAGATATTCCTAATATTTTTAGAGATTTCGACGCAGATGAAAACGATCCTAATTCATATGACTTTGCATTTACGGATATATTGATGAAAGGTCTAATTGACAACGGAATCGAGCCTTATTATAGGCTTGGAATTACCATTGAAAACGCATCGCATATTAAAGCGTATAGAACTGCTCCACCAAAAGACTATGGAAAGTGGGCTAGAATTTGCGAACATATAATAATGCACTATAACGAGGGGTGGGCAAACGGATTCCACTTTAACGTTAAGTATTGGGAAATTTGGAACGAGCCTGAAAGTGAAGAAGAATATCATGGCTCAACTATGATGTGGGACGGAGTTCCCGAGCAATTTTTTAGATTGTACGACGTTGCGTCTAAATACCTAAAAAATCGTTTTCCAAATATAAAGATAGGTGGGTACGGCTCGTGTGGGTTTTACGCATTGCATAGACCGGGCGCTGAGTGGCCGGAAATTTGGCTAGATTACTTCCATAAATTCTTCAAATATATTAAAGAACATAATTCACCAATCGATTTTTTCTCGTGGCATAGTTATTCTAAAACTGAAACCAATATTATGTATACCAAATACTTGCAACAAAAACTTGAAGAATTTGGTTATTCACATATAGAAACTCACTTAAACGAGTGGCACCCTGTAAAAGAAGATAAAGGCAAGGCTCATCATAGTGCAGAAATTGCAGGAACTATGATCGCTATGCAAAATTCTCCTGTGGTTGACGTTTGTTGTGTTTACGATATGAGAATTACGGGCTCTTCTACGTACGCCGCAGTATTTGATATGAATACTTATAAGCCGTTTAAGTCTTACTATTCGTTCGTCGCTTTTAATCACTTATATCAACTTAAAAATCAAGTTGAGGCAAGCGTTGATACTGATGGTATGTACGTTTTATGCGCTAAGAACGGCGAAAAAACTGCACTGCTTCTAGTAAACTTGTCAGGTAAAAAGCAAGAACTTAAATTTGAAGGCTTAGATTTAAGCAAGGCTAAATACTATGTTGTTGACGAAGATAAAACTCTTTCTTGGGCATTTGATGCTAGCGCAATTAACGATAACGGCGTATTGCTAATTACTATCGACTAGTAGGTTTTATTTATTCTAGTTTGGCATATTTATATAAAAAGGGGGAAAATATGTCAAATCAAATAGAAAATAACACGTTAACTTTAGATTCACAAAGAAAACTCTCTATGACGGGTGTGGACTCGGTTGATGGTTTTTCGGAGCAGTTTATAAACCTAACCGTTTCGGGGAAAAGGGTTAAAATTGTTGGAGAAAACATAAAAATCACTAGTTTCAATAAACAAAGTGGCACGCTTTCGGCAGACGGAATATTTTTTGAAATTAAGTACGGAAACAAGAAAAAACCAATCTTAAAAAGGATATTAAAGTAGTGTTTGTCACGGCGAATCAATTCTACGTTTACTTGTCATGCATAAGTTTCGGCGCTTGCTTTGGGGTTTTTAGAACGCTTGCAATTTTAATAAAAGAAAGAACTAACAAAAACGCGATAAAAGGGGTAGTAGAAATAGCGTATTTTATTTTGCTATCTTTTGGCTATGTTTTGTATTCTTTCCTAGTAAAAATGCCAAATTTAAGAGCCTATATGATAGTTGGCGTTTTGCTTGGAAACTTTCTATACGTTAAAAGTTTTCATTATATACTTGCAAAAAGTATAAAAATGGTATATAATGTTCTAGTAAGAAGAAAAATCAAGGAAATAAAATAAATGGATCAAACCAAGTTTAAAAGATTAGTAGTGTCTTCAACTATCGGTGCAGTCTTGTTGCTTTTTATTCTACTTGTAATTATGGTGTATCAACTGATTGCTATAAAAGTAGAGCAAAATAACATAGCTGAACTTGAAAGAAGAATTACTGAATATAACGTTATGATTGAAAACGGAGAAGACGTTTTGGAAGCGCGTAAAGAACTAGATTGGATAGTTAGGCGTGCTTACGAATTAGGCTATCAATTAGACGATGATATTGCCCTAAATTAGTATGAAGTATTGTATTATAGATATAGGTTCAAATTCAGTAAGGCTAGCCTTAATAAAAGAAGGTAAAACCGAATATAAAAAAGTAAAGATAACGCGCCTTGCCCAAAATCTTGGAGAGGGGCGTTTTTTATCTTGCGAGGCGATTGATAGAACTGCTAGCGCAGTAAAAGAGTTTTACGAGCAAGCAAAAATAGAAAAGCCTGATAAAATCTTTATTTTTGCTACTGCAGCCGTAAGGCTTTCTAAAAACGGAAACGAGTTTACCGAAAAAGTATACGACCTCTGTGGGGAGAAAGTAGACGTCGTTTCAGGCGAAACGGAAGCAATGCTGGGAGTTCTAGGCGCACTTGAAGGGCAAAATCAAGGTGGGCTCATAGATATAGGTGGGGCAAGTACTGAGATTGCCACGCTATTTAACGGAGAACTTAGTGGTAAAAGTTATCCACTCGGCGCTGGAACAATGACTGAAATGCTTAAAAAACAAACGGAAGAAGAGATTTTTTCGGGCATTTTTGGGAAAGAATTAAACATAAAAGAGAAAAACTTTTTTGCAATAGGTGGAACGGCGACGACTGTCGTTGCAATCTTGCTAGGATTAAAAGAATATGACTCAAAAAAAGTTCATGGATTTAATTTAATCAAAGAGCAAGTGCATAGGGTAAAAAAGAAATTAGAGAATTTAACAGAAGAAGAAATATCTAAAATCGACGGAATACAAAAGGGCAGAGAAGGGGTTATATATGCGGGCGTTTGTATTCTTTATAAAGTTTACGAATTGCTTGGTGTAAATAAGGTTATAGTTAGTGAAAGCGATAATTTAGAAGGTTATTTGAGATATAAATTGGAGAAATAATGAAGAGAAAATTTAAGATTTTAAACTATTTAGTGACGTATGGAGCAGTGGTAGCGTTAGTGTTCTTAACCGTGTCATTTTGTTCAAATAAACACGGATTAGTGCTAAAAGATATGATTTTGCCATGCCTACTAGGGCTAGTTGTTGCTGGCTTTATATGTACCCTTTTTCACGAATTAGGACACTTGATTTTTGGAAAGATAAACGGGTTTTACTTGTTGTCGATTGCCGTTTGGTTTTTTAAGTTTACGAGAAGTGGGAAAAAATTAAAATTCGGCTTAACTTTTAACCTAGAAGAAGCAGGCTATACTTCTATGGTTAAAAAAGATTGCGTAAACTTGAAAAAAGGCTTAAAAAACATGACGATTGGTGGGTTGATTTTTTCACTAATTATTATGCTATTGGGCATACTTGGTTTCTTTTTTGAAATGCCGTATATGGTGCGTTCAATGATTATATGTTTGTTGCCCGTTGGAGCGTATTTTTTCTTTGGCAACGCTTTGCCTAACGAAGAAGGTGGGGCGAGAAACGACGGAGGCGTTTTATACGGAATATCTAAAAACGATTATGAAACGCAAGTTGTGTATTCGCTTTTAGCAATTCAAAGCGAACTATATAATGGCAAAACTTTTAGTGAGATTGAAGAAAAATATTATTTTGAAGTTCCTCAACTTCCGGAAGATAGCCTAAATTTTATAACCCTATTAAATTATAGGTTCTACTACTACGTAGATAAGGGCGATTTTGAAAACGCAAATAAGATAATCGATAGATTACTTTCTTTAGAAGACTATATTCCTGCGTCGGCTATGACTACTATTAAAACGGATGCATTGTATTCCTATTGTACGTTTAATTTAGACGTCGATAGGGCAGATGATTTGATGTATGAATTAGAAAAACCACTAAACAAGTTTAACTCTGCCACTTCGCTTAGAGTGAAATTGGCTTATAATTTGGCTGTAAGGCAAGAAAATGATTTTGCCATAGACTTTTACAAGAAAGGTAAGAAAGAGGCGAAAAAGAGCCAATTATTAGGCTTAAAGGCTTTTGAAATTAAACTTTTAGATAGACTTAAAGAAGAATATAAGTTTTAGAAAACATGAAAACACCGAGCAAATGTTTTTGCTCGGTGTTTTTCTTTTTATTTGGAGTAATCTATTTCCGTTAAGCAATACGGACAATAATTGTGAGTTGTTTCAATACATCTAGGACAGATAGTTGTCCCGCAAGTCGGGCATAAAAGAAGATATGCGTTGATGTTTTCATTACAAATTTTACAAGATTTCATTTTTCTTCTCCGCAGTATTATTTTGAGTAAAAACAAGAAAAATTATACAAGAAATTATAAAGTGATAAAAAGCCCTATTTTTGTTCAAAAATTAGTTCGCACATATAATATTATATATAATAATATATTAAAAGTGCTTGTTTTTTTAACTATAGTATGATATAATATATAAAAATAAATTTTGTGGGTGAAGTATGGAAGATATCAGCAAAGTAAAAGGCGAATACGGCGAAAGTGAAATACAGGTCCTAGAAGGGTTAGATCCCGTTAGAAAAAGACCGGGTATGTATATCGGTTCAACCGACGTTAGGGGTCTTCATCATCTCGTTCAAGAGATAGTGGACAACTCTATTGACGAAGCGCTAAGTGGATATTGTGACGTTATAACTATAACCATCAATAACGACGGCTCTTGTACGGTAAAGGATAACGGAAGAGGTATTCCTACGGCTATTCACCACACCGAAAAAGTTTCGGCTGTGCAAGTAGTTTTAACCAAACTTCACGCAGGTGGAAAATTTGGTGGTGGAGGATATAAAATCTCGGGTGGATTGCACGGGGTTGGTTTGTCGGTAGTTAACGCTCTTTCTACCTGGCTAAAAGTAGAAGTTCATCAAGACGGCAAACATTTTTCTCAACTCTATAAAAGGGGTATTCCACAAGAAGAGTTAAAGGTGATTTCTTCAACCGACATAACAGGTACTTGGGTGACCTTTATGCCGGACGCTGAAATCTTTGAAACCACCGATTTTAATTATGATACGATTAAAGTTAGATTGAGAGAACTTGCTTATCTAAACAAGGGTCTACGAATTATAGTTGAAGATAAGAGAGATGGAAAGGAAAAGAAAGACGAGTTTTATTACGAGGGTGGTATTGCTCACTTTGTTAAAGATTTGTGTAAAAACAATCAACCACTCTTTGAAAGCCCCGTTTACTTCGACGTTTTCTATGGGGATACTGAAGTAGAAGTCGCTCTTCAATACGTGGATTCTTACGATACGACCATATATGCGTTTGCAAACAACATAAATACCGAAGAAGGTGGTACGCACCTAGAAGGCTTTAAGGCATCGCTTACAAAGATTATTAACGATAGTGGAAAGAAACTTAGCGTGTTAAAAAATGATGAAAAAGTTTCACCAGACGACGTTAGAGAGGGTATAGTTGCCGTTGTTTCGGTAAAATTAACCGAGCCACAATTTGAAGGACAAACTAAAACCAAACTCGGCAATTCGGAAATGAGAAACTACGTTTCTAAAGCAATGAACGAATATTTTGGTTCTTTCTTAGAAGAAAATCCCGCAAAGGCAAGAGAAATCGTAATGAAGTGTATTACGGCTCAAAGGGCTAGAGAAGCCGCTCGTCTTGCTCGTGAAAACACGAGAAGAAAGGGTGCTTTAGAATCTACAACACTTCCAGGTAAACTTGCCGATTGTTCGGACAAAAATCCAAAATTCTGCGAAATTTTCTTAGTAGAGGGTGATTCTGCAGGTGGAAGTGCTAAACAAGGTAGAGATAGGCGTTTTCAGGCTATATTGCCACTTCGTGGTAAGATTCTCAACGTAGAAAAGGCAAGAATCAATAGAATTATGGAAAACGAAGAAATTAGGGCAATGATCACGGCGTTTGGTGGTGGCATCAAAGAAGATTTCGACGAATCTAAATTGCGCTACGATAGAATTATTTGCATGACCGACGCGGACGTTGACGGTAGCCACATTAGAATATTGCTTTTAACCTTCTTCTTTAGGTTTATGCGTCCTTTAATTGAAAAAGGGCACGTTTATATCGCTCAACCGCCACTATATAAGGCAACCAAGAATAAAGTTGACAAATATTGTTATTCGGACGAAGAACTTCAAGAATACCTTGCTGAAGTTGGTAAGTGCGAAATTCAAAGATATAAAGGTCTTGGTGAAATGGACCCAAATCAACTTTGGGAAACCACTATGAATCCAGAAACGAGAACTATGCTTAAAGTGACAATGGAAGATGCCGTTGAAGCCAACGAAACTTTCATAAAACTTATGGGTGACAACCCCGAACTTAGAAGAGAGTTTATCGAACAAAACGCTAAACTTGTAAAAGACCTTGATATTTAAGGAGAACTAAAATGGCTAAAAAAGATTTTGGTGGCGAATTAAGCGCACAATTTCAAGAAGTATTAGATAAAACTAAACTTATAAATATAGAAGTTAATAACGAAGTTAAAAAATCGTTTATTGCGTACGCTATGGCAGTTAACGTTTCTCGTGCTATTCCCGACGTTAGAGATGGTATGAAACCCGTTCATAGAAGAATACTTTACGCAATGCACGATATGGGCTTAACAAACGATAAAGCGTACAAAAAATGTGCTAAAATCGTCGGTGAAGTGCTAGGTAAATATCACCCGCACGGCGATAGTTCGGTTTACGATGCGCTCGTTCGTTTGGCTCAAGACTTCTCAATAAATTGTCCATTAGTTGACGGACACGGAAACTTCGGCTCGGTTGACGGAGACTCTGCCGCAGCATATAGGTACACTGAGGCGAGACTTTCTAAACTTTCTAACGAAATGCTTAGAGATATTGATAAAGACACCGTAGATTTCTATCCAAACTTTGACGATACTGAAATGCAACCGGTTGTATTGCCGTCTAGAATCCCAAATATCTTGGTTAACGGCTCTGATGGTATAGCCGTTGGTATGGCAACGTATATTCCGCCTCACAACCTAGCAGAGTGTTTAGACCGCTGTATTGCATTACTAGATAATCCAGAAATGGATATCGAAGAGTTAATGGAATATATCCCTGCGCCAGACTATCCAACGGGTGGCGTATTGATGGGTAGAGCAGGAATCAAACAAGCGTATAGAACGGGTAAAGGTGGTTTTGTTCTTCGTGCTAAAACCGACTTTGAAGAAATGGATAACGGCAGAGAGAGAATCGTTGTCACTGAAATTCCTTACCAAGTAAATAAAGAAGAACTAATAAAGAGCATTGCTGCAATGGTAAACGACAAGCGCGTTGAGGGAATTAGTAATATTCGCGACGAGTCGGACAGACACGGCATGAGAATTATAATTGAACTCAAAAAAGACGCCAATGCTCAAGTAGTTCTAAATACCTTGTATAAACACACAAATTTACAAGTAAAAGACGGAATAATACTTCTAGCATTAGTTGACGGAGAGCCTAAGATTTTAAGCCTAAAAGAGATTTTAGAGCATTATATTGCCCATCAAGAATCGGTTATCGTTAGAAGAACTAAATACGACCTAGCAAAAACCGAAGAGAGAGAACATATAGTTAAGGGCTTAGTAATTGCGCTTGCAAATATTGATGAAGTTATTGAAATCATCAAAAAGTCAGCCGATAAGAATAGTGCTACTGCAAGTCTTATGGAAAACTTTGAACTTTCAGAACGCCAAGCAAATGCAATACTAGAGATGAGACTTCAAAGATTAACTAGTATGGAAGTTAATAAACTAAAAGAAGAACTTGAAGAATTAAGAGCAATTATAGCCGACTTAAAGGATATCTTGGCTAACGAAAGTAGAGTTAAGGCAATTATTCGTGGCGACATGGAAGAAATTAAGGGTAAGTACTCTACCGAGAGAAAAACCGAACTTTCATACGATTACGGTGACATCGATATTGCGGATATGATTCCTGAAGAAGACGTTGTAATTAGTTTAACTCACATGGGCTACGTTAAGAGAGTTCCCGTTGCTGAGTATAAAACTCAACATCGTGGTGGAAAGGGCGTTATGGCACATAAACCTAAAGAAGAAGACTTTATCGATAACATGTTTGTTTCTTCTACTCACGACGATATCTTGTTCTTTACCGATAGGGGTAGAGTTTATAGTCTAAAAGGATTCTTTATTCCTGAAGCACAAAGAACGGCAAGGGGTAGAGCAATCGTTAACTTGTTGCAACTAGCAGACGGAGAAAAGGTTTGCACTATGCTTCCACTTAAACAGGGGGCTGAAGGATATATGGTTCTTGCAACCAAAAACGGCTTGATTAAAAAGACTGCTCTTTCGGAATTCGCTAGCATTAGAAAGGTTGGTAAGATTGCAATCAACATCGTTGAAGGGGACGAACTTATTTCCGTTCAACTTTCTTCTGGGGAAGACGATATTATCGTTGCATCTCACGAAGGTAAGTGTATAAGATTCTCTGAAAAAGACGTTAGAGCAATGGGTAGAGATACTCAAGGCGTAAAGAGTATGGAACTATCTAGCGACGATTACGTTATCGATATGTCTGTAATAAGAGAAAATACAGAAGTAATTACAATGACTGAAAACGGATTTGGTAAGCGTTCGGGACTTGATGATTATAGACAACAAAATAGAGGTGGGAAAGGCGTAAAAGCCGGCGTATTTAACGCTAAAACTGGTAAACTTGCAAGTCTTAAACTCGTTAGTGAAGATCAAGACATAATGATTATAACTAGCAACGGAACGATAATAAGAGTTGCGTCTAGCGATATCAGTAAGATTGGTAGAGATACCTTAGGCGTTAGAATAATGAGAATAGACGACTTTAAGGTTTCTAAAATTGCGCTAACACCAAAGTCTGAAGAAGAACTAGAAGAAGAATAAAAAATAAAAAGATTTACTCTAAAATAGGGTAAATCTTTTTTATTGCTATTTGGCAGAAACTATGCTATAATGTAAAAAACGAGATTTAAATTAGGTGAAGGTTATGAGTTTTTTAAAAGAGTTAAAAGACGTCTTGGATAATGAATATAACGTTAGTATGACTGAAAACGGGGCGCTTGGATATCGCACTACTGGTTCAGAACTTTTAAATCTCAATTTTAAAGTTTCTTCAATGAGAAGATATCACGATTGCAAGGTTGCAAGTGAGTTTGCTAAAGCGTATTTTGAAGATAAAATTCTCGCTTGTCAATGGTTGTTTTTTGCAGG